>NZ_JBQKFF010000005.1:0-120984 GCF_052119445.1 Anaerofustis sp. LCP19S3_F7 | reverse complement strand
TAATTTTTACTTTAATTTATCACTACTTCTACAATAAAAATATATTAAATTTATATTATTAAAATACAATCTAAAATTACAATAAAAAAAGCCTCTATAAAGAGGCTTTAATTTTCTATTACATGAACAATGGAGCAAATACTAATGCAACGATTGTCATTAATTTGATTAAGATATTTAATGAAGGACCTGAAGTATCTTTGAATGGGTCACCTACTGTATCCCCAACTACTGCAGCTTTGTGAGCTTCACTACCTTTACCACCGTGAGCTCCACCTTCAATATATTTTTTAGCGTTATCCCAAGCACCACCTGAGTTAGCCATTTGGATAGCCATTAATACACCTGTTACAAGTGCACCTGCAAGAAGACCACCAAGAGCTGTAGCACCTAAGAAGTAACCTACAAGTAATGGAACTACTACTGCAAGAAGACCAGGAACGATCATTTCTTTTAATGCAGCTTTTGTAGAGATTTCTACACATGTAGAATATTCTGGTTTAGCTTTACCTTCCATGATACCAGGAATTTCTCTGAATTGTCTTCTAACTTCTTCAATCATTTGGTTAGCAGCTTTACCAACAGCTTCCATTGTGATTGCTGAGAATACATAAGGAAGTATACCACCGATGAATAAACCTGCAATAACTTTTACATCAAGTAAGTCAATAGCTTTGATACCAACAGCTGTTGAGTAAGATGCGAATAAAGCAAGAGCTGTTAAAGCAGCAGAACCGATAGCGAAACCTTTACCGATAGCAGCAGTTGTGTTACCTACACTATCAAGTTTGTCTGTAATTTCTCTTACAGAATCATCAAGTTCAGCCATTTCAGCGATACCACCAGCGTTATCAGCGATTGGACCGTAAGCATCAACGGCAATTGTCATACCTGCAGTTGAAAGCATACCAACAGCAGCAAGAGCAATACCATATAAACCTTCTGTTGATAACATATAAGAAAGTAAAATAGCAGCTACGATTAAGATAATTGGAATAGCAGTTGACATCATACCAACAGCAAGACCAGAAATAATTGTTGTAGCAGCACCTGTTTCACTTTGACTAGCAATTTTCTTAACTGATTTGTAATCTTCAGATGTGTAAACTTCTGTAACTTTACCGATTAAGATACCACAAACAAGACCTGAAATAATAGCATAGAAGTATGTAATATCTTTAAGTAAAGAAGTTGTTAAGAAGTAAGCAGCGATAATTACAAGAATACCACTTACATATGTACCAAGATTTAAGCTCTTATGTGGATCAGAATTTTCTCCGCCTTTAACGAATAAAGAACCGATAATTGAAGAAATGATACCAACTGCAGCAAGAGCTAATGGGAACATAACAGCTTCCATGCTTCCAAGTAAAAGTCCACCAAGAGTCATTGCAGAAATAATAGAACCAACATATGATTCAAATAAGTCAGAACCCATACCTGCAACGTCACCTACGTTATCACCTACGTTATCAGCGATAACAGCTGGGTTTCTTGGGTCATCTTCTGGAATACCAGCTTCAACTTTACCTACAAGGTCAGCTCCAACGTCAGCAGCTTTTGTATAGATACCACCACCAACTCTACCGAATAAAGCGATAGAAGAAGCTCCAAGACCAAAACCTGTGATGATGTTTACATCGGCAAAGATCATGTATACGATACTAACACCGATAGCACCAAGACCTACAACACATAGACCCATAACGCTACCACCGTTAAAAGCAACTTTTAACGCAGCACCCATACCTTTGTCTTTAGCCGCAGCAGCTGTTCTTGAGTTAGCTTTAGTAGCAACTTGCATACCAAAAAAACCAGCTAAAACTGAGAATAAAGCACCAATTAAGAAACAAACTGCTGTTTCCCAACCTATTAATGCAAATAAAATAGCGAATAATACTACAGCAAAAATAACGATATATTTGTATTCACTTGTTAAGAAAGCCATAGCACCTTCGTGAATGTGAGATGAAATTTCTTTCATTCTATCTGTTCCTTGATCAACTTTATTGATCGAAGAAGCAAGATATAACGCAAAAAGAAGCGCTATAATACCCGCAACAGGGGCAAAAAACTTTAAAGTTTCAACACTCATTTTTCTCCTCCGAAATTAATTTTACTATATTGTTTTATTTTGTTAGAAGGTCAAAAACAAAAATTGATATAAAAAATACTACTGCTGATATTAAAGTAATCTTATTTAAAAGTCCTTGCATACCATGAGCTTTTTTCTTACCAAATAAACCTTCGGCACCGCCTGAAATAGCACCACCCATGCCTGCAGTAGAACCTTCTTGCAATACTACACTTGCAATTAAGCCAAGGCTTGATACTATTATCAACACCAATAATACTGTTTCCATTTTATCCTCCTAAATATAAATCTTGCAGTTTAATATTATATCATACAAACCGCATAAATCAAAGCATATTTTAATTTTTTTGAAGTTTTTTTTACAATTTTTGATTTTTTTACATAAAATACATTCATTAAAAAAAAATCATATATTTCCTTTGATTTAGATACTTTTATTTATTTAATTATAATATGTTATTTATGTTTCACAAATAGATTTTATAAATTTTATATAATTTTTTCATAAAATAAATCACTATTTTTCAAATTTTTATTTTATCTAAACTCTTATAAATAAAAAAAGATACCTTATACAAGGTATCTTTTAATTTACTTTAACAAAACTATTTACTAGCTTCTTCGATTGCAACAGAAACAGAAACAGTTGCACCAACCATAGGGTTGTTACCCATACCGATAAGTCCCATCATTTCTACGTGAGCAGGAACTGATGAAGAACCGGCAAATTGAGCGTCAGAGTGCATTCTTCCCATTGTATCTGTCATACCATAAGAAGCAGGACCTGCAGCCATGTTATCAGGATGAAGTGTTCTACCTGTACCACCACCGCTGGCTACTGAGAAGTATTTTTTACCTTCTTGGATACATTCTTTTTTGTATGTACCTGCAACTGGATGTTGGAATCTTGTTGGGTTTGTTGAGTTACCTGTGATAGATACGTCAACACCTTCTTTGTGCATGATTGCAACACCTTCTCTAACATCGTCAGCACCGTAACATCTTACTTTAGCTCTTGGGCCGTCAGAGTAAGCTGTTTCGTTAACGATTGTTAATTCTCCTGTGAAGTAATCAAATTGAGTTTGAACATATGTAAATCCGTTAATTCTTGAAATGATTTGAGCAGCATCTTTACCAAGACCGTTTAAGATAACTCTTAAGTCTTTGCTTCTAACTTTGTTTGCTGAGTTAGCGATACCGATAGCACCTTCAGCAGCAGCGAAAGATTCATGACCTGCAAGGAAAGCGAAACATTCTGTTTCTTCAGAAAGTAACATACTTGCAAGGTTACCATGACCAAGACCTACTTTTCTGTCATCAGCAACAGAACCAGGAATACAGAATGCTTGTAAACCTTCACCAATAATTTTTGCAGCTTCTACAGCAGTAGTAGCTCCTCTTTTAATAGCAAGTGCCGCACCTACTGTGTAAGCCCAACATGCGTTTTCAAAACAAATAGGTTGGATTCCTTTTACGATACCTGCAACATCGATACCTTTATCATCACAGATTTGTTTAGCTTCTTCTAATGATTTGATACCGTCTTTATTTAAAACTTCTTCGATTTGTTTAATTCTTCTTTCGTAACTTTCAAATAATGCCATTTTATTTCCTCCCTCCTACTCGTTTCTTGGGTCGATTGTTTTTACTGCATCGTCAAATCTACCGTATTTACCGCTAGCTTTTTCGATAGCTTCCATAGGATCGACACCTTTTTTAATGTTTTGCATCATAACGCCAAGATTTACATATTTGTAACCGATGATTTCATCATTTTTATCTAAACCGATTTCTGTTATGTAACCTTCAGATAATTCTAAGTATCTAGGTCCTTTTTTGCTTGTAGCATAGCAAGTACCTGTTTGACTTCTATGTCCTTTACCTAAATCTTCAAGACCAGCGCCGATAGCAAGACCACCTTCAGAGAAAGCAGATTGGCTTCTTCCGTAAACGATTTGTAGGAATAATTCTCTCATAGCTGTGTTGATAGCATCACAAACTAAGTCTGTGTTTAATGCTTCAAGTAAAGTTTTACCAATTAAAATTTCACTTGCCATAGCAGCTGAGTGAGTCATACCTGAACATCCAAGTGTTTCAACCAAAGCTTCTTCTATGATACCGTCTTTGATGTTTAATGTTAGTTTACAAGCTCCTTGTTGAGGTGCACACCAACCTACACCGTGTGTAAGACCGCTTATATCTTTGATTTCTTTTGATTTAACCCATTTACCTTCTTCAGGAATAGGTGCAGGGCCATGATTTGCGCCTTTTTTAACTACGCACATGTTTTCTACTTCTTGTGTATAAATCATATTAACCTCCTAAAAAAACTTCACAAATATCTATTTGTCTGTTAAAGTCAATTTATTTTAACATAATATTTAACTACTTGCAAATAATCTTTTGTCAAAAAAATAAAAAACAAAGAAAAACCCTTTGCTTCTTATTTATATATACATTTATTCTTTTATGAAATCACCGGCATGTTCTTTTATTTTTTCAAAGCTTTCTTTGCTTATAACATGCTCTATTCTACAAGCATCTTCAAATGCTGTTTCTTCACTTACTCCAAGTTTCATAAGCATATTACCGATTATTGTATGTCTTTCATAAATAGATTTTGCTACTTCTTCTCCAAGATCAGTAAGCTTTATTAGCCCGTTTTCTTCAACGGTTATATACTCATTTTCTTTCATTAATTTTATCGCTCTTGAAACACTTGGTCTTGAATAGTTAAGCTCGTTTGCAATGTCTATGCTTCTTACGTTTCCAAGTCTTTTCTTTAAAATAAGTATAGTTTCCAAATAATCTTCTCTGGATTCATGTGTTTTCATACAAATCTCCCAATATTTTTGTTTTTATGATTTTCTATATATTTATATATTTTATTTACGTTTTCTATATATTTTATATTATCACATAAAAAAAAACAATATTTTATTTATAAGATATTAAAACATTAAATTTAATCACTTTTATATTGTTATCAAAAAAAAGATGCAGAAAGGTTTCTGCATCTTAGTAATTATATATTTTAGGGGGGTAAATTAAACAAGAGCTTTTCCAAGAGCTTTTAAATCTTCATTAGCTGAATCATCAGGAGCTCCACAGCATATTACACTTTCATGTGCCATAGTAGCACCGTCAGATGAACACTCATCTTCCCAGTTTCTCATCCATTCGCCATCTCCCCAACCGTAAGAACCAAATAAAGCAATTTTCTTTCCGCTTAATTTATCTTCTACTTCTCTAAACATTGGTTCAAATTCGCTTTCTTCAAGCTGTTCGCTTCCCATTGAATGGCAACCAAATGCAATAGCATCGAATTCATCAATCATATCTGAATTAAATTCGGCGCTTGTCATCACACTTGCACTACCGCCTGCTTCAACAATACCTGCTTCAACCATTTGAGCCATCATTTCTGTATTACCTGTTCCGCTCCAGTATACAACTGCCACTTTACTCATTATATTTTATACCTCGCTTATATTTATTTTAAATGCCAACAGCAAGTTTAGAAATTGACCTGCCGCCGTTAAAAAGCATTGAGTATACTTTTTTGCATTTATTGAACTTGTTAAACATTTTTATTTTTTCACACTCGTTTGAATAAACTTTCCAGCACCCCGAGCATTTTGAATTCTTACCGAGATTTTCTATAAATCCCTTAACATCTTCAATGGGATAACCAAGAAATAAACCTATTTCATGAGGAAAATTATCGCTAAAATTAAGCCTTTCTTTTAATGTGTTTATTGCATAATAAATATTAGTATTTTTATATCCGTAAATATTTAATATCTCACCTACTCCGTCCTTCTTTAAATCTTCTTCAAGTTTTTTTCTTCTGTATACATAAACAAGGGCTAAGTTATTTTTCACATTTAGCAAAGATAAATATATACCTTTTTCGTTAAGCTCATAATTCCATGCCCTTATACTTTCTTTTAAAGTTTTAATGTCACTAACTTTAAATGAAAACAAATTTGCCGTTTTAAGATTTGCAAGGGTTGGAGAACAATGTTCAATTAAATATTTTTCAATCATATTAACCTCCATTTATAGAAAATCATGGTACCGTGAAGGGAATAATTGGAAGGCTAAAACATATATGTCACGGTACCTTGAATTCTATAATGTAATGAAAAGAAATTTTTATAAATCGAAACATATCCGATTCATATATAAAAGAGATAAATATTGTTAGTATTTGCTAACATACGGTTAAAAAAATATGGGTATAATTCTTTCACCTTTATTTTTATTGTTAGTCATTGCTAACTTGTATATAAGGTATCATTATTTTTAACCTTTGTCAACTGTTTTTTTAATTTTTTTATAATATAAAATTTATTAATAAAAAGTTTATTCTATAAATACATTTCTATATGTACTTTATTGTTTTTAATGATAAAACATATTTTTTATTTACCTTTTTATTTATAAAAAATCATGATATCAAATAAATATCTTCTTTTAAATTCACAAACATACATTGTAAACATATCTTATAAATATAGTCAAAGTAATTATAAACTGTAATCTATATTTACCTTATCCTTTATATCATTTATTTATTATAAAAACACTAAATTAACCTCATACATAATTTATATACAATAAAAAAAGAGGAGATCTCTCCTCTTTTTATAAACTGTAAAATCCAACTTTCTTTTTAACTTTTCTAAGTGTTTTGTTTGCAATGTAGCTTGCTTGTTCACTGCTTTTTTGTAAAACTTCGTTAACATATGCTTTATCTTTACAAAGTCTTTCAAATTCATCTTGAATAGGAGTGAGTCTGTCTGCTATACTTTCCCCTACAGCTGTTTTAAAGTATGCGTAATTCTTTCCTTCAAAATCTTTTACGGCTTCTTCTATTGTTTTGTTTGTAGCACAAGAATATATTTCAAGAAGATTTGAAACTCCAGGTTTGTTTTCTTTGTCGTAAATAATATTCATATCAGAATCTGTAACGGCTCTTTTACATTTTGCCATAATTACATCTTTTTTATCTATCATTGAAATAAATCCGTTTTTGTTTTCGTCTGATTTAGACATTTTCTTACTTGGATCTTGAAGAGACATTATTCTTGCTCCGCTTTCACCATAATAACCTTCAGGAACTTTGAAAGTAGGTGAAAATGTATTGTTAAATCTGTTTGCTATTGTTCTGGTAAGTTCAAGATGTTGTTTTTGATCATCTCCCACAGGAACAAGATCCGCTTGATATAATAAAATATCAGCAGCCATTAAAACAGGATAATCAAAAAGTCCTACTTTTATGTTTTCACCTTGATTTTTTGATTTATCTTTATATTGTGTCATTCTTGAAAGTTCGCCCATATGAGTAAAACAGTTAAGTATCCAGCCAAGTTCTGCATGTTGATGAACATGAGACTGAATGAATAAAAGAGATTTTTCAGGGTCGATACCGCTTGCAAGAAGCATTGCCGCACATTCAAAAGATCTCTTTCTTAAAGTCGCAGGAACTTGATTTACTGTTATTGCATGCATATCTGCTATAAAATACATACAGTTATAATCATCCTGACGTTCAACCCAGTTTTTTATTGCTCCGAAATAATTTCCTATTGTAAATTCTCCGCTTGATTGTATACCGCTTAAAATAGTTTTTTTATCTTCAGACATATCTATACCTCAATTTTTATTTGTTCAAAATGTTTTCTATAATAATAACAATATTTTTATGAATATGCAATATTGATTTGTTTTAATGTGTATTGATGTTTACGATGAGAGTATTATTTTATTTTTTTATAATTAAATTAATATCAAAATCACTAAACGATGAATTGCTATTTACTGATAACTTACCATTATAAATAAAATTTATAAATTACAATTAAAAAAATTTATTCGGCAAACTGATTTTTATCTAAATCCAGCTTCATATATATTGAAGTATCCATAGGAGAATTATTGTAACTTTCAATCTCATAAAAACCAAATTTTTTATATAAATGAATGGCACTCTTTAAAAAAGGCAGAGTATCCAAAAGCATATGCTTATACCCTATATTTACTGCGTCATCGATAATTTTATTTATAAGTTTTTCACTTATTTTCTTACCTCTGTATTCTTTTCTTACATAAAGCCTTTTCATCTCACAGTTTACCTTATCTAATTTTTTTAGCGCAATGCACCCTGCAGGTTTATCATCACAAAAAACAATATAAAGCCTTCCCCATGGTTTAGAATATTTTAACTCTAAATCATGTAACTCTTCATCGTAGTTTTGAATTTCAAGATAATTTTTAAATTCTTCATCATTTTCCACAAGCATATTCGTATATTCCCTAAAAAGTTCCTTTATTATTTCCTCTTTATACAAATACCCTTCTTCTATTCTAATATTCAACATAAACACCTCTTTATATTATAATTTTATTAAATTTTTTTAGTTTTGTAAAATTTTGATTGATTTTAATAAATTTTTAATGTAAAATCTATAAAAATGTAACAAATGTTACGGAATTTATTTCTATAATTTGTTACTATATAGAAAATTCATTAAACATGCTTTATGGTATTTGGGAGAAAAAGATGGATTATGGTTTAATAGCAAAATCCGAATTGTTTTATGATATTGACATAAAATCAATAGAAGAAATGATGATATGTTCAAAATCAAAAATTAAAGAGTATGCAGAAGATGAACTCATATTTAAAGAAGAAGACAAACCTAATTACTTATATGTTCTCTTAAAAGGCGAAGTAATGATAGTAAAAGATTATCCGTCGGGAAACAGAAACATATTTTATGAAATAAATGACGGAGAAATATTTGGAGATTTGTTTCAAGGTGAATCTAATGATTACAATTATTATGATGCAATATCAACAAAAAAATCAACAGTACTCATAATTCCTTGGAATTTCTTCTTTAATGTATGCGAAAGAGCCTGTAAGTTTCATAAAATGTTAATAAGAAACATCATGCATCTTCAGGCAGATAAATCCCTTGCTCTTATGAAAAAAATACATATTCTCTCAGCAACGACTTTGGAAGAGAAAATATCTTTGTATTTACTTGAAAACAAAGATAGAAACAACAAAGTAAGAATATACATGACAAGAGAGGATATGGCTGATTTCTTTGGAGTAAAAAGGCCGTCTTTATCCAGAAGCTTAATGAAAATGCAAAAAGAAAATTTAATAAAAGTAAGCAAAAAGCATATAGAAATTTTAAATTTGGAAAAACTAGAACAACTATGTTTAAACAGTTAAGGGAAAGGAAATTTGTAAATTATGAAAAATGTCAGAAAAGTAAAAGAAGATTTATATTTTATTGGAGTAAACGACAGAAGAATTGAATTATTCGAAAACATTTATCCTGTTGAAAACGGAGTTTCTTACAACTCATACGTTTTACTTGATGAAAAAAACGTATTATTCGATACTGTTGACAAAATAGCAGGAGAAGATTTCATTGAAAATTTAACAGCAGTTTTAGACGGAAAAAATCTTGATTATATCGTTGTAAATCATATGGAACCTGACCACTGCGCTATGCTTAGCGAAGTAGTGTACCGCTACCCTGAAGCAAAAGTTGTATGTAACCAAAAAACAGTTAACATGATTAAACAATTCTTTGATTTTGATATTGATTCAAGAGCTTTAATCGTAAAAGAAAACGATACTTTAAACACAGGTAAACATACTCTTGCTTTCGTTATGGCACCAATGGTTCACTGGCCAGAAGCTATGGTAACATATGACGTAACAGATAAAATTTTATTCTCAGCAGATGCTTTCGGTACATTCGGAGCAATTGACGGAAACTTATACACAGACGAAGTAAATTATGAAAACGGCTGGATTGATGAAAACAGAAGATATTTCACAAACATCGTTGGTAAATACGGTCCACAAGTTCAAGCTCTACTTAAAAAAGCTGCAACACTTGATATTGAACTAATTTGCCCTCTTCATGGACATCTTTGGAGAGATAAAGACGATATCGGAATGATTTTAGACAAATACAATCACTGGAGCACATATGAAGCAGAAGAAAATTCTGTAATGGTTGTTTATGCATCAGTTTACGGAAATACAGCTAAGGCTGCAAATGCTCTTGCAGACAAAATCGCTGATAAAGGCGTTAAAAATGTAAAAGTATACGATGCATCAAAAACTGATCCTTCATATATCTTATCTGATGCTTTCAAATATAAAACAATTGTATTTGCATCAGTAACTTACAACAACGAAATCTTCCCTAAAATGGAAACACTTCTTCATGAAATAGCAGCTCATAATCTTCAAAACAGAAACGTTGCATTCATTGAAAACGGAACATGGGGTCCAATGGCAACAAAGAAAATGAAAGCAATCGTTGAAAAATTAAAAAATATCAACTACATTGATGGAGATATTACAATAAAATCTGCATTAAGTGATGAAAATGTACAACAACTTGACGTATTAGCTGAAAACATAGTAAATGAAATTAATAAATAGCTACATTTATTAAAAATAAAAAATTAAGAAAAGGATGGGAATAAAAATGGAAGCCAAATTTTTCAAATGTAAACATTGTGGAAACATCGTAGTATTTGCAGTAAACAAAGGAGTACCTGTAATGTGCTGCGGAGAAAAAATGGAAGAATTAAAACCAGGTCAAACAGACGGTGCTTTTGAAAAACACGTACCAGCTGTAACAGTTGACGGTAACAAAGTAAGCGTACAAGTAGGTGAAGTTGAACATCCAATGCTTGAAGAACACTTCATCGAATTCATTTGGATTGAAACAAAACTTGGTCACCAAGTTAAAAACTTAAAACCAGGTGATGCACCAAAAGCTGAATTTATCCTTGCTGACGGAGATGAATTCGTAGCAGCTTACGAACATTGTAATCTTCACGGATTATGGAAAAAATAGTAAAACACTAAAAAGGAGCTGAGGCTCCTTTTTTTATTAAATAAAAAACTTAAGTAAAAATATTATATAAGGATATAACAATTTACATTCATTTTTAACATAATATTATATAAAATAAAAAAGAGGATTTCTCCTCTTTTTTTTATAGACACATCTTATAAATATTTAACATATCTTCCTTATTTAAAGGTTTATAAGCTCCTTTTATTTCCCCTACTTTTTCTGCCATTTCTTCCAAGTGAGTTTCATCAATTCCAACTTCTTTTAAAGTCATTGGAATATCAAGTCCTTTAAAGAAATCATATGTATTTTTTATTGCTTCTTTAGCAATTTCTTCTTTTTCCTTATGAGGCGCAATTCCCCAAACGTTTATTCCGTATTCAACAAATTTATCAAGAGTATTTTCATTTAAAACATATTCCATCCATCTTGGAGTAAGAATTGCAAGTCCTACACCATGTGTTATGTCATAAAATGCGCTAAGTTCATGTTCCATAGGATGAACACACCATTCAACCTCGTTTCCTGAGCTAAGAAGTCCGTTTATTGCCCATGAAGAAGCCCACATAAGATTTGCTCTTGATTCATAATTTTCAGGATCATTATAAGCAATAGGACCGTATTTTATACAAGTCTTTAATAATGCTTCTGCCATTCTTGATTGCATAAAGCCTTCTTTTACGTTTGAAAAATAATTTTCAAAAATATGAGACATTATATCGGCAGTTCCGGCAGCTGTTTGATTTTTAGGAACAGAACATGTATAACTTGGATCCATAATTGATGCTTTAGGTTTAAAAAGCTCACTGGTAACCCCTATTTTCATATTCTCTTTCATATTACTTATAACTGCAAATGGGTCCATCTCAGAACCTGTTGCAGAAAGAGTTAAAATATCAATGATAGGAAGAGCATCTTTTATTTTATCTTGATGTATTACAAGTTCCCAAGCATCTTCTTCGCTTTTTGCTGCGGCAGCAATCATTTTTGCACAGTCTATGGTACTTCCGCCACCTGCCGCCAAGACAACATCAATATCATTTTCTTTACAAATTTTTGCACCTTCTCTTACAGACTCAACTCTTGGATTTGGATCAATTCCTGAAAGTTCGAATAATTCAGTACCGCTTTGTTTACATAAAGATAAAACTTCATCATAAAGCCCGCTTCTTTTAATACTTCCTCCACCATAAACCAAAAGTGCTTTTTTACCTAAGCCGGATAAAATTTCAGGTAATTTTTTTATCTGTCCTTTACCAAAATAAACTTCGGTAGGTAAATGAAAATAAAAATTATTCATACTTTTCTCCTTTACTTCTTTTCGCTTTTTGTTATTAATATTATACTATAAAATCCATTTTATTTTTAATAAAACTAAAATATTTATTTTTAATAAAAAAAGATGCTATGAAATCATAGCATCTTACATATTAACTATTTTTATGTTGTACCTTTATTACAGTACTTAAAAGAGCAACAATAGATAAGCTCATTACTAAAATCCACATGTTTACATTTGAAGTATCTGCTGTTTTTGGTGTTTGAACAGTTTGTGTATTGTTTGTTTCAGTCTTGTCTGTATTTGATGAGCCTTCGCTTACATCTCCGTCTGTCAACTTAGGAATAATTTCTGTTTTTGTTTTTTTACATACACTACATGTATAAGTTTTTATGCCCTCTTCTTTTGTTGTTGGTTCTTTTGTAATAACGCCTTCGTCAAAAGAATATCCTTTTGCAGGAATTACTTCTGTTCCTTTTGTACCGCAAATTGAACAAGCTCCTTCTTTCAAACATTCTTCTTCACAAGTAGCTTCTTTTACTACTTTCCAATTTGCATAATCATGGCTATCTCCATCAATTGCATAGAATGTCATATTATTTACTTCAGCTGTACCTGAATTAGCGTATTCTTCAGCACCGCTTCCTTTATAACCTATAATACATAAATTTTTTACTGCAAGTACACCTAAATCTATTTTTTTAACTGATTTTGGAATCCATACATATTTTAAGTTTGGACAATCCATAAAAACTGATTGACCTACATCAGTAATTCCATCTTCAAAAACAACTTCCGTTAAATAATGACAATGAGAGAACTAAGCATTTCCGCCACCCCAAATTGTTCCTGCTGGAATTGTAAGAGAAGTTACATTACATCCTTGAAAAGCATCTGAATTTAGTTCTACATTGCTTGGCAATGTAATTTGTGTAAATCCGGCTCCTTTAAAAGCAAGGTTACCTATTAATTTTAACTCATCATTAAGATTAACATCTACAAGTGAAGGATTATCGGCAAATGCATATAAACCTACTTCTTCAACACTCGAAGATAATGTAACTTTAGTTAAATTACTGTAATTTACGCCATTATTTGAATAAAAAGCACTAGAAAGCACTTTTGTTACTCCATCTACGATTACAACTTCCTTTATTTCTGATGCATGAGTTTGCCATTCATAAGTAGTATTATCAGAAATATCTTCTGTTATGGTAATAACTCCGCTATCATCAAGACTCCATCCTGTTCCATTTGCAACTTCTTTTGCATTTACTTGATTTGAGCTTAATGGAAATATTAATAATCAAAAAAATAGAATAAACATAAATCCTGTTTTAAATAATGCTTTTTTCATTGATTGTATCCCCTTTATGTATTTTTTATTATGATTACTGTATACGTAACATATTATATACCTTTATTACTCATGTGTAAACAAATAAATTAATAGCAATAGAAATTTTACATAAAAAAAGAGAGGTTCCTCTCTTTTTATAATTCTTCTTTATATTTACATTCTTTGTTTTTGCAAAATAAACTTTTCTTTTTACCTTTACTTTCGTATAAAATTTCTCCGCATTTAGGGCAAAGTTTTCTCGTTGGTTTTTGTGAAGAAGCAAAATCACAGTTAGGATAGTTCTTACATCCGTAAAACACACTTCCTTTTTTGCTTTTTCTTTCAACAATTTGACCGCCGCATTTTGGGCAAGAAGCATCAATTTCTTTAACGATAGCCTTTGTTGTCTTACATTCTGGATAACCGCTACAAGCCATAAACTTTCCAAATCTACCGTATTTTATAACCATAGGTTTACCACAGTTTTCGCATACTTCATCGGTTTGTTCTTCCGGAAGTTTTATTCTTTCAATTTCCTTAACATGTTCAAGTTCTTTTTCAAGTCCTTTGTAAAAATCAGATATTACGTCTTTCCATTTTTTGCTTCCTTCTTCAATATCATCAAGGTTACTTTCCATGTTCGCCGTAAAATCTATATCTACTATATCCTCGAAATTCTCCCTTAAAAGTTTATCAACGGCTTCCCCTATCATTGTTGGAACAAATCTTCTTTGGTCAAGTTCAACATATCCTCTGTTTTTTATTGTATTGATTATTTGAGAATATGTAGAAGGTCTTCCTATTCCCTCTTCTTTTAAAACCTTAACAAGACTTGCCTCATTATATCTTGCAGGAGGCTGTGTGAATTTTTGAGCAGGTTTTAATTCTTTTAATAAAACCTCTTCGCCTTTTTCTATAAGCGGTATACTTTCATTTTCATCTTCTTTCTTTGAAGCATAACTGTAAACTTCAAGATAACCTTTGAATTTTACCCTTGAACCTGTTGAACGGAATGTATAATTTCCGTTTTCTATATCAACCCTTAAAGTATCATAAACAGCAGGGCTCATCAAAGATGCCAAAAATCTGTTGTAAACTAAAGTATAAAGTTTTAACTGATCAGCAGTAAGAGATGTTTTTAATTTTTCAGGAGTTAAATTTACATCAGTAGGTCTAATTGCTTCATGGGCATCTTGAATTTTACTGTTGTTTTTGCCTTTAGGACCTGTATATCCAAGATATTCATCTCCATATTTATCTTTTATAAACTTACTTCCCGCATCAACTGCTTCTTTTGAAAGTCTTGTAGAATCAGTTCTAAGATAAGTGATAAGACCTATTTGTCCTATTCCCTCAACTTCAACACCTTCATATAATTGTTGAGCAAGCATCATTGTTTTAGAAATTGAAAAACCAAGTTTATTGCTTGCGTCTTGTTGAAGAGAACTTGTTTCAAAAGGAGGTGGAGAATTTTTCTTCTTCTCTCCTTTTTTAACGTCTTTTACAATAAAAGCATTTTTATTTAATTCTTCTATTATTTTATCGCTTTCTTCTTTATTATTTATTTGGGCTTTTTTACCGTTTATTAAAGCAAGCTTACTGAAAAATTCTTTTTTTGTATCTTTTTTGTTAAAAATACCGTCCATTATCCAGTATTCTTCACTTACAAAGTTTCTTATTTCATTTTCTCTGTCTACAATCATTCTAAGAGCAACAGACTGAACTCTTCCCGCACTAAGTCCACGAAGTACTTTACTCCAAAGTACAGGGCTTATTTTATATCCCACAAGTCTGTCAAGAACTCTTCTTGCTTGTTGTGCGTCAACTATGTTCATATCTATTTTTCTTTTATGATTAATGGCGTTGTTTATTGCCGATGGAGTAATTTCCAAAAACTCCATTCTGTTTTTATCATTCAAATCAAGACCAAGATAGTTGGCGATATGCCAAGAAATAGCTTCTCCTTCTCTATCGTTATCAGTTGCGAGAATGACTTCATCCGCTTTTTTTGCGTCAGATTTAAGTTTTTTAAGTCTTTCCCCCTGACCTCTTATGGTCTTGTATTCAGGTTCAAAATTATTTTCAATATCAATTCCAAGTTTTGATTTTGGAAGGTCTATAACGTGTCCTTTTGATGCTACAACCTTACAATCCTTTGGAAGATATTTTTGTATTGTCTTCGCTTTAGCAGGTGATTCGACTATTACTAATCTATAAGACATCTACTGCTCCTTTCAAGTAATAATAAACTGCAAAGCTATCTTAACTCAAGCTTTGCGCCTGTGCTAATAACAATACCTCTTATTTCTAACATTGTCAAGGTTGAATTTATAAAGTTTATTTCTTTTGAAAGCTTTCTGCTTATTAAGTCAGCTGTATTATCACCGTCTCTTATAAGTTCACATATAAGCTTTTCGTCTTTAGTTAAATTATATTTATTCAAAATATCCTCTTCATAATAATCTTCTTCTTTTATAATTTCCGTAACCTTATGCATACCAGGTCTTTTTAAAATATAATATAAATCCTCCAAAACATCATTTGCGCTTAAAATAAGTTTGGCACCGTCTTTTAATAAAGTATTACTGCCTTCGCATACTCTGGAAGTTATATTTCCCGGAACTGCATAAACTTCTCTTCCCTGTTCGTTAGCATATTTTGCAGTTATCAAAGACCCGCTTTTAAAGGATGCTTCTATAACAACAGTTCCTTGCGAAAGCCCACTTATTATTCTGTTTCTTGCAGGGAAATGATGACTTAAAGGTTCCGTTCCTGGCAAATATTCGCTAACAACCATCCCTCTTCCTTCTATTATTTCATCATATATCTTTGCGTTTGATTTAGGATAAACTTTATCAACCCCGCATCCTAAAACAGCTATGGTATCACCCATTCCCTCTAGAGCACCTTTATGAGCATATGTATCTATTCCTATTGCCATACCGCTTACAACATCAAGTCCATTATTTGAAAATTCTCTTGCAAACTGCTTAGCAACATTCATGCCGTAATTACTTGCCCTTCTTGTTCCAACCATTGAAATCATAGGATTATCTTCAATAAAAAGATTCTTTCCTTTATAAAAAAGCACGGGAGGATAATCATATGTATCCATTAAAACAGAAGGATAATACTTATCGTCCATGGTAATGTAGTTTATGCTTTCATTATACATTTTATCTATTATTTTATCGTATTTTTTCAAATCCTTGTCGGTAACCATTCTTGTTGCAGTATCCATATTTATACCTTTTATATTCATATATTCGCTTATATTGTCATTTTCATATACCGCATCAATTGAACCGAAATAGTCATATAAATCAATTGCTCTTTTTGCACCGATATTTTGAGTTGAAATAAGCCATAGCCATTTTGATATATTCATTTTTTCTCTCCTCTTCATATGAATAAATTAAAGATAATATATTTCTAGATAAATTGCAATAATATTAGAACATTTGGTCACATTTTAGTCACAAAAAAACTTCCTCATATATTAAGGAAGTTTTAAAAATCATCAAAGAACCTTTCTTTTTCGTGTCTCATACTTTTTTCAAAATACTTTTTTCTCTTTTTTATAAATTCAACCGTAACCCCAAAAGTATCACTGGCTTCATAATAATTAAAAGAGCCATAAGAATTATAAGACTCTTTATAAAAACTCTCAAATAAATCATCGGGGATTAGAAAATACAAAGAAAAAGCATCAGCCTGAGCTTCTTCTTTATTAAGGGATAAGTCTATACTTTCAAGCTGATTTATGCTGTGGCAGAACAAATGTCCTGCTTCATGAGCCAAAGCCTCTCTCCTTTTTTTAGTTTCATCGCTTAGTGTAGAATTTTTCCTTAAAAATTCTTCTTCATCCATTGAAGTATTACCTACAATAAGCATATTTCCGATAACGCATGACTTATCGCAATTATCAAAAAATTTTACTTTATAATGTAAATCTTCAAAGATTTCATCAAATTTATCAAAACTTACGGGATAAGTATCAACAAAATATTTCTCTCTTACATAATCTGCTTTTTCGTATATATTTTCATACAAATGTTTCGCCATAAATCTCCTCAAAAAAAAGCCTCCAATAAAAGAGGCTTTAAAACTAAATATTTTCGTTTAAATCATCAACAAGTTCGTCAACGTTGATTCCGTGAGCCATAGCTCCTTCTTCTAATGTTTCAAATCTTGCTGCCATACATCCTACACATCCCATTCCGTATGCTTGAAATACTGAAACAGCTTGAGGATATTTGTTTACTATATCCATAATTCCCATTTCTTTTGTTATTTTCATTTTCTTACCTCCAAATAATTAAATTGTTTAAATTTTTCAATAAAGAATTTATTTAAACTTTAGATTAAGGTTATCACAAATTAAGCTTCTTCAGATTCTTTTGTGTCTAAGTCTACATCTTTATCGCTTGCCATTGCTTCGCTTATTTGAGTTTCATCTTTCACATCTGCAACTTTTGTTTTGCATGCACCTATAAAAATAGCACCTTCATCAATGATGATGTTATCAACATAAACGTCTCCGGTTAGTTTACCGGTAGATAATATTTTTAATTGTTCACATGTAACAATTCCTTCCACCGTACCTATTATATGAACATTTTTGGCATTAATGTTACCTGCAATAAATGCATTTCTTCCGACAATAATATTACCGGATAAATTAACATTACCTTTTAAGTTACCTTCATATCTTACGTTTCCACCGGCTGCAAGATCTCCGATAAAAGTTATATCACTTCCCACAATAGTATCAATTTGTTCGTAATTAACCCTTTTATTAGATACTTGAAGCTTGCTTTTTGCCATTATATCAACCTCTCTTTAAATAATCTTTAGAAATTGTCTAATTATTTATTAATTATACCCTAACTAAATTTAAAATACAAGAAAAAATACCAAACCTCTGTTTTTTATTAGATTTTTTTAAAAAATTGTGTTACACTAAATTATATATGATACGTGTGGAGGTAGAAAAATGTATGCTCTGTTTATCATTTTAAACGATATGTATTTGGTGGATGACGTGCATGAAATATTATCCAGATGCGAAGTGGGAGGAACTCTGTTTAATTCAACGGGACTTGGAAAAGTAAACATGCATTATAATAATGAAGATTATACATTTACTTCTATCAGAAAAATTTTGAGTGGAAACAAACCTAAGAACGTTACGATAATTTCAATCATCAAAAGCGAAGAAAAACTAGACGAAGTAAAAATAGAAGTTATGAAACTCCTTGGCAATATAGAAACCAAAGGACTTGGCTTTATGTTCGTAATACCTGTAATGGAAGTAATAGGTTATAAAGGAAAGGATTTAAAATAATTAAAGTAAAATGAATTCTAAAATCAACTTAAATTTCAAAAAAAAATATATTCCTTTTATTATTATAGGAATAGTACTCATTTTAATTTTATTTTTAACTCCAAAGATTGCAAAAAGCAGTATGCTTTCTAACGTACTGGATAATCAAATAGCTAGTAAAGAAATAACAAAAATAGAATACATTAAATATAAAGGCGAGCCTTTCATGTCAGTTGTGGAAGAAAAAAAATCCATAAGCGGAAACGACAACGAAATAACAAAAATAATAAGATCTTTGGACAATTATAAAATTCAAATTCTTGGAAACAAAGAATCCACCAGCGAAATCTTATATGTATATTTCAAAGACTCAACAAAGCTTATCTGTTATATTGACGGAAATAAACTAGGAGTTGACAGTGGAAATATATGGATAAAAGATGTAAACATCGAATACATAAAAAAACAAATGAAAGATGTACAAATCATCAACGAAGTTTAAAAAAAGAAAGTATAAATACTTTCTTTTTTTATTTACAATAAAGTTCTTTTAAAGTTTTCATAACTTCAACAACTCTCATATCACTTATATGATAAAAAACACTTAAACCCTTTTTCTCGTTTTCTACAATCCCCGCAAGTTTAAGTGCGTTTAAATGCTGTGAAATTGCAGCCATGGAAATGGAATCTATTTTTTCGCTTAATTGACCTACGCTTAATTTTCCCTCTTCCAAATAGCATAGAATAAGAAGACGATTTTTATTTGATATTATTTTTAAAACATCACTTACTTTCTGCGCTTTTAATTCCACTAAAACCACCTTCCTTTATTTTACAAACGCACTGTGTCATTGTTCCCATAGGATAGTACACACACCATCTTCTAGGTCTAAAAAATAACATAGTAACAAAACCTAAAATAGAAGATGTAAGCATCATTCCATACATTCCAAATGCAAACTGTGCTACCCAGTCAGGGAAAATAGACGAAGTATAAGAAAATCCAAAAGGAACCTTAAAAGTCCATAAAATTTTTATTACTTCCTTTAAATCATTAATTCCCCAAAATACATTTATGGTGTTTATTATCATTAAAACAAACATACTCATAAAAATAATAAAAATGAATATCTAAACCAATTAGAAGATAAAAATTTTGGAGGAACTTTTTTTCTTTATAAATTTAACTTATTACCAAGTATATCAAATAACTGCCCCCTTGCACAATATTTATTGCAAAAAGCTTTTCCTCCTCCAAATAATGCAATAAAAAGAGGAATTAAAAATTCAATCATTCCAAGCCATGCAAATAATATGTTAAATAAACCTAAAATCAAATATAGTGGTGTATATATCCATAAATAATCATACCAATGTTTTTTCTTATTCATCTTTTCCCCTTTCTACTTTGCTAATAACTCCAGCAGGACATGTATTAACACAAAGACCACATCCAACGCATAAAGACTCATCAACAAAAGCTCTTACTCCTTTTTTTACTTTTATGGCCTCTCTTGGACATACTTTCATACAAGCACCGCAGGCCACGCAATTATTTGAAACAACCGCATAAAATTTACTTTTCATTAACTTCTCCTAAATTTTTTTATTTAAGTATATTCTTAAATACTTAAATTATCAACAAAAAAATAAAAAACACGGTAACAACCGTGCTTTATTCTTCACTAATATATTTAATAAACTTTGCGGGAACTCCTCCTACGATTGAATTTGCTTCAACATCTTTTGTTACAACAGCCCCTGCGGCAACTATTGCTCCGTCCCCTATGGTTACTCCCGGTACTATTGTAGAATTTGCGCCAACCCATACGTTTTTACCAATTTTTACAGGTTTTGGATGCATATCGCTTCTTTTATTTGGATTAAAATCGTGATTAAGTGTTGCTATTACAACGTTATGCCCAAGAAGTGAACCGTCCCCTATCTCAATTCCTCCTTGATCTTGCAGACAGCAGCCGGAGTTAAAAAATACATTTTTACCAACGGTTATATTTTTACCACAGTCAGAATAAAAAGGTGGAAACAAAGCAAATGTTTCATCAACTTCTTTTCCGATAAGTTTTGAGAATAATTCTCTTATTTTATCGTTTGTATGATATTCCCCATTTATTTGTGATGTAATTCTTCTTGCCTCATCGCTTACTTTATGCATATATAAATGTACGTCGCTTCCGCCTTTAACTACCTTACCTTCGTTTAAATGATTTAAGTAATCTTTTAATTCCATGTTATCTCCTTTTTAATAAACTACTTCTCTTTCAATTATAAATCCTAAATGCTATAATATTAAATATATATATTATATAAGATAATATACTTTAAAAGTATACTTATAAAGGAACGTTTAAATGGATATAAAAGTACTAAATTATTTTTTAACCGTTGCAAAAGAAGAAAGTATCTCTTCTGCCGCAAAAGTCTTAAATATGACCCAGCCTCCTCTTTCAAGACAAATCAAAGAACTTGAAGAGGAGCTTGGAAAAACTCTTTTTATCAGAGGAAAGAAAATAACATTAACAGAAGAAGGAAGAATTTTACAAAAACGAGCAAAAGAAATAATAGAGCTTACATACAAAACAAAAGAAGAAATGTTATATTTAGGACAAAATTTAAAGGGAGAGATATATATAGGCTGCGGTGAATCATACTCTGTAAGAATGATAGCAAAAGCAATGAAAAACTTTTCTAAACAACATGACGTAAAGTTTCACATAACCAGCGGAAATGCCAACGACATAAGAGAAAAACTGGATAAAGGTCTTTTAGACTTTGCCCTTTTCATTGAGCCTGTAAACATAAAAAAATATAACTACATAAAACTTCCTTATCATGATACATGGGGAATTTTAGCAAAAGCCGACAGTGAAATTGCAAAAAAAGAATATATAACAAAGGAAGATTTAAAAAAACTTCCTCTTATAATATCTTCACAGCAAATAGTAAACAATGAATTCAGCGGTTTTATTTCCGGTGATTTTGAATCTTTAAACATAAAAGCAACATATAATCTTTTATATAATGCATCTTTAATGGTTATGGAAGACATAGGATATGCTCTTTGCTTAGATAAGATAATTCAAGGTACAAAAGAAAACAATTTAGTTTTTATTCCCCTAAAACCCAAAATGGAAGTAGGAGTGGTTTTTGCATGGAGAAAACAGGAAATTTTTTCAAAAGTAAAAGAAAAATTTTTACAAGAAATTGAAAAAGAAATAGCTAAAATCAAAAGGTAATATGAATTTATAAAAAAACAAAAAAAATAAACATATATTACAAACAAAACTCTCGTAAACCTTGAATTTCTCGTCATTTATGATATAATACTATTTTGATTAGATGGGACTTAGGAGGTAAAATTATAAATGAGTTCAATATTAGATAAAAAAGAAAACAACGTGGCAACAATTACAATTACTGTTTCCGCAGAAGATTTTAACAAAGCTATCGATGCTGCATACAAAAAAAACAAAGGTAAATTCAGCATTGACGGTTTTAGAAAAGGAAAAGCCCCAAGACAAATTATTGAAAGAAAATTCGGTGAAGGAATATTCTTTGAAGATGCTTTAGACGAAGCTTTCCCAGCTGAATACGAACAAGCTATCAAAGAACATGATTTAAAACCAGTAAATATGCCTTCAATGACAAAATTAGACAGCATAAGCAAAGAAGAAGGTGCTACATTTACTATTGAAGTTGAATTAGAACCTGAATTTGAACTTGGCGAATACAAAGGTATCGAAATATACCCTATCGAATACGAAGTAACAGAAAAAGACGTTGAAGACGAACTTAACAGAGTAAGAGAACAAAACGCAAGATTAGTAAGCGTTGAAGACACAGAAAGTAAAGAAGGAGATACAGTTGTTATCGACTTTGAAGGTTTCGTAGGAGATGAAGCTTTTGAAGGCGGAAAAGGCGAAAACTATCCATTAGTTCTTGGAAGCAACTCTTTCATTCCTGGATTTGAAGATCAACTTATCGGTAAAAAAGCAGGTGAAGAAGTTGATGTTAACGTAACATTCCCTGAAGAATACCATGCTCCTGACTTAGCAGGAAAAGACAGTGTATTCAAAGTAAAAATCCATGAAGTAAAAGCAAAAGAACTTCCTGAACTTGATGACGATTTCGCAGCTGACGTAAGCGAATTCGATACTCTTGATGAATACAAAGAAGACTTAAAGGCAACAATCAAACAACAAAGAGAAAACAATTTAAGAGGAGCAGCTATCAACACAATCGTTGAAGAAGTTTGCAACAACACTGAAATTGATATTCCAAAATGCATGATCGAAAGAAAAGCAGAAGACGTAAAAGCTCAATTTGAACAACAAATCATGCAAAGTGGAATTGACCCTAAAACATACTATGATGTAATGAAAAGTCAAAACGGCGGCAAAAACGAAGATGATTTCATGAAATTATTCGAAGAACAAGCTGAACATGACGTAAAACAAGAATTGGTACTTACAAAACTTATGGAAGTTGAAAACTTTGAAGCAACAGATGAAGAAGTTGAAGAAGAAATCGCAAACTTTGCAAAAGCTTATAATCAAAAAGTTGAAGACTTCAAGAAAACAATGGATGATACAACAAAAGATTATATCAACAACTTCATCAAACAAAGAAAATTATTTGATTTCCTAATTGAAAATGCCAAGGTAAAAGAAGAAGAAGAAGAAGCAAAATAATTCTACAATACGGAGGTACTTTTTATGCCATTAATTCCAATGGTAGTGGAAAATGAAGGTAGAGCAGAACGCTCTTATGATATCTACTCAAGATTACTTAAAGACAGAATTATATTTTTAACCGGAGAAATAAACGACGAGGTTGCAAACCTTGTTGTTGCAGAAATGTTATTTTTGGAAGCTCAAGACAGCTCAAAAGACATTCAACTTTACATCAACTCTCCGGGAGGAAGTGTAACTGCCGGTATGGCTATATATGATACAATGAATTACATCAAATGCGACGTATCTACAATATGTATCGGTATGGCAGCATCAATGGGTGCATTCTTGCTTGCTTGCGGAACAAAGGGAAAAAGAATTGCCCTTCCAAACAGTGAAGTTATGATTCATCAGCCTCTTGGCGGTTTCCAAGGTCAAAGCAGCGATGTTGAAATCCATGCAAGAAGACTTTTGAAAATTAAAGAAGACATAAACAAAATACTTAGCAAACAAACAGGAAAAACATTAAAAACAATAGAAAAAGATACCGACAGAGATAACTTTATGAGTGCAAAAGAAGCTATGGAATACGGCTTAATAGATAAGGTCTTTGAAAAAAGATAATAAAGGAGGGCTATTATAATGAGTGACGAAAATAACAATTACGAAAACCAAAACCATTGTTCGTTTTGCGGTAAAAGTCAATCTGAAGTTAAAAGTTTAGTAGCCGGACCTGGAGTTTTCATCTGTAATGAATGTATCGCTTTATGCAGCGAAATGTTCAACGAAACATTATATGACGATGAAGAATTTACAGATACTCTAACTCCAAATCTAAATGAAGTTGAAAAACCAAAAAGAATAAAAGAATTACTTGATGATTATGTTATCGGACAAGACGAAGCAAAGAAAACTTTAGCGGTTGCAGTTTATAATCACTATAAGAGAATAAACGTTACCGATAAACAAAAAGAAGATAACGAGGTTGAACTTCAAAAAA
Organism: Anaerofustis sp. LCP19S3_F7; assembly: GCF_052119445.1. NCBI lineage: Bacteria > Bacillati > Bacillota > Clostridia > Eubacteriales > Eubacteriaceae > Anaerofustis > Anaerofustis sp. LCP19S3_F7. The sequence goes on along the minus strand of NZ_JBQKFF010000005.1, from coordinate 96,348 downwards.
GCAATATCTTGCTTACAGGACCTACCGGAAGCGGTAAAACTCTTCTTGCATCTACCCTTGCAAAAATACTTAAAGTTCCTTTTGCAATAGCTGATGCAACAGCACTTACAGAAGCAGGATACGTTGGAGAAGACGTTGAAAACATCTTACTTAGACTTATCCAAGCAGCAGATTATAATATTGAACTTGCTCAAAAAGGTATAATATATATAGATGAAATCGATAAAATCGCAAGAAAAAGCGAAAACACATCAATAACAAGAGATGTAAGCGGTGAAGGTGTTCAACAAGCACTTCTTAAAATACTTGAAGGAACTGTTGCAAACGTACCTCCTCAAGGAGGAAGAAAACATCCTCATCAAGATTTCATTCAAATTGATACAAAAGATATCTTGTTTATCTGCGGCGGAGCTTTTGACGGACTTGACGAAGTAATCAAAAAAAGACTCGGTACCCACTCAATGGGCTTTGGAAATGATATAGAAGGAAGCAAAGATAAATCATCTGATGAACTTTTAAGCATGGCACAACCTCAAGACTTTGTAAAATATGGTTTGATTCCTGAACTTGTGGGAAGACTTCCTATAAGTGCATCTCTTAAAAAACTTGATGAAGAAGCACTTATAAATATCCTAACAAAACCTAAAAATGCTTTAATCAAACAATATAAATACTTATTAAGTCTTGATGACGTAAATCTTCATTTTGATAAAGATGCAATAGATTTAATTGCCAGCGAAACAGTTAAAAGAGAAACAGGAGCAAGAGGACTTAGAAGCATACTTGAAGATATTATGCTTGATGTTATGTACGAAGCTCCAAACAATGAAGATGTGAAAGATATTACCATTACTAAAGAAATGGTTAAAGAAGCTTTTGATAAAAAAGCACAATAAAAAAGACCGATTAATCGGTCTTTTTTTAATATCCATAAATTTTATACATAAGTATTGCACCGCTTACATTTGCATTTAAAGATTCGCACTTTCCGCTCATTGGAATCTTTACTTCTTTAGTTGCATATGTAAGACATTCATCACTTATTCCGTTTCCTTCGTTCCCTACAATAAGCACATTCTTTTTACTATTAAAATCATTCTTCTCACTTCCCTTTAAAGTAGAAGCAATAATCTCAAAACCTTTTTCTTTTAATTCATTTAAAACAACATAATCTTCATCTTTAATTATTTTTGTATTTAAAATACTTCCTGCACTAGCTCTTACTGCCTTTGCAGAAAAAGGAGAAGCGGTTGTTTTTGTTATTATAACACCGTCAAAATCAGCACAAACACTGCTTCTTATAAGTCCTCCGACATTTTCGCTGTCTTGCAGATTATCAAGGTATAATATATTAGCACTTTCCTTTATATCCTCTATTGTTTTATACTCTATTTCTAAAACTGCAAGAACCCCTTGAGGTGTTTTGGTAGTTGAAATATAATCAAAAACTTCCTCGCTTACTTCTATTGCATCTTTATAGTCTTTAACATAATCAGGGGTTGCAATGATATATTTAATATTCCCTCCCCCGTTTATTGCATCAAGAACAAACTTCCTTCCTTCAAGAATATACATATTGTTCTTATCTCTATATTTTTTCTTTTCTAAACTTTTTATAAGTTTAATTAATTTATTTGTTTTAGATGTTATCATTTTTATCCTCTTTTATTATTTGATTATTTAATTATACTTTTTATTTTATTAAAAGTAAATGTATTTTTTTGTTGTAATAAAATGTATGATACTGTATAATCTTGTGTAATACGCAAAATTTTGGAGGACATAATGAAACTGAAAAAGAAATTAATTCCATTTTTAATAATATTATTTTTAATTATTTCAAATGCATTTGTTTTTGCAAATGAAGATGTAAAAACAGAAGAACCCCCTGAATTTGTACAAAACGAAGCTTTGAATGAAAAAGATTATAAAGGCAGTACACCACCTGAAGAATTTACTAAAAGTAAAAATGAAGACGAAGGAGTAAAAGCAAGAGCAACAACATATTTCAAAGTGGGATATGTTTATGCATCAAAAGCAAACAGCTCTGATAAATACGCTTCAAAAGTAACTTTTAAAGAGCTTAAAAGTTATTCTGACTTTAACGATGCCTTAAACAAAATGAATGAATATTATAACTCATATATAAATAGTGACACAACAAAAGCTTATGGTATGTGCATAATGAATAATTCAAACAAAATCATAGCAATGAAAACAGGAAGAGCCTATATAAGCACTTATTCAGCGACTTTAACAATGGATGAAAATTATGCGGGAAGCAAACCTTATGTTTCAAATAACCATGAAGTATATTACTACTCTTCTTCTTATTTATCATCAACACAGTCAAAATGTAAAATAGGAATAAGCGGTATAACAAATTATACTTCTTCCGCAAATCTTACATTGGTACCAAGAAGCATAATATCAGGAGTATATAAATCCGCTTCAAGTTCAACTAAAAAATATTCATACAGAGATTACAGCGTAAACTCAATCGGAGATTTGGTTCATACAATATCAACTCTTACAAATCCAAATAGAACAAGTTATTTTGAAAGCGGAGAACAAACTTCCCTTTCTAGCTTCGTTGTGGATAAAGCTCCTTCTTTTATGAAAAAAGGAACAAATTATTATAGTATGGACGGAGTGAACTTCTATACAGATGCTTATCTTACTTCAAGTTCAAAAGTAGGAACATACTATCCATACTATACATACCTTCCTTACAGAACTAAAACAAGCTATACTGCTAGTGAGTTAAACAACAGAATAAGCAAGTATTCATCATCTTCAAAACTTAGAAACCAAGGAAGTGCTTTAATAAACGCACAAAATAAATATGGAATAAATGCTTTGCTTGAACTTTCATTTGCAAATCTTGAAAGTGCTTACGGAACAAGCTGGTATGCTATAAACAGAAACAATCTTTTCGGTATAGCAGCTTACGACTCAAATCCAGACAATGCCTATTCTTTCTCAAGTGTTGCAAAATGTATCGAAGAAAACGCATACAGACATTTAAGCAGAGACTATTTTGATGCGGATTCTGACTTCAGATATTATGGAACTTCTCCTGGAAATAAAAAAATAGGAGTAAATGTAAAATATGCATCAGCCCCATATCATGGTGAAAAATCGGCGGAATAGCTTATCAGCAGGATAAACTAATGGCCTCAAATGACTATGAAAAATATACAATAGGTGTTTCCACAAGTACATGCTATGTATACCAAAACCCTTCAACAAGCTCAAAAGCATTTTACAAACTTGCCACAAAATCACTTTCAGAACCTACAGGAATTCCTCTTGTAATAATCGGTTCAAGCGGAGATTTCTATAAAGTTCAAACTGAAATGGGAGTTATAGGAAATATATGTACATATTCATATGAATATGACTATACAAAATCAGTAGGATATATTCCTAAAAAATACGTTAAAATAGTAAGACAAGGGAAAACTTCATCAGAAACAGAAAGTTCAACATCCTCAGTAAAACTTTCTCTGACAACACCAAGTTTCTCCCCTTCTCTAAGTTACGGTTTCACTCCGGGATATAAAAACGAGTTTAAAGTAACAACAAAAGCTACCTCAAACGTAAAAGGAGCAACTCTTACATTTAACGTATACGACAAAAACAATAAACTTGTTGCAAGACAAACAAAAACCATAAACTCTACATCTCAAACCTCCGTAACTTTCACATGGGACGGAAAAGCTACAAAGGAAAATACAGCAGGATATAAAACAGGAAGTTATGTAAGTACCAGCTCAAGCGGTACAACGTATAATATAAAACTTACCCTTACAGCAAACGGGAAAAGCGTATCTTCAAACTCATATCAAACAAAACTGTATTCAAAAGCAACAAAACTTTTAACTGATGTAAGCAAAACCACATTAAAGTATAAAAGTAAAGCTACATTATCAATGACTCCAAACAGACCGGGAACAAGTCTTATAAGAATATATAATTCTAAAAACGAACTTGTATACTCTTATACTTTTACAAATAAAAAGGCCAACACATACTTATATACAACATTTACAGGAGTTGGTAATTATGGCAAATATAACGGCAAAACCCTTTCTAAAGGAACTTATACAGTTAAATTTACCCATGGCGACTATACATATACATACCCTACAAAACTATCCGTTGATATGAAAACAATAAAACTTAAAACGGATATTTCAAAAACATCAATAGTAAGAAAAAATTCAACGGTATTATCCATGTATCCAAACGTTACAGGTAACAGTTATATAAAAATATATAATTCTAAAAACCAACTTGTTGCATCCTATAAATTTACAACTAAAAAGGAAAACACAAGATGCGCCGTAACATTTAAAGGATATGGAAATTACGGAAGCTTTAAAAATAAACTCCTTGCGAAAGGAACCTATACCGTTAAATTCATTCATTATGATTACACATATACATACCCTAAACAACTTACTTTAAAATAGGATAAGAAATATTCTTATCCTATTTTGTATATACACACCACAAGAAATATCACAATAGTTATAGTTTTAAACTATATCAAATCCATAAATTTATATATTATACAAACAAAAAAAATAGGAGTATAATAAATGACATATTAACTCGGAGGTATTAAAAATGACAAAAGGACCATTCAGATATGACCAAGTAGGAAGCCTACTTAGAACAAATATACTTAAAGAAGCAAAGAAAAATTTAGAAAATGAAAGTATTTCTTTTGAAGATTATAAAAAAATCGAAAGAGAAGAAATAAAAAAAATTGTTGAAAAACAAAAAGCAATCGGCTTAAAAACAATTACAGACGGAGAATTTAACAGAGAATACTGGCATTATGATTTTATCTCTCACTTAAATGGCATAAAGACTTACGTTTTAGATATGCAAGGTAAATTTCAAGGAACAATGAACAAATTAAAATCTTACTATGTTAAAGATACAATTTCTTTTCCAAAAGACCATCCATTCCTTGATGACTTTAAATATTTAAAAGAATTATGCGGGGATGATGCTGTTGCAAAAACAACAATTCCAGGCCCTAACATGATTTATTATTCCGGAGTTGTAAATTCTGATTTATTTAAAAAAGACACAAATTATACATCTATTGAAAAATTAAAAGAAGATATAGCAAAAGTATATCAAGACGCAATAAAGGCATACTATGACGCAGGATGCAGATATCTTCAATTTGATGATACTGCTTGGGGTGCATTATTTAGTGAAGGACAAAGAAAAATTTTGGAAGAAAAAGGAATAGATACAAAAAATTTAGTAAAAGAATTCGCAGAAATCACGGTAAACTCTCTTAAAAATAGACCTGACGATATGACAATAACTACACATTGTTGTAGAGGAAACTTCAAAAGCAGCTGGTTATATGAAGGAGATTATTCTTTCGTTGAAGATTATATATTTAAAGCTCCATTTGACGGATTTTTCCTTGAATACGATACAGACAGAGCAGGCTCTTTTGAACCAATAAAGAAATTAAAAGAAGGTAAACTTGTACTTGGTCTTATTACAAGTAAAGAAGGAACTTTGGAAGATAAAGAAGTAATAAAAGAAAGAATAAAAGAAGCAAGCAAATATATTCCTCTTGAAAGATTATGCTTAAGTCCACAGTGTGGTTTCTCTTCAACAGAAGACGGAAATAATATAACAGAAGAAGACCAATTTAAAAAATTACAACTTGTAAAAGAAATAGCAACAGAAGTTTGGAAAGATGCTTAAAAAATCCTCATTTGAGGATTTTTTTATTTTTTTCCAATTTTACCAATTTTATCTTTATGTTGTAATCAAAACTTTTTTATGTATAATTCAATTTACAAATATAAAAGGAGTTATACATAATGAAAAAAAAGAATAGCTATATTACTTATTATCTTGTTAATGATTCCAAGTTTAAACATAAAAGCACAGGATTTATATAATATTGAAATACCCGATTTCGTAAAAAACGAAGCATAAAATGAACAATATTACAAAACAGACAAAATACCAAAAGAATATTATTCAAATACAAAAAGAACAAGAAACATATCAAAAGAATTCCACGCCGCATATATATCCGGCAAAAAACAAACAAAGCAATGAATACAACAGTATTGTAAAATTTGAAAAATTAAAAACCTTTGATACTTTTACAAATGCAAAAAATTATATGGATAATACTTATAACGAATATATAAATATAAATACAAGCGAATACACAAAAAAAGCTAAAGGACTTGTTATTTTAAATGAAGATGAAGAAGTAATAGACATGAAAACAGGAAGAGCTTATATTTCTGCCCCATCGGCTATGCTCGTTCTTGATAATGTTTACGGTTCAAGCAATCCATATATTACAAACAACCAAGAAGTATTTTATTTAGGTGCGGAAAATAATGAAAATTACACATCTTCAAAATGCAAAATAGGAATAAGCGGAATAACAAATTATACATCTTCAGATAATCTTACATTTGTTCCGGAAATCTTATTTGAAGATTTGTATGTATCAGGTTCATCTAATACAAAAAAATACAATATGGGTTATTACAGCGTAAATTCAAACTCAGATTTATGTCACTATGTATCGGTATTAAGTGACGCAGTAAATTCACAAAGATATGAAAACAGCAAAAAATCTGCACTACAAAGTTTTGTTGTAGATAAAGCACCTTCTTTTATGAAAAGCGACACTAAGTATTATAGCATGGACGGAGTAAACTTCTATACTTCAAAATACCTTGCTTCATCAAGTAAAGCAGGAACACATTATCCTTACTTTACATATCTTTCATATAGAACTAAAACAAATTACACAGCAGAAGAAATAAATAAAGGAATAAACACCTACCCTACAAATTCAAAACTTAAAAATATGGGTGAAACCTTAATAAACGTTCAAAATAAATACGGTATAAATGCTCTTATGGAACTGGGCTTTGCAAACCTTGAAAGCGAATACGGAACAAGCTCTTACGCACAAACAAAAAATAACCTTTTTGGAATTGCCACATATGATGAAAATCCCGATAATGCTTATAGCTTTTCAAGCCCCGCAAAGTGTATAAAAGAACATGCGTATAGACACTTAAGCAGAGCATATTTTGACGCAAACTCAGACTTTAGATATTATGGAACTTCTCCCGGAAATAAAAAGATTGGAGTAAACGTAAAGTATGCCTCAGACCCGTATCATGGTGAAAAAATAGGCGATAACGTATATCTTCAAGATAAAAACATGGGAAGCAAAGACTATGAAAAATACACAATAGCCATAACAAACAAAACAACAAACGTATATCAAAATGCAGATAGTAGCAGCAAAACTTACTATAAAATGGCAAACAAAAACTCCAGTACACCTACTGGAATGCCTGTTGTTATAATCGGAGAAAAAGGTGATTATTATAAAATACAAACTGACATGGGAGTTGTAAACTCTTCTGTTCACTACGAAAATTTATATAATCATACTTCTTCAGTTGGATACATCAAAAAAAGCGATGTTGATATTGTAAGAAAAGGAAAAACAAGCATAACTCAAGATAATTCCACAACACCTAAAATATCAATATCCTCAATTAAGATATACCCTGCCTTAAGCTACGGTTTTACTCCGGGATATGCAAATAACTTAAGAGTTGACATAAGCGCATATTCAAACGTAAAAAATGCAAAAGTAGAACTTCAGGTTTATAATTCAAAAAAAACAGCTTGTTGCAAAGAAAAGTTTAACAAAATCAAAAACAGGAACAACAACAGAAAAAATTTACTGGGACGGAAAAGCAACAAAGGATAACAAAGCAGGATATAAAACGGGAAGCTATGTAAATAGAAGTTCAAAAGGAACTAATTATACTATTAGAGCCACATTATCTGTTTCAGGAAAAAGCACAAAAACAAAAGATTACACCATTAAGGTTTACTCAAAAGCTACCAAGCTTTCTACGGGAATAACAAAAACATCAATAAAAAGAAAGTATCCAACAACTTTATACATGACTCCAAACAGACCGGGAACAAGTATGGTAAGAATCTACGACAGTAAAAACAGGCTGGTTTTTAAACAAGTATTTTATTACAAAAAGGCAAATACAAAAAACTCTGTAACTTTTAAAGGATACAGTAATTATGATAAGTATAACAAAAAACTTCTTCCAAAAGGAAAATACAAAGTTAAATTCACCCATGGAGATTATACTTATACTTATCCAAAAACAATTACACTTAAATAAATCTATAAAGAAGCAATTTTTTAATTGCTTCTTTATATCTTACTATAAATCGTGTATAATATTAATATCTTACAAAATACTACCAAAAAGGAAAAAAGTATGGGAACACTAATAGATTTATATGACGGTCAAAAAAAACATAAAGAAAAAATATCAAAATGTTTATCTATTATGGAAAATAGCCATGAAATTTTTAAAACAGGAGAAAAACAAGCCGATAAAATAATAGTTTCAATAGGAAAACTCTTAAATTTAAGCCTTTTTAATTTGGATGAAAAAGAATACTTTAATTTATTAAATATTTATGCTGATATATATGAGTTAAAAGAAAATTTAAACTATGAATATGCTGATTTAAAAACATTTATTAAGGAAAAATATTCATCATATTTTGAAAACAAAGAAATACAAATGGAAATGGTAGTTAATTATTGTATATTAAATACAATGGATAACACTTTTTTTATTGATACAAACAAAGATTTAAAGATTATAAGTGCAATACCTGAAATTTTAGAAGAATCCATGAATGGCGGAGATTATGAAAATTATAATCAAGAAGATGAAAATTTCGGTTTAAATGTAAACTCCCCTATTCCATGTAAAGGAATAAATGAAGCATATGATTATTTAGACAGACTTAAAACCGATTCTGATATGGAACTTTATTATAAAAGAACAGGAAGTTTTGAAATAGAGTCAAGTGACTACTTAATAGACGAATTTATTACATATACAAAAGACAATAAAGAATATAAAAAAATATATATAAACATTTATTCAAAAGAAACAACTAAAAAAGCTCCAAAAGGTTTCATATTAAAAGAAAAATAAAAAAGCCGATTTAGCGGCTTTTTATTATTTAAAATAATTTTTTATTATGCTTGTAAAGACTTCCTCTTGCTCTATTTGTAAATTGTGTCCTGCATTATTTAAAAGAATAAAAGAAGCCTTACTATAATTAAGGGAAATTTTCCATAAATCTTCATACCCTACACAACAATCTTGTTTTCCAGCAATAAATAAAACAGGTTTATCATATTTAATATTTTTTATTCTTTCATCAACGTCAAAGGAAAAATCATATTTTTTATTAAGCCTATTTATAAACTCATTATCTTGCATTTTAAGTCCTGAGTCTATTTCACCTTTATATCTTTTAAAGGTATGTTCATTTAATACTACTCCATAATATTCAAAATGCTTTCTGTCTTTAAGAGAAAGTGTTTTCAAGAAATCTTCATCACTTATCAAAACGTTTTTCTTCGCTTTATTTCTAAGTTCATGCTTTGCAATAACAACAGGGCAAATAAGCACCATTCCCTCAACTTGACTTTTTAACCTTGAAAGTATCCCTCTTACAAGATAACCTCCGTAAGATTCACCTACCAAATAAAAATTATCCTTTGCATAATCTTTTATGAAACATATAAGTATCTCAAGGATTTTATCACTTGATACATCTTCTTTAAAAGCAGGTGATTTTCCCATCCCAGGCAAATCTATATATATTCTTTTATAATTACTGCTTTCATCAAAAACCCTATCCTCCATACACCCTTTCATAAGTCTCATATCACAACCAAGACCATGAATTAAAAATACTTCTTTTCCCTCTCCCCTGACTTCATAATGTAATTTTATATTATCTTTTTCGTAAAACATAACATACCTCGATTTATAACATCACTTATTTATTGTTATTATAATCACAAAACTATTTTTTCAAAATATATAAAATAAAAAAGCACTTTAAAAGTGCTTTTTTTATCTTAATTTTGCATTTAATGTTTCTGATAGAGCTTTTACAATATTATCAAATCTTACGTCTATTTCTTCATCTGTTAATGTTTTGTCTTCAGCTCTAAATTCAAGGCTTACAGCTACGGATTTTTTACCTTCGCCTACTTGTTTTCCTGTAAATACGTCAAATACTTCACTTGATACAAGATATTCTCCGCCTGCTTTCTTAATTTCATCAAGGATTTCACCTGCATAAATATCTTCATCAACTACAACTGCAATATCTCTTTGAAGAGATGGGAATTTTGCAAGTTGTTTAAATTCAATTTCTTTGTCGTAATTTTCTGTGATTGTTTTTACGTCAATTTCAGCAACAACAACATCTTCTTTTAAGTTGTATTTCTTAAGTAAAAGAGGATGAACGTTTCCTACATAACCGATTACTTTATCATTTACTGAAATGTAAGCGCTTCTTGTAGGGTGAAGCATCTTTTCTTCTGCTTTTGTGAATTTAACGTTTTTAATTCTAAATTTGTTGAAAATATATTCAACAATTCCTTTAATTTCAAAATAATCTGTATTGTATTTACCAATAACAAGTTTTTCTTCTTGTAAAGGTAGTCCTAATTCATCATATTTAGCATCAAAGAATATATTACCTATTTCAAATAAAACTCTTTCTTTATTCTTTCTGCTGTAGTTGAAAGATAATGACTCAAGCATGCTAATCATCATAGAAGTTCTCATGTATCCTGTATCTTCCCCAAGAGGATTTATTACTTTTACATATTTGCTTCTAATATCTTTATCTTCAAATCCAAGTTCATCAAGTTTTTCTTTTGATGTAAATGTATAAGTAAGAGTCTCAAGTCCTCCTATTGCAATTAATGCTTCCTTAATTTTGTTTTTATCACTATAGTGAACATTCTTTTCACTTATATAATTTGATGTTTCCATAAGTGTACTTGGAATATTGTTGTATCCATACATTCTTGCGATTTCTTCAACAACATCTTCTTTTATGTTTATGTCATCTCTTAAAATAGGAGCAGTAATGCTTATTATATCCCCGTTTACTTTTGGTTCAAAGTTTAGTAAATCAAGAAGTCTTGCTTGTTCGTCTACAGAAATATCGCTTCCTAAAATTCTGTTAACATCTTTTGAATCAATATCCATTTTTACAGGTTCTTTTTCATAGAAGTTTTCATCAATTAAGCCTTCTACAAGTTCACAAGCACCGATTTCAACAAGTAATGATGCTGCTCTATCTATTGCATATCTTGTAATCAAAGGATTAATTCCCTTTTCATAATGTGCTGAAGCTTCACTTCTAAGTCCAAATACTCTTGATGTTCTTCTTATTGAGTTTTTGTTGAAGTTTGCAGATTCTATTACGATATTTTTTGTATCATCATCTACAACTGAGTTTAAAGCACCCATAACCCCTGCTACACAAACACCTTTTTTTGCATCATTGATAAGTAGCATTTTATCGTCAAGATCTCTTTCTATGTTGTCAAGAGTAACCATTTTTTCACCATTTTTTGCAGTGTCAACAATGATTTTATGTCCTTCTAATTTATCATAATCAAACATATGAAGTGGTTGACCAAGTTCTAACATAACATAGTTAGAAACGTCAACGATATTTGATATAGGTCTAATACCACAAGCCATTAATCTTTGTTGCATCCAAAGTGGTGATTGTTCAACTTTTTTAACTTTAAGCATTCTTGCACAGTATCTTTTACATAAGTCAGTATTTTTCACTTCAACGCTTAATTTATCATTAATATCATTAGCTTTATCTTCAATTTTAAAATCAGGCATAACAAATTTTTTACCAAGTGTTGCACCTGCTTCATAAGCCATACCTAAAATACTGTTACAATCTTGTCTGTTATTTGTAAGTTCAAAATCAATTACATATTCATCAAGACCCAATACTTTTTTTGCATCTTCCCCTAAAGGTACGTCTTCAGAGAAAATATAAATTCCATCTTCCAAATGTTTTGGAACAATGCTTGAACTCATGCCAAGTTCAGCACCTGAACAAAGCATACCATAAGATTCTACCCCTCTTAATTTTGCTTTTTTAAGAGTCATTCCATTTGGAAGTTTTGCACCAACTTTTGCATAAGGAACAATATCTCCGACTTTTACATTTTTAGCCCCTGTAACAACTTGATATTCTTCGCTTCCGTCAAACATTGTGCATATAACTAATTTTTCCGCATCTTCATGAGGTTTAATATCTTTAATCTTCGCCGTTACAACACCTTCAATTCCTTCTCCAAGATAAGTTACGGTTTCAACCATAGAACCGCTTACAGTCATCATTTCGGCAAATTCATTTATATCTTTATCTACATTTACATATTCTTTTAACCAGTTTATAGGTAATAACATTCCAAGTCCTCCTTAAAATTGAGTTAATAACTCAGTATCGTTTGCAAATAATAATCTTAAATCTTTAATACCGTATTTAAGCATAGTCATTCTGTCAAGTCCCATTCCGAAAGCAAAACCGGTATATACATCAGGGTCTATTCCACAGGCTTTTAGTACGTTTGGATGAACCATTCCGCAGCCTAAAATTTCAATAAATCCTGAACCTTTGCAAACATTACATCCCTTTCCGTGACAAGCTATGCAAGTTGCGTCCATTTCGGCACTTGGTTCCGTAAAGTAAAATTGATGTGGTCTGAATCTTGTTTTTGTTTCTTCGCCGTAAAGTCTTTTTACAACATATTCAAGCGTTCCTTTAAGGTCTGCCATTGTAATTCCTTTATCTACAATTAAGCCTTCAATTTGATGGAACAAAGGTGAATGTGTCGCATCAATTTCGTCTGTTCTATAAACTTTTCCGGGAGCAATAACCTTGATTGGAACATCTTTTGCTTTCATTGCTCTAATTTGAACAGGTGAAGTTTGTGTTCTAAGGCAAATATCATCATTTATATAGAAAGTATCGCTTTTATCTCTTGATGAATGGTCAAGAGGAACGTTTAAGTTATCAAAGTTATATCTTACAAGTTCTATTTCAGGACCTTCTGCAACAGCAAAACCAAGAGATGCAAAGATTTCTTCAAGTTCTCCTATGATATTATATAGAGGATGATGATGTCCTACTTCTACTTCCTTACCAGGAAGAGTAATATCTATTTTATCTTTTTCAAGTTTTTCAAGTAATATTTTTTCTTCAATGCTTGTTTTCATTTTTCCAAGCTCTGATTCTATGGCTTCTCTTACTTCGTTTGCAAGTTTACCTATTATAGGTCTTTCTTCTTTGCTAAGCCCTCCCATTCCTCTAAGGATTGATGTAAGCTTACCTTTTTTACCCATAAATTCAATTCTGAATTTTTCTAAATCTTCCAATGAATGAAGATTTTGTATTTTTTCTTTTGCTTCTTTTTGTATATTTAGTAACTGATCTTTCACTTTATCCTCCAAAATAGTTTTTATTTGATATTTTTAACTACTCCCTCTTTGATTGCTTGATCGTATACTGCTTTTGCAACCGCATCAGCAACATTTTTATCAAGTGCACTAGGAAGTATATTATGTTCGTTTAACTCATCTTCTTTTATAAAGTTTGCAATGGCATATGTAGCTTCAACTTTCATACCTTCTGTAATCTTTGTTGCATATGCACCAAGAGCACCTTTAAATATTCCAGGGAATGCAAGAACATTATTTACTTGATTTTCAAAATCACTTCTTCCCGTTCCAACAACTCTTGCCCCGCCCTTTTTTGCCACATCAGGCATAATTTCAGGCACAGGATTTGCCATGGCAAAAATAATTGCATCTTCATTCATGCTTCTTACCATTTCTTCATCAACAAGATTTCCCTTTGAAACACCTATAAAGACATCTGCATTCTTTATAACGTCTTTTAAAAGTCCCTCTTCTTTATTTGGATTTGTTATTTTTAAAAGTTCTCTTTGAACATAATTGTCATCTCTGCCTTCTTTTAAAGCACCGTTTATTCCGCATACCACAACATTCTTTGCACCTAAATTTATAAGCATTTTTGTTATGGCATATCCCGCCGAACCGTCTCCGTTTACAACAATTTTTATTTTATCTATATCTTTTTTTACTATTTTTAAAGCATTTGTTATTCCTGCCCCAACAACAATGGCTGTTCCGTGTTGGTCATCATGAAATACAGGAATATCAAGTTCTTCTTTTAATCTGTTTTCTATTTCAACACATCTTGGAGCTGATATATCTTCAAGGTTAATTCCTCCAAAAACAGGAGAAATAAGTTTTACGGTTTTTACTATTTCATCAACATCTTTTGAATCCACACAAATTGGAAAAGCATCAACACCGCCAAACTCTTTAAATAAGATAGCCTTTCCCTCCATTACGGGAATTGCAGCTTTAGCACCTATATCACCAAGACCCAAAACCGCTGTTCCGTCACTTACTACACCTACAAGATTTTTTTTAACCGTATATTTATATACGTCATCTTCATTTTCATGTATCTTTACACAAGGCTGAGCAACGCCCGGTGTATATAAAAGTGATAAATCTTCGTTTGTTTTTACTTCTTTTTTGCTTATAACTTCAAGTTTTCCGTTTAACTGTTCATGAAGTTTAAGAGATTTTTCTTTTACATCCATAATTTTCCTTCTTCCGTTATTTCTTTTTTCTTAATATACTGCCAAAATTTTCTGTATTATAATCTTCCCTAAGCTCTTCTTTCAAAGTCGGATTTGAAAATACAAAAGCTATTCTTTTGACTAATTCTTCATCCACGGTATTTATCACAAAATCATTTTCTTTTGTTATTATTGGAACAAATTTTATTTTATTATTTTTTGCAGCTCTTTCACTTATAAAGCACACATCAAACCTGTCTGATAACAAAGCTGACAACAATACCGTTTCATTTTTATATATATTATCCTCAAAACCCTTTATATCCTTATAGTTTATTTTTTTGTTTTTAAGTAAGGTTTCAAGTATTTTTCTAGAAAAATCATTTCTCGGAAGATTTCCAAAAACTATATTCTTTTTAGCCAAATCTTCAACATCGGTTATTTCAAGGTATTTTTTGTTTATGGCAAAACCATATCTTTCCCTTACACCTTGAATTATAACTTTTTCTTTTATAAGCTCATCTTTAAAATGCTCGCTTTTTCCTTCAAATTCTCCAAGCACATATTCATTTGATGTAATACTGCCCTTTAATTCATTTACATTTGAACTTTGAATTATATTCATTTTGTAAAAAGAAGAATATTCTATTATTTTAGAATTTATTAAATTCTTTCTTCCCACAAACAACACGTTATTATCCGTATCCTTTAAAGGCTTAAATAAATGAACCTTTATGTCCTCTCCTTTTTTGATATTTTTTACATTTTCGTTTATCACAAAATATCCGTCTGCACCAAAAAAGTCATACATTGAAGCATTTTTTACTTGAAGAGGAAGAGCTTTAAAACCGTCGGAATTATTAAATAAATTTACATATACAAATTCTTTATAATAAAAACTTGAATCCACATCTTCCATAAGCTTTGCCATAATGGTGTTTTCTTTTTCTTCTCCTACCCTTGTAAGCAAAGATATGTATTTTTTTATAAACATATTATAAAGGAATATGTTTGAGAATATATCTCCCGGGAAAGCAAACATATCACATCCCAAAACTTTTCCATACATAAAGTTAGTAGCAGGTATTGTATTCATTCCTTTTATATATACACTTCCCAGTTTATCTATAACTTCATAAGTATGGTCATTACTTCCTTCTCCGGTTCTTCCAATTACAATAACCAAATCATTTTTTAAAGAAGCTTCCTTTACCCTCTTTTCAAAGTCTCTTTTATCTTCTCTTTCATGAGGATATAAATTTATTTGTACTCTTTCGTTTTGTATTTTATTTTTTAAAACCATAAAGATGGTTTCAGGATTGTGTTTTCTTTTTTCATGTTTGTACTTTTCTTCATTTAAAGTAAGCACAAATCCTATTTTAAGTTTTTTATAAACACGTACCTTATCAACTCTAGCTTCCAAAAGAACCCCTATTTTTTCACTGTCTAAAAGAGTGTCTTTTGCATATAAATAACTGCCCTTTTGTCTTTCCTGACCTTTAAACTTTATACCATAAAAAAGATTAGGCATATAATTTACATAAATAAGATTTCCTTTATATATAATATCGTGCTTATCTATTACAATATTATATTTATCATCAACAAAATCACCTTTGTTTACTTTTTTGTATTCGCTTATTTTATACAGGTTTTCTTTCTTTTCAATATCTTTTATGTTTACCGCTACACCGTCATATAAAGAATAAGAATAACTAGGCACATCTTCCTTTGCATAAACATTATCAAATAAAACTCTGTTAAAAGAATCATATACATCTACATACTCACTTTGAAGATGCTTTGTTTCTTTTAATACCCCAAGGAAAACCTCCTGCATCTGTTCAAAAGAAATATCTTTATAACAATCCATACTTATACCTCTATAAAAGCGTAACCTTTACGGTTTCGTCCTTTTCAATTTTATCTTTGTTTTTAGATATTTCTATATATCCATTTGCATCTCGCATTACCTCGCTGTAAGATGCATCAAAGTCAATGGCTTCAAAATATGTTTCGTCTTTTTCTTCCATTATTTTAACAAAAACATACTCGTTAATTCCCTTTCTTGCAGGAATATTATAAAGGCTTATTGCATCTATATAACCTTCACTGTCTTTAATATCAATCATATAATTCATTACAGGATTTACAAGCTCCCTAAATCCTATAAGTACATCTTTAGGCATTGAGTCAAACACATAAACAAAAGTGGAATTTATATTGTATATCAAAGCATTTTTTGAAGGAGAAATCAAAATATCTTCAAAATAGCATTTTCCACTTTCTAAGAAAAATTTATTTTTATCGTAATTAAGTATAATTACAATATCACATTCTTTTGTAGCTTTATCAAGAACTTCCTTATCGGCATTTTTATATATTCCATAAGAAATTCCAACACATCTTTTCTTTTCAAGTTCCGAAAGCAAAATATAAGAGCATATGTCTATATCTTTGTTTATGTCTTTATCTCTTACTTTAATAATGTTATTCCCGGTAGAGATAATTCCTATCTTAACCTTTTTATAAACTTCAACCATAAATTCATTTAAACTCGCAAGAAGTCCTATATGAAAACTGTTTAAAAGTGTATTTTTTCGTAGCACTACATCATTTTCTTTTACTGTGCTTCCTTTAAAACAAACCCCGCTATTTTTGTTTATGGGTCTATTTATTGTTACATAACTTCCGTATTCTTTAACATACTTTATATCAATAACACTATCTGCTCCAAGAGGAAGCTTATCTCCTTTTGAAACTTTCTTTATTTGTGTTAAATTTATTTCATTTTCATTTACAATATCAAAACGTATAGGTTCATAATAATCAACTCCGTATAAACCTTCATGATTTATAGCATAACCGTCAATTTGTGCTATATCACTTTCAGGGATATTTACTTTTGATATTACGTCTTTTGCAAGAACATGATTTAAACTATCTTCAAGCATTATAACGTGACTTTTTATTTTAATATTTTCACAGTCATCTTTAAGCATTTTCAATACTTCGTTTTTTGTATAAGAGTTAAGCATTTTTTTCTCCCAAAATAAGTATTTTCAACAAAATTCATACAAAAAATTATAACACAATCCCCTATCAAATACAAGGAAAAGGCTTATAAGGGAATAAACAAAAAGCTAAATAAAATTAATAAAAAAACAATGATAATATTATATTTTTTCATTAATTTACATTCATTTTATTTAAGTAGATATAAAATATTTTATACCTTAATTTGTCGAAAATTGCAGAAAAAGAAAATAATTTGCCATAAAAAGACATAATTTGTAATAAAAAAACAAAAAAACATATTAAAAACGTATTTATAAAATATGTAATATATATTAGAATATAATAAAAATAAAAAAATATAAAAATTATAAGTATTTTAAAGTAAAAATTTGATTAATTATAAAAAATACTTTGAATTAATCACTTTTAAATGATATAATCTTGATTTATAAAATTTTATAAGAAAAAAAGTAAAATGAATAAAACTTTTTCAAAATATTTTTCTTTTCTTATAAAACAAAATTAATCAAAACATATATTAAATATTTAGATAAAGAGGTTTTAAAATTGGCAAATATACAAAACATTATGAATACATACACAAGCAATATGGGAAATATGACTCTGCCGGCAATTTCAATAAGAGATTTATCTTTAATTACCGGAATGAATGCAAACTTTGACGTTTCAAGAAGCGAATCATTAGTGGCTTTGGAAGAAAGCGTTAAAGAAGACAGCCTAATCTATTTAATTGCTCAAATAGATGCCGATAAGGAAGAAATAAGCCTTGAAAACCTACGTGAAGTTGGGGTTTTGGCTAAAATTACAAACCTTATAAGACTTCCTTATAACGCAATAAAAGTTTCAGTTAAAATTTTAAACAGAGTAAAAATAAAGGAATATATACAAGCAAGTCCTTATATTTTGGCAAATGCGGATATAATAAATTATTCTGAAGAAGAATTAACCGAAGAAGAAATTGCAATGACAAATATATTAAAAGAAAAATTCAACAAATATTCTGCATATAAAATGTCTACGGCAGAATTTGAACTTTCTTCATTTCTTTCTTCAATCAAAAATCCAAACGAACTTATAGACCTTATTTTACCGCCTTTAAATCTTGATTATGATACTTTTCAAGATATACTTTGTATGACGGACACAAAACAAAGATATAAAGAAGTATATAAGGTTTTGGAAAAAAGAATTTCTGTTTTATCTCTTGAAAATGAAATAGAAAAAGAAGTTAAAGAAAAAATGGAAAAACTTCAAAAAGAAGTTTATTTAAGAGAAAAAATTGAAGTTTTACAAGACAGACTTCATAATGCCGACGGAAGTGCAAGCGGAAGTGACTATACAAAAAAATTAGAAAAACTTCCTATTCCCGAAGAATACAAAGAAAAAATACAAAAAGAAATAGACAGACTAAATACAATACCTGTTGGCTCAAGCGAAGCAGGAGTAATTCAAACTTATATTGAAACAATCCTTGATTTACCTTGGGGAAAAGAAGAAAAACCGGATATTGATTTAAAAGAAGCACAAAAAACTTTAGATGAAGACCACTATGGTTTAAAAGAAGTTAAGGAAAGGATAATAGAATACTTATCAGTATTAAAACTTACAAACTCTCTAAAAGGACCTATCGTTTGTTTGGTTGGACCTCCGGGGGTTGGTAAAACATCAATAGCAAAAGCAATCGCAAAAGCATCAAAAAGAAAATTCGTTCGTCTATCAGTTGGTGGAACGAGAGACGAAGCAGAAATAACTGGTCACAGAAGAACTTATATAGGCGCAATGCCGGGAAGAATTATTGCGGGAATCAAACAAGCAAAAACAAATTCTCCCCTATTCCTTCTTGATGAAATAGATAAAATCGGTTCTGATTTTAAAGGAGACCCTGCAAGCGCACTTCTTGAAGTATTAGACCCTGAACAAAACTCAAACTTCTCTGACCACTACCTTGAAATTCCTTTTGATCTTTCAAATGTATTATTTGTTGCGACAGCAAACACAGCAGCGACAATTCCGCCTGCTCTTTTAGACAGAATGGAAGTAATAGAAATACCTGGTTATATGCCAAAAGAAAAAGTTGAAATTGCAAAAAAACACTTAATCAAAAAAGAACTTGAAGCACATGGACTTACTAAGGATAACCTTAAATTTACTCCTGCCGCTTTGGATAAAATAGTGTCAGACTATACTTTGGAATCAGGTGTAAGACAACTTGAAAGATTAATAGCTAAAATATGCAGAAAATGTGCAAAGAAAATCGTGTTAAACGAAGATGAAAAAATAGAAGTTACAGTAAAGAATCTACACGAATATTTAGGAAAAGAATTAATAACATTCAACAAACAAAGCAATAAAAAATACGTAGGAAAAGTTACCGGACTTGCTTATACAAGTTACGGTGGTGACACATTAAAAATAGAAGCCGTTCTTACAGAAGGCAAAGGAAGAATTGAACTTACCGGAAATCTTGGAGATGTTATGCAGGAATCGGCAAAAACTGCACTAACTTACGTTAGAACAATAGCCGATAAGTTAAACGCCGATAAAGATTTCTATGAAAAGAAAGACATTCATATCCATGTTCCAGAAGGTGCAACTCCAAAAGACGGTCCAAGTGCAGGGATAACTCTTGCGACTGCAATAATATCTGCCCTAACAAATATGAAAGTTGCAGAAGACATCGCAATGACCGGTGAAATAACTCTATCAGGTGATGTTCTTCCAATAGGGGGACTAAGAGAAAAACTTCTTGCAGCAGCAAGAGCAAGAGTAAAAAAAGTCTTAATTCCTAAAGAAAATGTAAAAGACCTTGAAGAAATAAGTGAAGACATCAAAAAACACCTTGAAATAATTCCTGTAAAACACATGAAAGAAGTATATAAAATAATTTTTGAAGAGGAAAAATAATGATTATAAAAAGTGCCGAAATAGTAACCAGTGCAGCAAAATTTAATCAGCTGCCACCGGAAGAAAAACTTGAAATAGTTTTAATCGGAAAATCAAACGTAGGCAAATCCAGCTTTATAAATAATCTTCTTGGAAGAAAATCTCTTGCAAGAACAAGTTCTGTACCGGGAAAAACCAGAACAGCAAACTACTATAACATAAACAACGAATTTTATATTGTGGATATGCCGGGATACGGATATGCAAAAGTATCCAAAAGCGAAAAAGCACAATTCAGCAAAATAATATTCGACTATTTACAAAAAAGAAATACGGATTTTATAGTTTTTTTCCTTGTTGATATAAGACATAAACCAACAAATAACGACATAAAAATGTATAACGATATTTTAGCAAATGATATTTATCCTGTAATTGTTCTTACAAAAGCAGATAAAATCAGCAAAAACAAAAGAAAAAAGAATATAGATGTAATAAAACAGACATTAGAATTAGACGATGATGATAAAATAATCATATACTCTACCGAAGAAAATCTTGGAAGAGATGAAACTTTGGAATTTATAAGCGAATTTATCTAATAAAATGAGGGAAAAACAATGATTGCAAGTATTGTAGTTTTAATTGTAATGGGCATTTTACTTTTATCATGGGTAATATTATGTTTTGTATTATGTATGAAAAGGAACAAAAAAATTGTAGAAAATTCTGATTTTGATGTTAAGCTGAAATGTGAAAAATGCAGTATGGAATATACTGCACCTGCAAAGGATATTACAAAAACCTTTCTTTCAAAATCAAGAAGCGTAACAAAAACGAAATTAGAAGGTCCTATGCTTATTAATAAACCTAAATACAGTTATTATTCAAAGAAATTCTTTTGCCCAAACTGTAATAAAATGGAATACGCTCAAGTATTGAATATTGATACACTTCAAGAAAAGATAATAAACATCACATCAAAATCATATATTAAATGTTTTGTTATGATGATTATAGGAGGTCTTATTATACTTATCCTTACAAGTATTCCAATGACTGTATTAAACAAAATGAAGGAAGATAAAATTCAAGATTTAAAAGATAAACAATATGAGCAATTCTTAGATGATTACAACTTAAATTAAACACGTAAAAAAGAGTTCAATATGTGCTCTTTTTTATTACAATTATAAACTTTATATAAAATAATCTATTAACTATTGAAAAAAACTTATATAAATATTACAATCCATATATATACATAAAACAGCATTGATATATTTATATATTGTTGATATAATGCTATGGAAGTAAAATATTTAAAAGGGAAATTAAATGAACATTCTTAAGCGTAAATTAACATATACACAAATCATCGCACTAGGATTTTTCTTAATAATTCTAACAGGAGGAATTCTTCTTACTCTTCCGATATCATCAAGGAGTGGAGAATTTACTCCCTTTTTAAATGCAATATTTACAGCCACATCGGCAACTTGTGTAACAGGACTTGTTGTATATGACACATTCACACATTGGTCTTTATTTGGTCAAATAGTAATAATCTGTATGATACAAATAGGCGGAATTGGTTTTATGACCATAATAACCATGCTATCTATTTTCTTAAAAAGAAAAATAGGGCTAAACGAAAGAAAACTTTTAATGCAGTCAGCTGGAAGTATTCAAATCGGAGGCGTCGTTGCATTAATTCTTAGAATCATTAAAGGGACAATCTTCTTTGAAGGTATAGGAGCAATTCTCTTATCAATAAGATTTATTCCTGAAATGGGATTTTTAAGAGGTATATATAATGCCGTATTCCATGCTGTTTCGGCTTTTTGTAACGCTGGATTTGATTTAATGGGAAGATTTGAAAAATTCTCTTCTCTTACAAGATACTCTGATGATATCCTTGTAAACTTAACAATAATGTCACTTATTGTAATTGGCGGTATAGGTTTTATTGTTTGGAGCGATATTATAAAATTCAAATTTAATTTTAAAAAATACGAACTTCACTCAAAGATAGTTTTAACTGCTACAGCTTCATTAATTATTGTAGGCGCATTGGTATTTTTTATCTTTGAAAGCCAAAACGGTGTACTTGCAAACAGTAGTGTAAAAGAAAGCATTTTAGTTTCACTGTTCCAATCAGTAACACCGAGAACGGCAGGTTTTAACACTATAAACTGGGCAGATATAACTCAAGGAACATCTTTGTTTACAATATTCTTAATGCTTGTAGGTGGAAGCCCTGGTTCAACAGCAGGTGGTATGAAAACAACAACACTTGTTGTTCTTATAATGAGTGCAGTTGCGTCTTCAAGACAACAAAATGGAATAACTATATTTAAAAGAAAACTTGACGGTGAAACTGTAAAACAAGCAAGTGCAGTATTCACTCTATATTTTATGGGATTTTTAATCGGAAGCATGCTTCTTTGTTACTTTGAAATCTCTTCTGCACTGGCAATAATGTTTGAAGTTTCTTCTGCAATCGGAACTGTAGGTTCTTCAATGGGGCTTACAACAACACTTTGCTCAGCATCAAAAGTAGTAATAATTATTTTAATGTACGCAGGAAGAGTAGGTGCCTTAACATTAATGCTTACATTATCAGCTAAAAAGAAAACAGCACCTATTGAAAGACCAACGGAAAAAATACTTGTAGGTTAGAATATATAATAATTAAAGAGAGGAAATAAAGAATAAAAAATGAAATCAGTTTTAGTAATTGGAATGGGAAGATTTGGAAAACATCTTTCAAGAAAAATGCAAGAACTAGGAAATGATGTAATGATAATCGACAAAGACGAGGAAAGAGTTTCAGAATTCGCATCAGAATTTACAGACTCTCAAATCGGAGATTGTAGAGTAGAAGGAGTTTTAGAATCAATAGGAGTAAATAACTTTGATATTTGTTTTGTTGCCATTGGAGAAGACTTCCAATCATCTTTGGAAATAACAGCACTTCTTAAAGACTTAAACGCAAAATGGGTTGTAACAAAAGCAAGCAGTGATATACAAAAGAAACTTCTTTTAAGAATAGGTGCAGATGAAGTTGTATACCCTGAAAGAGATATGGCAGAAAAATTGGCAATAAGATCAAATGCAAAAAATATTTTCGATTATATTCAATTAACAGATGAATATTCAATATATGAAATTCCAATTATTAACTCATGGATTGGAAAAACAATTATCGAGCTTGCTATAAGAAGAAAATACAAAGTAAATATCATTGCAGTAAAAAATGCAAACTCTTTAGATCCTGTTCCAAGTCCTTTATACACTTTCAAAGAAGGAGATCATATAATTGTTATAGGAAAATCATCAGATGTTTTCAAACTTACATCGTTAACTTAAAAAAGACTCTTAAAAAAGAGTCTTTTTTTAATCCTGTGTTTTTAAGTATTCTATTAATGCCTTACTGTTATGCCTTACCACTCCGTCAACATAAGTTACAAGATCAAGTCCTGTAAATTTATATTTCTTTTTCATTTCATCACTTAAATTAGCTTCAACAACTTTAGAATGTTTCTTTTTGTATTTCTTTAATACTTCATCATCAATACTTCCCGTATTATATATAACTTCATCAAAAATTCTAAAATCTGACGGAATATGTCTTTCAACCTCTGTTACATGTTTTGTAACATCAAACCCATCGGTTTCACCATGCTGAGTCATTATATTTGTTACAAAATATTTTTTAGCTTTTTTGTTTTTGCTTATAGCATAAGGTATATCAGTAATAAGAAGATTTGGAATAATTGATGTATACAAACTTCCTGGGCTTAAAATTATAATATCCGCATTATTTATCTTTTCAACTGCATAATCATTTACCTTTGCACTGGTTGGAGATAAAAATACCCTTTTTACTTTTGTTTTCATTTTTATTGCCTGCTTAGGTATCTTTGATTCTCCGCTTACAACAGCTGTATTTTCAAGAAGAGCACATAAAGTTACATTATCATTCTTTGTAACAGCAACTACCTCACCTTTAATAGCGAGAACATCACTTATATCCTTTATGGCTTTTGGAAAACTTTCGCTTATTTCATTTAAAGCTGCAAGAAATAAATTACCAAAAGAATGTTTTTTTAAGGCACCCTTTGTAAATCTGTATTCCATTAATTTGGTCATAGTTGCTTCATCTTCTGCAAGAGCGGTAATGCAGTTTCTTATATCCCCTACTGCTAAAATACCAAGATCCCTTCTTAATTTACCAGTACTTCCGCCGTCATCAAAAACTGTTACAATGGCACTAATATTATCGGTATGTTTTTTAAATTCCTTTAATAAAACACTGTTCCCAGTCCCTCCGCCTATTATAACAATATTTTTATCCTTAAATTTCATATAATCACCTTCTTATAAATATTAATATTGGTAATTATCCTTACTTATGTCTCTATGCTCCTCTGTCACCATGTAATTATCTTCGGATAATCTTCTAGCTAACTCACTTGCAATGGCAACAGAGCGGTGTCGTCCTCCTGTACATCCTATTCCAATAACAAGTTGAGCCTTACCTTCCTTTATGTAATAAGGAATTGTAAATGAAATAATATCATATAGTTTATCCATAAATTCTTTTGTCTGTTCAAAGCCAAAAACATAATCGGAAACTTCTTTATTCTTTCCTGTTAAAGGCTTTAAATCTTTCTCATAGAAAGGATTTGGAAGAAATCTTACGTCAAAAACTATATCTGCATCATGAAGTATTCCATATTTAAACCCAAAGGAACTAACATTAATGGTAAAAATAGACGGAATATCATCAAACCTGCTGTAACAATCATGAAGAATCTTTTCAAAATCTCTTTCTTTAAGTTTTGAAGTATCAATTATAAGGTCTGCTCTTCTTCTAACCTCTTCCATTGATTTCCTTTCTTTTTTTATGGCAACTTCTATTCTGTCATTTCCAGAAATCAAATGTTTTCTTCTGTTCTTTTTATATCTTGAAATAAGTACATCATCATCAGCATCAATAAATAAAATTTCCGCATTTCTTTCTTCTTTTAAATTATCTAAAATAAGCCCTATATCATCAAAAAAAGCGCTTCCTCTTACATCTAGTACTATGGCTATATTTTCTATTTTAGGCTCGCTTTTATCTAGTAGCTCTATAAATGTATCTATAAGTTTCGGAGGAAGATTATCTACACAATAAAATGCTCTATCTTGAAAAAATCTTAGAGCAACACTCTTTCCTGCCGCCAACATTCCCGCAACAACTATTATTCTCATTTCATACCTCCCTTTGTATTTTATTATATAATTAATTACGTATCAAAGTAAACTTTAAAATACATATTTAATATAAATTTTATTTTTTTCACTGCATTTTAACTTATAAATGTTAATGTATAATAAATAAATTGTATTAAAAGGCATAAAATGGAAGAATATATAAAAAATTTTTTTGATGAAATTTTAGAAGGATTTGATTTAACACATATATACGAAAATATTATTGTAATACTTATTATAATAATTACAATAATCTTAATAATAAAATTAATAAAAACTTATATTGCAAGCTTAAAATAAGTTAGTATATTTTTTTGTCTTTTTTACATAATAACTAAAAAGAAACTATAACTTTTGTTATGGCTTCTTTTAAAATGGGAAAAGAAAATGAAGAGGTCCGTAAAACAAATACCCCATAACACCTGATAATACAATAAGCATAATAGGATGCATTTTCTTGAATTTAAATTTTAACATTAAAATTATTATTAAAATTATTATTCCAATATAATTTGTAACTTTACCGTTTGTAATAAATATTGACGCAAATATGGTAAAAGCAGAAGAAGCAATTGTCCCAACAACTGCAGGTCTAAGTCCTGCAAGAACTGCTTTTACATATTTATTATCTTGAAAATTAAAGAAAAATTTACTTATTATAAATATTATTATAAGAGAAGGAAGAACAACGCCCAAAGTAGCTGCTGCGGCTCCTAAAATTCCTTCTTTGTTAAAACCTATAAATGTTGCAATGTTTATAGCAAAAGGACCGGGAGTAGACTCGCTTATTCCTATAAAATCAATTATATCAGAAATACTTGCCCAATTATTTGCAAGGACCTCTGCTTTGATTAAAGGAATCATTGCATATCCTCCGCCGAAAGTAAATAACCCTATCTTGAAAAATACCGTAAAAAGCTGCATTATCATTTTTATTCAATGCCTCCTTTTACAAGGTTTAATCCATGAACTAACACACCAAGAAGTGCACATACAATAAGTACATAAATTACATTTATGCTTGTAAATATAGTTATTAAAAAAGAAGCAATAAGCAATGTAAGATTAAACCAGTTATTTTTTATCTGTTTTGAAAGCTTTATTGCTGCTTCCAAAATAAGAACGATAACTCCCACTTTAATTCCCGCAAAAACATTATTTACAATTTCATTATCCCTAAACATATTAAACAATACGGAAACAACCATAATAATAAGAAAAGACGGAAGAACAACTCCAAGTGTTGCAATAATTGAGCCAATCATACCATCAACTTTATATCCTACAAATGTAGCACAATTTATGGCAAGAGGCCCTGGAGTACTTTGTGAAATTGCCGTTATATCAAGCATTTCTTTTTCACTAATCCATTTTTTATTTTCAACTACTTCCTTTTGTAAAAGAGGAATCATTGCATATCCTCCCCCAAAAGTAAAGGCTCCTACATTTGCAAAAGCCAAAAATAACTCCAATTTTTTGTTTTTCAATTTAAACTCCTTTAGAAAAATATTATGAGAAATAGTTTAAACGAATTTCAGCTTATATATTATAACATAGATATATATATTTATTTTTCTTTATACAAACTTTTTACATAATAAAAAGGATGAATGCCTAAACATTCATCCTTTAATTATTTATTAAAAATAACCACAGCTTTAAATAAATCTCCGTCAATATCTATTGAAAAACTTCCGCCTTGAGCTTCAACAAAGCTTTTTACTATTGCAAGCCCAAGCCCACTTCCACTTTCATGTCTTGATTTATCACCTCTAACAAATCTCTCTACAATTTCATCACTTGTAAAATTCATTTGAGCTGCAGAAATATTTTTAAGAGAAATTATAACCTTGTCATCTTCTTCAGTTATATCAATATATACCCTTGTTCCTTCCATGGCGTATTTTGATATGTTGTTAAATAAATTCTCAAATACCCTGTAAGTTTTGTTACCGTCAAGCAAAATATTTATATTCATATCATAAGTATTCATTATAACATCGAGATTTCTGCTTTCAAATAAATCACTACACTCACTCTTTGTCTGCTCTATTAAAGATACTATGTTAAGTTCCATTAAATCAAGCTTTATATCTCCGCTGTTTACTTTACTTACTTCAAATAAATCTTCTATTAAATTGCTTAATCTGTCGATATATTGGTTTAGCATTTTAAGATATTCTTCTTTTTGTTCATTTGGAATACCCTCCTGCCCCATAAGTTCAACATAATTTTTAATTCCCGTTAAAGGTGTTTTTAAATCATGACTTACATTACTTATAAGTTCTGTTTTCATGTTCTGGGATTTTGTTTCTTCTTTAACAGCTTCTTTAAAACCCTCTTCAATATTTTTAAATTCATCTCTTAATGAATTAAATACTCCCATATCTTCATTCATTTCGTCATTAAAATTGCCTTTTGCAAGTTCATGAGTTGAACTTAAAAGAGTATTATAATTATTATGAATCTCATCTGTCTTCTTTTTAAGCATGAAGAATAAGAAAACAGAATAAATTATTGCAAGTATAGAACCAAATCCCCATAAGAAAGTTAAGAAAATTATTATTAGCATATTCATAAATAAAAATTTCATTAACTTTTTATTTACAGGATCCTTTAAATCAATACTTATTAAATTGTTTAATACCTCTTTAACTTTTCTAACAATAAGAGAAATCAAAGTATCTTCTTTTATAAATCTCCATATACCTTCAACAAATATATATTTTATATCGAAACATCCTATTGCAATAGATAAAAATGTAACTACCCATACAAGAATATTTGAAACCAGAATCATAAAATTAGGATATCTAAGTCCTATTTTATTCATAAGGCTTAAAAACATTCCGTTAATTGAATATCCAGCACAAACCAAACAAGCCATACAACACATAGTAATGATAAAAGAAATTAAAAATAAATTTACCTCTCCTTCAAAACTTATAAATGTTTTAAAAGGTTTAACCTCTTTTACTATCTTTGTAGGAGCAAATAAAATAAATATTGCTATTATAGCACTTCCTATAAGAAGACATACTCCGGTAAATGGATTATAATTTTCCCATGAATTAATATAATAGGATATTGATCCTCCATTATCAGAAAGAACCTTTGGAATTGCATATGTAAAACTCATATTCTTAGGAATATTCATTTTAATTTGATCATACGGTATTGTGTATCCATCAATATAGTAATATTCAACTCCATCTTCAACAACAAAAGCAGAATCTCCATACATTGAAGAAATATAATTATAAGCAGGATACTTTGAAAAATATGAAGCAGAATAATTTGAATCGCTTTTCAAATTACCTTTACTGTCATATGAAAATGACACATAATAAATATTATCATTTTCTTTACTCGCATCAATATCACTTTTTACATAATTTTTGTTTTCCTTATTTTTTACATAATATATAAAATTACTGTCATTTTCAAGTAGTGAAACACTGCTTGTCATATTATCTTCAAAACGTTCATATATACTGTTTTGCACATTTTCAGGAACATCTTTACCAAAAGAAAAAACCTTAAAATCAGGATCTAACTCCATTGTCTTAGCCAAAGTAAAATATTTCATATCCTCTACTAAATATGAATTTATTACATAAGATTTATCTGTTATTTTCCCTTCAACATTATCATATAATCCAATGGCTATACTACTTAAAAAAACAATCAATACCGTTAACAACGATATAAAAATATATTTTTTTTTCATTAAATATCACCCATAATTATAATTTTTCGATTTTATATCCTACACCCCAAACTACTTTAATGTATTGTGGTTTTTTAGGATTAACTTCTATTTTTTCTCTAAGTCTTCTAATATGCACCATTATGGTTTCAGTACTGATTGCTTTTTCATTCCATACAAGTTCATATATCTGTTCTGCAGAATAAACTCTTCCTGGATTTTTTATAAGAAGTTTTAATATTTCATATTCTTTAACAGTTAATTTAACCTTTTTACCGTTAGCAAAAACCTCTTTTGTGTAGTCGTCAAGTTCAAGTCCACCGACAATATATTTATTGCTTTCTTCTTCTTTTGGAGCATTATTTTTTAAATTTAAAATTTGTTCATATCTTCTAATTTGCGAATTTACTCTTGCAATTAATTCCATTGAAGCAAATGGTTTTGTAACATAATCATCGGCACCTATGTTTAGTCCTGTAATTTTATCAATATCTTCAGATTTTGCACTTAAGAATATTACAGGAAAATCATATTTTTCTCTTACCTTCATAACCATGGTAATACCATCCATAACAGGCATCATTATATCTACTATTGCTAAATGGATGTCATTATTTTGTATTATTTCAAGTCCTTCTTTTCCGTTTTCTGCTTCAAATACATTATACCCTTGATTTTTCAAATATATTATTATGGCGTCTCTTATACCTTTTTCATCTTCGACAATTAAAATATTATGTTCCATTTCTCTTCCCCTTTTATTTTTTATAACTATATTTTATACAACATAATCAACTTTTTGAAGTATTATTTAATTTTTTATAATAAAAAATCCAAATACTACTAAAAACAGTAATAATGCCTACAATAATCGCCATCAAATAATTTTGTTCCCTAATAGAACCTGTTATAAAAGTAGATGTTATAATACTTGGAATTCTTCCGATAGTAGTAACAATAAGCTATCTGTAAAGTTTAATATTGGTTAAAGAAACAAGGTAGGTCGTAACGTCCTTTGGTGTTCCCGGAATTAAAAATAAAATGAAAATCCACATTAAATTTTTCTTTTTTTCGAAAAGTCCTTCAACCTTTTTCATTTGTTCTTTTTTAAACATAAGGCTTATTACTTTACTTCAAAAAGTTTTAACAAGATAATATACAACTATTGTCCCTAAAAACGAACCAATCAAGCATATTATAGTTCCCCATACGGAGCCAAACATATATCCTGCCGCAAGTTCAATAGGTTCTCCCGGAATAAAAGCAATGAATATTTGAAGAGTTACAATTAAAATCATAAACAATTCTTTTATTCCATGAGGCATTGACTTAGCATATTCTAAAATCTTATTTATATCTAACGTAAAAAAAAATACCAAGCAAAACCAAAACCGCAATTGAAATTATAGAAATTAAAGCTATTTTCTTTTTATTCATAGTTGTATACCAAATTTAGATTATCTTCAAAAGAATAATTCCAAACCCTTTGTTTATTATATAAATTGTTAAGTTCGTAAACACTTCCTTCAAAAACCGTTTCAAACTCATCTCTAAATGCAATTTCACTTGGTCTGATATGCTTGCTACCTTTTTTAAAATCTATAATTTCATTCATGTTTAAAATTTCACTTACAAATTGAGAACAAAATTTATAATTTTGTCTGTTTAAAGTAATATTTTTATTACAAAACATTAATCCTAAAATATCATATTTATATTTGAATCTGTTTTTATACATCATTTCAATAGTATCGTTAATTTTGTCAAATTGATGTTTATTTATATTAATTGATACAATTTTTATTTTTATATCTTGATTTCTTTTATATAAACCATCAAAAGGTGATTCATTTGCAAATCCTGCGGGAAGCATAAAATTTGTATATGTATATCTTCTCCCAAAAGAATAAAAATCCCTAAAGTTTTCATCAGTCGAAATCGCAACATGTGTATAAGGATCTTTTGTCCTTTGATATATTGCTTTTGAAAGCAAAGTATTTGATCTTGAAAACATTAAATAAACTTTATAATTTTTTCAAAAATTCTCATAATATCACCTCTTTACACGGATATTATAAAAATTATTTCTTATAAAAAACTTGTCAATTTTATTAAAATTTTCTTAAATATTTTTATAATCAAAGTTTTTAAATTAAGACAATAAAATTTTAAACAATAATTTACATATCATTTTTATTTGAATATTAAAACTATTTTTAAGAAAAAATAAAACAAAAGGAGGTTGAAATGGAATTTAAAAATTCTAAAACAGTTAAAAATTTAATGAGTTCTTTTATAGGTGAAAGCGGCGTTTACCAAAGATATTCATATTATGCCAAAAGAGCAAAAGATGACGGCTTTAAATATATAGAAGATATATTTAACGAAACCGCCATGAATGAACTATATCACGCAAAAAGATTTATGATGTTAATAAATAAAGAACTGCCGGGAGCAAAAATAAGAATAAGCGAAAGCGACTATCCGGCATTTCTTGGAACAACTCTTGAAAATTTACAGTTTGCAGCAAAAGGCGAACACGAAGAAGCAACGGAAATTTACCCTTCTTTTGCAAAAACAGCAAAAGAAGAAGGTTTTAATGATGTAGCTGCTTATTATGAACTTATAGCAAACGTTGAAAAATTTCACCATGAAAGATTTGAAAAGCTTAAAAATGAAGTTGAAAATGGATTCTTTAATAGAGAAGATGGTACAACATGGGTTTGCCTAAAATGCGGACATAGATATCAAGGAAAAACTCCTCCTAAAGTCTGCCCTATATGTTCCCATGAACAAGCATATTTCAAACCTATTTTAAATTGTAATAATTAAAAAAAGTGCTTTTAAAGCACTTTTTTTATTCTTCTATTTGACTTTCAATTTCTTCATATACACTGTTTAAAATCTCTTCACTGTACCCTTTATTATAAAAAAATGAATATACTTTATATTTAACGGATTTTATATCTTCACCTTTGTTTAAATATTTATAAAATCTTTTTCTTATTTTCTCTTTTATTTTTTCATTTTCTACTAAGGAATCTTCTTCAGAAATATATTCATCAATAAGAGAATTTACAAGTTTATAATCATATCCTTTTCTTATAGCAGAATTTATTATCTTATCTTTCTTTTCTCTTAAGAAAAGCTCTTTGTGTTTGTTATTTTGTTTTGTAATAAATTCAATTAAATTTTCTCTTTCTTCCTCTTCGCTAAAATGCTCATTTAAGGAAGAATATACAATATCAGGCTTTATTCCTTTATTTATAAGGTCATTTTTTATTTTGTTTCTTCCTGTAAGTGAAGACACTTTTGTTCTTATGAAACTTTGAGAATAATCATAGTCATTTACATATTTAAGCTCAAGTAACCTGTTTAAAATATCATTAATGACAATTTCAGGAAAATGTTTTTTTTCTAAATAAGTAATAATCTCCGTTTCACATCTTATGGCATAAGAAAGATAATTAAGGCTTAAGTTAAGTCCACTTTCATATAAATAATCATAGCTTTCCCTTACAAGCTCTTCCATATCTACTTCATCCATAACTGATAGTTTGTCTATTACTTTTTTGTCAAGCCTTAAAATTATTTCATCATTTAATGTTACGCTATATTCTCTTTTTGTTTTAGATATATTTGTTATTACATCCATAATCTACCTATCATACTACATTGCTTTTATTATATCGCAAAGAAGAATTGCGCAGTTATCACTTGCTTTTTTCAAGTTCTCTCTAAAATCAGTATTTGCTCCTTCATCAGCACTGTCACTTATCCCTCTAATCCCTGCAAAGTTTATTTTGTTTACATAACAAACTTCACCAAGAGAAGCTGTTTCCATATCTGTGCAGTATCCATCAAATTGTTCAATTAAATATTCTTTATCTTCCTTTGAAGAAACGAATTTATCGGCTGTCATTATATTTCCAAAGTAAACTTTAAAATCATAATTTTGAACAAATTCTTTTGCTGTTTCGTTTATTTTTTCATATTGTTTAAAATCTTTTATTTCAATGTCAGGTACTTGTCCAATTTCATAACCAAGCCCCCTTACATCCATATCAGACTGGATAGCATTTGTTGCAAGGACAACATCTCCTATATGCATTCCGTCTTTTAATCCTCCTGCAACTCCGCAGTTAATAATCAAATCCAAATCAAAGTTATCGATAAGTTTTTGTGCTGTTAAAGCCATGTATACCTTACCTGTAAAACATCTTACAACAACAACGTCTTTACCATGTAAATTTCCAATAACATAATCCGTATTATTAATATTTTTTATTTTAACATCTTCCATACTTTCTTTTATGTAATTAAGTTCTTCTTCCATTGAAGCAATTATTCCTATCATACTATTCACTCTCCTTTAATAATTCCTTAACATTATAAAATAAATCAATATTAAAAACAAATTATTTTTCTTTACTTTGTTACATAAAATAGTATACTACAAGTAAGAATATATCTTAGAGGTGAAAAATGGATTTTTTAATTAATTTTTTAACGCAGTCAGGTCCAATCGTTTATATGACGATTTTCTGCCTTAAAGTTCTTGAAATATCTCTTGACACAATAAGAATCGTTTTAATAAATAAAGGTCAAAAAGAACTTGGCAGTCTGGTTGGCTTTGTTGTTATCATTCTATGGATATTTGTTGCATCAAGTGTTTTATCTACACTTCAAGAAGATTTATGGAAAGCTCTATTCTATGCTTTAGGATATGCAGTGGGTATTTATGTTGGAATAGTAATTGAAAAGAAAATCGCTCTTGGATATGTAAGCATGGAAATAAACGTAAGAGGTGTTACAGGTGAAGACCTTGCTAAGACACTTAGAGATAGTAAATTCGGCGTAACAATAATGAAAGGTGAAGGTTTTAATCATACAAGATATATTTTAAAACTTCATGTAAACAGAAAAAGAGTTGAAGAAGCCATGAATATTGCCTATCAAAACGTTCCCGACTGTGTAATTACAATAAACGATATTGTAACAATGGAAGGCGGATATATGTATGGGGTAAGAAGACGTAGATAAAAAAAGAAACCATAATGGTTTCTTTTTTTTAATCTTCTTTATTATCTTCTTCTATTATTCCTCTTTCCAAAGCTTTATCATGGACAAGATGTAAAAGTTCTATCTCTCCATCAATTTCTACTTCATAAGGATAATTCTTTCCAATAACCTTAAATGCATCAAGTTGTTCTCTTGCTTTTTCTTCATCTTTATTATATAAAAGTTCGTATGCATAAAGCTGTCTTCTTCTTGAAATATAATAATTCTGTGTTACAGCTATATATCTTTTTAAATCTTCATCGTATATTTGTGTAATTTTTTCATCCCTACAATCACCAATAAGTTCCAAAAAGAATAATTCGCTTTTTATTTCACTTTTATGAACACTTAACATATCATCAATATTATCTAAAGAATATTCTATAAGCTCCCTTGCTTTATCAAATTCTCTTTTATCAATTAGATAACATACTCTAAAATTAAACATTGCGCTAACCAAAGGATTTTTACAATTCGCTTTTTCGTCAACTTCAAAAAGCCTTTCATCCATATCCTTATATCTTATGCCTTTTGTAAGAAGACCATTAATTTTAAGCTGAGCATAAAAAGCCTTTTTTGTATTCAAATCTTCATCAAGGTAAAGAGCATTTGCACCATCATTGGCTATCCCTCCAACACGTCTTGGGATTCCATTTAACATTGCAAAATACAAACTTAATGCACTTGCAACTATAAAACCTTCTGAAAGAACTATAATATAAGGAAGAGAAATATATAATAAAAAACAGATTATTCCAAATAATAAATTGAATATTACCCCTCCAAAGCTATATAAAACATAAGGGAAATCATAATCATCACTTTTTATATCAGGAGGAATCATTAAACATTGTCCACCTGTTCCCGGTATATGATATTTTTTATATGTAAGCCTTTTTCCGCTTTTTATAAACATTATATTTGCTATTCTAAAAGAAGCAAACTTATATCCCGATAGTAGTCCAAAAACAAAATGTCCGCCTTCATGAATGATAATTGAAACATAAACCAGTACACTTGCCCAAAGCATTAAGAAAAGCAGACTTTCAAGTCCATGAAAAACTCCAATGCCTTTTATCATAACCATTCCCACAACTAAAGCAAGACAAAGAATCATTGCTAAATCTGGAAGGAAATCTGCATTTGAATTTTTATTATCTTTTTGATAAATGTTATTTTGAATTTCTTTATCTTCGTTATTTTCTTCTATAAAAGACTTATTATCATCTTCGTAAAGGTTGTTTTCCTTTTTCTTTTCATCTTCTAACTGTTCAAAATATTTTTTTTGAATACTTATATCGTAATTTTCTTTCTCAAGAAGCATTTTATCTTTTTCGACACTGTCTTTTTCATCTAAAATATTCTTATCATCAGTTAAATAAGTCATCAAATAATCATCAAAAGTCTTTGCTTCTTCTCTGTTTTTATTTTCGTCCATACTTTTCACCAATAAATTTAATTTTTAAATATATTACCATATAAACGATTTATTTACAAATAATAAAAGGATATCTATTAGATACCCTTTTACTCATTTTTTATTATTTTTATGTAAATATAAAATACTATTTTAATTTATAAGATTTTACATTTGACCATGGACCATATATTTTTGTTTTTCCAACAACTTTATAAGCTCTTACTTTATAATAGTACGTTCTATTTCTTGTAGTTTTAATTTTTGTAGATTTATATTTATAATTTGTACTTTTAATTACTTTAAATCCTGAAGATTTCTTTGTAGATCTTGCAATCTGATATCCAGATTCACCACTTATATTATTCCAAGAAATTTTAATATAATTTTTAGAATATTTTCTTACAGACGGATTATTAAGTTTTTTCAAAGTATAAATTCCCGATGAAGTTCTATAACTTCTAGCTCTATTAATTTTACCTAAATTATCTTTGAAACATGAATATACTTGTACATAATATTTTGCACCATCACTCAATCCTGAAAGTTTATATGATGTACTTGTTGTATATTTAGGTCCGCTCCATTTTGATGAAGAAGATTTTTTATAGTATACATAATATCCATCAGCATCTGCAACTTTTGACCAGCTTACTTTTATATCATCATATCCATAAAGGGAAGTACTTATTTTGCTCGGTGCAGGCACATATGGAGTGATAATACTAAATGTTAATTCTTCATAGAATGAATAATTCCCAGTTGCTCTAACAATTATTTTTCCACTACCAATATTTACATTATTTTTATATTCAACATTAAAATCTTTCCCTTCAAAACGTCTATTTCCCTCTACATCAACTACAATTACGTTTGGCTCAAATGGTTTACCTGTATAAGTATATGAATCATCTTCAATATATACAAAATTTATTCTTGAAATTGTTCTTTGTTTTTTGTTATTACTCCACAAACTGAACATTTTTCGCCCTCAGTTTTACCATCTTTTGTAAGAGTAGCTTTTTCTACTTCTATAGGAACTAAATCATGCCCATATGCTTTTTGAATAATTTTCTCACATTTTATACACTTTTGATCAGTAGTACAAGTAGCCTGTTCTCCAGGAACATGAATAGTTCTTTTTGTAGTAATACTATCAAATGAATATCCATAATAGTTCGCATCACTATCAGAAACCAACCTAATAGATAAAGAATCAGTATTAAATGTTAATGTTTTACCACCTAAATTACCTGTATATTTATAAGTTCCATTGTTAGTTGTAATATAAATAAAATCAATATTTGGTTCTAAATAAGTTTGTTTCGAAAACGTAATTGACATTGATTCAACGCCAGGAGAACTTATATATTTAGTATCATCGCAATTATCAGGATAATTATGTTCACTTTCAGGATAAAGAGATTTATCAAGCGTTTTATATTCTATGTCATGTACATATACATTATATTTACCTGTTTTTCCTTTGTATAATACACTAACTTCTCTATCTCCTGGAATATACATATCACATTGTATATCTACAAGATCTACACCTATATTCTCTTCATACCCTGAATCATATACAGCTGTTACTTTTAATGTTTTGTATTTAAAGTATCACCTATTTTATAAAATCTATTGGTCGTATCCTCACATTTTATGCTTTCAATCTCCCCAATTTTATAAGGCTTCCATGTTACATTTTTAATATTTTCCGGCAAAATATCCATGAATCATCTTTATAAGTATAATAAGCAGTTAATTTATTTCCACCATAGAAAGCCATTGTACTTAAATAACCAGGTTTATGACCTTCAAAATATACACTTTCTAATACAGGGCAATAAGCAAAAGCATTATTATCAATATATTTAACATTACTTGGTATAACAATGCTTTTCAAACTTTTACTAGTTGAAAAACAACTTGCATATAAATATTTAATTGAATCCGGCAATTTAATCTCTGTCAAACAATTACTAGTAAAAGCATGTTCTGGTATATTTTCTTTCCAACCAAACTCAATTGAAGAGCCACTACCTATTTCTCCGGCTGACGTCAATTTTACACATCCCCCAAAACAACTACCGCCTATTTCTACAACAGAATCAGGAATTTTACATAAGATAATTCTTCACATCCCAAAAATACTGAACCCCCTAATGTTGTGACACCATCACTAATTATCACCTTATTTAAATTCCTACAACTAACAAAAGCTCTCTCACCTATTTTTTTATATTACCTGGTATATTTACATCTAATAAATCATTACAAGCAAAAAAAGATTCTTTACCAATTTCTGTTATTTCATCAGAAAATTCAATACTAACTATTTCGCTACCATTAAAAGCAATATCAGGAATTCTACCTTTACAATCATATTCTATTGCACAATCACTACCTTTTCCTCCTAAAGATGTTAAATTATAACAATAGCTAAATACACCATATCCGAACTCTTTTACACTGCTTGGAAGATATATATGATCTAAACTCGTAAATTGAAAAGCTGCATCACCAATGGAAACCACACTATCCGGAATTGTAATATTTTGTACGCATTCTTTATATTGAAATACACCATCACCTATCCTTGTAACCCCTTCATTAATCGTTACACTATTAAAACCCAAATCTTTCCAAGGAGTGTATTTAACATCATAATCCGCTTGATTACTTCCATAGTCATAGTTATACATTTCGCCTGTTCCGTCAATAATCAATTCACTGCCTTTTAGTTCCCATGTAACATTTTCTCCACATTTACCACTAGTATGTAAATTATCATTTCTGTAAATTATCATTCG
The DNA here is from genome assembly GCF_052119445.1 of Anaerofustis sp. LCP19S3_F7. Taxonomy (NCBI): domain Bacteria; kingdom Bacillati; phylum Bacillota; class Clostridia; order Eubacteriales; family Eubacteriaceae; genus Anaerofustis; species Anaerofustis sp. LCP19S3_F7. The sequence continues at coordinate 57,559 of NZ_JBQKFF010000005.1, read as the reverse complement.
TTGCAAATGTAAAATTAAAAGGCATAAAAATAAATACAATAACTAACAACAACATGCAATTTAAAAATCTTTTTTTCATTTCTATTCCCTCTTACATCATCATTTTATATATCATTTTCATTAATATATAAATACTTTTTTCTTTATTCTACTAATATATTTACTTTATTGCAATAGTAAAAAAATTTAATTAAAACACATAAGTAATTATTAAAAGCGCTTAGATAATTATTTATAATTAAATTTTAATTTACAAAAATCTCAATACATAAAATATTTATTTACAAATAATAAAAGATACCCCTAAAGAGTATCTTCATTTGGTAATATATTATTTTTCTTCTTAGAGTTCTTTATTAAATAAATTGATGTTATAACAAATGTAGTAGAATCCGTAAGAGCAGTAGATATATCTAAAATGCTTATTGAATACATAACCCATAAAAACAAATTAACACATAAACTCATTTTTGTTTCTTTTATGGATGTAAAATAGTAGCAGCAAATAGAATATTCACAAGTTGCTATTATGGGAAGAAGTCCTGCAATACCTCTGTTATTTGATATTAACCCAAAAACAATGGTAAAAACAGTACAAATTATCATTAACTTTTTGGAATATTTATCTATGGATATAGCATAATTTCTTACTGCTGTTGCAATTAATGCAATTATTCCTGAATATGCTCCCAAAAATAAAGATGAAATAATAAGCAAAAGAGCATTTATTGTTTGAAGAATAAAAAGTGTTTTTCTTTTATCAACTAAACTACTGCTTACCATAAAACAAGTAGCAATCAAAGATATTACATTTCCTATTATTATGTTCATTTATTCCCTCTCAATTTTGTATTTTGTAATATTTTAATTTACCTGTATTTCTTTATTTTCTTTTTTATATTTAAAAATTGATACTGTATTAATTACAAGAGTTGTAAAATCGGATATTCCCGTAGAAAAATCTAAAATACTAAAGGAATATATAATCCACATAAATAAGTTAATCCAAATACTGTACCTTGTTCCCTGTACATCTTTAATGTAATAACTGCAAAATGTATATTGTAGTGTTGCAAGAATCGGAAGAAAACCTATAAATCCCCTATTGTTTACAATAATACCAATAATAAAAGACAGTATCATAAAAACAATCATTATATTTTTTGTAAATTTATCTTTTGAAACAATAAAATTTCTTATTGCAGATAAAATAAGGGATGCTACGCCTGCATAGGAAACAAAAAATATAGATGCTACCGCAAGCAACAAAGCATTTATACATTGAAACATAAAAATCCTGCTTCTGTTATTTACCATGCAACTTAGTATCATAAATAATGCTGCTATAAAAGAAATTATATTGCCTATTATTATATTCATACCACCTCTAAAAATAACAAAATCAGAAAGAATTATATCACATTATTTTATATAATTCTTTAAATTATTTTAAAAACTCAAAAATTATTTTATAAAAAAAGAGCCTTTATGGCTCTTTTTAGTTACCCATTTTTTGTTGTTGTCTTTTTCTGTTTTCAGCTTTAATTCTAAGTTGTTTATCAAGAATTTCTTTTCTTACTCTTAGATGATTTGGTGTTACTTCCAAAAGTTCATCGTCATTTATAAATTCAAGATATTGTTCCAAACTTAATTGTCTGTGAGGAGTAAGTCTTAATGCTTCATCACTTCCCGCCGCACGCATATTTGTAACTTGTTTTCTCTTACATACATTTACAGTCATATCGTCAGGTCTTGAGTTTTCCCCTACAACCATTCCTTCATAAACAGTAGTGTTTGGTCCTATAAACAAAGTCCCTCTTTCCTGTGCATTGTATAAACCGTAAGTAATACTTTCTCCAGGTTCACTAGCAATTAAAGAACCTCTGCTTCTGCCTTCAAGATCTCCTTTATATGGCATATATTTTTCAAAGTTTGAGTTTACAACAGCAGTGCCTTTTGTAGCTGTCATAAGTTCACTTCTGTATCCGATTAGTCCTCTTGAAGGAATCATAAATTCAAGTCTTGTATATTTATCACTTGATTTATCCATATTTAAAAGTTCACCTTTTCTTGTTGCACAGCTTTCTATAACTGTTCCTGTATATTCATCATCAACATCAACAACAAGTCTTTCAAAAGGTTCACATAAAACGCCGTCTATTTCTTTTGTTATAACAGTTGGTTTTGATACCATAAATTCATAACCTTCTCTTCTCATATTTTCTATAAGAATTGAAAGATGAAGTTCTCCTCTTCCTGATACTTTGTAAGTATCTGCACTGTCAGTAGGTTTTACTTCTAGAGAAATATTTGATAGAAGTTCTCTGAATAATCTGTTTCTAAGATGTCTGCTTGTTACATATTTTCCGTCCATTCCGGCTAATGGTGAAGTGTTTACGGAAAAGTTCATTGAAAGTACAGGTTTATCTATTTCAACAAAAGGAACAGCCTCTACATTGTCAACAGCTCCGATTGTTTCTCCTATGTTAATATCTGCAATACCTGCTATACATACGATTTCTCCGGCGCTTGCCTTTTGACAAGGAACTTTTTTAAGTCCTTCATAAGTATAAAGTTGAGAAATTTTACCTTTTGTAACATTTCCTTCTTTTCTTGCAATACTTACCATGTCATTTGCTTGAACATGGCCTCTTTCAATTTTACCGATGGCAAGTCTTCCTGTATATTCATCATATTCAATATTTGATACAAGGAATTGGAAAGGCTTTTCTTCATCTCCTGTAGGACAAGGAATATTTTCTTTTATTGCCTTAAATAATACTTCAAGGCTATCATCTTTTTTAACAGGTGTTTCACTTGCCCAGCCTTGTTTTGCAGAAGCAAAAAGAACTTTTGAATCAAGATAGCTTTCATCAGCTTCAAGATCTATAAATAATTCCAATACATCATCGGCAATTTTTTCAGGTGTTGAATTTTCTCTATCTACTTTGTTTATAACAATTATTACAGGTAAGTTTTGTTCCAATGCTTTTTTAAGAACAAATCTTGTTTGAGGCATACAACCTTCAAAAGCATCAGCAAGAAGAATAACTCCATTTACAAGAGAAAGACTTCTTTCAACTTCTCCCCCGAAGTCAGCATGTCCAGGTGTGTCTACAATGTTGATTTTAATATCATCATAGTATACTGATGTATTTTTAGCTAAAATAGTAATTCCTCTTTCTCTTTCAAGATCATTTGAGTCCATTACTCTTTCATTTACATCTTCATTTTCTCTGAATGTACCGCTTTGTTTAAGCATTGCATCTATTAATGTAGTTTTACCGTGGTCTACATGGGCAATGATTGCAATATTTCTTATATTTTCTTTCTTCATTAATTCATCCTTCTAACTTTTTTTATTTTATAAAATGTGCATAAGCACGCTAATATTCATTAACTAAAAAATTATATCACTATATAAAATCAATGTCAATTTTAAGCACCAATAAATCCTTTTATAACCTTAATATAGCCTCTTTTTTAAAATTTTTGAATAAATTTTTTATATAAGGCAATAATAAAAAAAATAAAATTTATTAATTATTAATTTTTTTATCATTTTAATTTAATATTTATTATTTATAATAATAATGTAAAATATAGAAATATAAAATTAATGTTTCCAAATTTTATATAATATATTTTTACCCTTTGAAATTGATATTGTTTTGTTTTAGGGAAAAAACACCGCAAGGTGTTTTTTTCTTTTTATAAACAAATACTATAATTAATCATAAAACTGAAGTTTGTAAATATAATCTATTAGGAGGCTTTTTATGATTAATTTAAACGGTAAAAAAATTAAAATGTTTTTTTCTATTTTAGTATTCATTATTTTTTTAATTACAATATTTATCCTATTTTTACATAATATCAATGCAGGTATTGATAAAACTCAGTGGGGACTTGGAAATTATAAAGAAAATAAACAACCTGTAGGAAATGCAGATAAAGAAACATTAGAAAAATATAATGCGTACTATGTGGGAGATGAAAATCAAAAAGTTATTTATCTTACATTTGATGCAGGTTATGAAAATGGATATACATCTAAAATACTCGACACCTTAAAAGAAGAAAAAGTCCCTGCCGCCTTTTTTCTGGTAGGTAATTACATAGAAAAAAATCCCGATTTGGTAAAAAGAATGATTAATGAAGGTCATATAGTAGGAAATCATACATATTCACACAAAGATTTAAGATATGTAAGTGACGAAGAATTCAAAAAACAACTTACAGATTTGGAAGATTTATACAAAAAAACAACAGGTAAAGAATTAAAGAAATATTTAAGGCCTCCGGAAGGAACGTTCAACGAGCATACTCTTTCTATTGCAAACAGCATGGGATACAAAACAATTTTTTGGTCACTTGCATATGTTGACTGGAACAATAACGAACAAAAAAGTTTTAGCAGTGTATTTGAAAAAATAATGCCTAGAATGCATAACGGTTGCGTAATGCTTTTACATTCAACATCAAAAACAAACAGCTTAGTTTTAAAAGATTTAATTACAACACTTAAAAAGGAAGGATATACCTTTAAAAGTTTAGATGATTTAACAAAATAAAATAATATTTTTATTTTTTCTCCACATACTAAATACGTAACCAAAAGTTACGACTTTAAAATGTACAGGAGGAAAAACATGAATAAAAATACTTCAATCGAATGCGATGTTAAAAGCTGTGAATATAATTGTAATGACTGCAACTATTGTTCTCTTGATTCAATCAAAGTAGGTACACATGAATCACATCCAACACAATGTGACTGTACTGATTGTCTTTCATTTAAATTAAAAGCCAAATAGGAAACCCTCCCTAATTATATTACCTCTCAAACTTAATATTATATGGTATAAAAAATTTATATCATACAAAAAAGGAAGAATGATTATTCTTCCTTTTTATAATTTAAAAGCATCATTTAGTTTATTTTCAAAATTTTTTATTTTCTCTTCCAACATATCAATCTTATTAATTACATCTGTATTATCATAATCATTTTCTTGTTTTAATAGTCCAATTCCATATTTCCACATTTTAAATTTATATTTTCTTTTCTCCATAATCTACCTCCTTAATATATTTTATATTTAAAATATATTAAAATTTTAAATGGTACGAGTATTCCAACTAAAATAAATTATTGATAAAATATATATTATTATTTATTTGAGGTAATAAAATGGGAAAATACGGACCGACAATAAAACAAATAAGAACAAGTAAAAATATCACTTTAAAAGAAACTTACATCGGTATATTAAACAAATCTTTTGCCATTGATTTTGAAAAAGGAATGTATGACATAAAATTTAGTAAAATGCTTGAAATATTAAATAGAATCATGGTTTCTCCTGAAGAAATGATATTCATACATAATAAATATAAATTATCAAAACTTGATAATATTATGGAAAATATAAATACAAACAATTTAAAAACGAGTTGTAAGTATATAACAAAAAAATTAGAAAATATAAATAAAACAATTAATCATAATGATACAAAAACTAATTTAAAATATATGCAACTGACATTACTTAAAAATATTAATCTAAAAGAAAACATATTAAAAAAAGAAGAATGAAAAAAGGCAAAACAATATATAAAAAAATATCTTTTTGCCACAGAAAGCTGGACACTGGAAGAAATCAAAATTTTTTCAGATATGAATTTTATATTTGACGAAGACAGAACTGAGCTTTTTATTTTAGCATGGGAAAACATGGAAAAATATAAAAACTATCCAAACTTTAAAATAAATCTTTCCCATTTACTTATAAATAACATATATTATTTATTCATAGAAAAAGAATATAACATAATAAAATCAGTAATAAAAAGATTAAAAGAGATAAGAGAAGATATAACAATGTTACACTGGAATGTACTTACAATGTATTTTGAAGGAATATATTTATATATTGTAAATAAGGAAGAAAAAGGAATAATAAAAATTAATGAAGCAAAAAAGATTTTATATTTAACAAATCAATTTGAAATGATTAATATGTTGAATGAATGCTTTAATGTAATAAAAAATAAAAAGCAGTAAAAACTGCTTTTTATTTTTATTGTTCGTCAACATCTATAATATTATCATTTTGGTTTTCTTAATTATATTGGTTGTATTGATTATTATAGTTTGTTTGTCCATATGGATTAGATTGCATCATGTTTATGGCATTCATTAATTTTAATACATTCTTTTCTTTTGTTTTACCCATAATCATAAACCAGTCTATTATAGTCCAAATACCACATCCACCGCCTGTAAGAAGTTTTAATACACCAAGTCCAACTTCACCAAGCATCATTCTATCAACACCAAGACCTCCAACGAATAAAGAAACAACCAACATTACAACAGGTGATTTAAACTGCATTGTTGATAATTGCACGAAACATTCATCAGGAAGTACTTGCAATCTTTCTCTTATTAACATCATATTTTCTTCTGGAAAATATTCAGCATTTGACATTAAAAACATATCTACTTTATTTTGTTCCATAACTTTTTCCTCTCATTCTACCTGTATATCGTAATTTAAGTATATAATGGTTAAAGGTTTTATGTCAATAAAAACCTTTATTATTTAGTTTTTCTTAAGAAATGGAAAAGGATAGTTTGACTAAAAAAATTTTTTATATTATATTAAAATAAAAACAGAAAGTATATTAAATTATATTATCTATGAAAAAGAAAAATATCAAAAAATACATTATAATTTTAACGGTAATAACATTATATGCTTTTATTATTCATATAACAAAAATAAACTGTCCTATACGATACATTATAGGACTACCTTGCCCTTTTTGCGGGACAACAAGAGCATTAATTTCTTTTTTGAATGGTAATATAAAACAAGCTTTTTATTATCATCCTTTATTTATATTATCTATTCCTTTTTTAATTTTACTTATTACTTCTAACGAAAAGTATTTTTTAAAAATGAATAGGAAAACCAGAACTTACATTCTTTCTTTTATTGCTATTTTATATATTGTTACATATATTATAAGAATGATATTTTTTTATATTCCTTAATAAAATATTACAAATATTAAGAATTAATTAACTTTATGTTTTTTTGATGTTTATAAGAAAGTGTTGTGATATAATAAGAAAAAATTTTTATTACATACTTTTCAAATAGGGAAAAAATAAGAGTCCTGCATTTTATGCAGGACTCTTATTTTATATAAAATTCATCTCAACTTTTAATATCTTTTCTGTTTGATAAAATTTTTTCTATAGTATTCACACATGAATCAGTATCAGATAATATATCTTTTCCCCAAAATCTAATTACTTCCCATCCTAATGAAGCAAGTTTGTTATTTACTTCTTTATCTCTTTCTATATTTCTCGAAATTTTTTTTATCCAATAATCTTTATTTTTTGTGTTTTGCAATCTTTTTTGCAATAATTTCCAGTCTTTTCCATGGAAAAATTCACTATCACAAAAAACTACTACTTTATCTTTTATAAAAACTATATCAGGTTTACCAGGCAGCTTTGCATAATTCTTCCTATAACGATACCCTTTTTCCCACAGAGCTTTTCTTAATACTAATTCTATTTTAGTATCTTTATATTTAATATTTTTCATATTTTTCCTTCTCTGTTCTACAGTTAAATTATCGGACATTTTATCTCTCCTAAATTCTATTTTATTGCTTTTAAAATATTTAATGCAATTCTATTAATAACAGGAACGCATACAGAATTTCCAGCCTGTTTATATAAACGTGTATCGCTTTGATCTTGTGGGAGAATATAACTTTTAGGGAAACCTTGTGCATTAAAACATTCTCGAGGTGTCATTTTTCTTAATCCAAATTTAGTTTTAACTATACAAACATTATGTCCTCCTTCGCCTTGATTTGCTGTTAACGTTGGAACAACCCCACTCTTATTCTGTCTGACATATTTTCTTCTCCATTGATAAATTGAAGGATTATTTAAATCTTCATTTTTTGTTGCCTCTACTAACTGTTCATAAATATCGCCTTTATATTTTCCCTTTGTATAATAATATTTTTCGTCAACCTTACCAGTAAAATCTATAATATCTTTTACATCGACCGTCAATGGTATTGGAAGAGGCCAAGTAAATTTATTAAAATCATCAATATCACGAAATGCAACTATATATATACGTTCTCTATTTTGTGGAATATTTCCAAAATTCATAGCATTTAATACCTGATATGTATAATAATATCCAAGTTTACTTAGTTCTTCACATATTACTCTAAAAGTATTTCCTTTATCATGTCCTACTAGATTTTTTACATTTTCAAATAATGCAACCCTTGGCTTTTTAGATTTTAACATACGTATTAATTCAAAAAAAAGTTCTCCTCTCCCCTTCTCATCTTTAAACCCCTGTCTATAACCTGCTATAGAAAAAGCCTGACAAGGAAATCCTCCTATTATGACATCAACCTGAGGAACGTCCTTAACAGAAACACAATGTATATCTCTTTTATCTACGGATATTGATGGAAAATTTAGTTCAAAAGTCTCACTCGCATATTTATCAAATTCATTAGCATATATTGTCTTATATTCTCCAGTCTGTTCAAAACCTAAATCAATCCCGCCGATACCTGCAAAAAATGATGCTACATTATACATACTAAATTTTACTCCTTTTTTTAATTATAGATATATTAACATAGATTGCGGCGCGTTGCAATAATACACATAAAAAAAGACAGAGACAAAACTCTCTACCTTTCATTTATTTGTTTAAAAACCTATTATATTCTTTTGATAATCTATTATATGCTTTACATTTTCGAATATCAAAAATAATATCGGGATCTAAATTTTTTTCTTCTACAAACAATTTCTGTAAACTTACATGAGGTCTTCTTCCTTGATTTTTTTGATCTTGTATGGTTTCTTTTTTATTTGCGGGATAACGTCCAAAATCTTCTGAATTAATTTTTAAATTATAAATATAAAGTAAATTATCATCTAATTTAAATCTTAAAAATACTAAATTATCAAATTTACATTTTGGACCAAATGAAGATAAATCTCCGTCAAACCGAGAAGTTGCTTTAAATTCAATTTTTTCCCCAGTTTCAGGGTCTGTAGCATCTCCAGATTCATCTCCTCTATTCCATAAATAATTTAAACAATAACACCCCATAGGTTCACTTATTGCATCAGGCATATTTATTCCCCTATGACTATTATTAGAAATATATGTGTTTAAATCTTTCCATTTAAAATAAGCATTACATGTTTCATCTATTCTTGCTTCATCAATTTTTATATGACCAAATTCATTATATATAACCATATTACCTGTTAGAGTGCTTTATCCCTGTGATATAATTATAACATAAAAAATAACACAAACAAAATTACTTTTGCATGTGTTATTTTTATAAAATATTCAATAACATTATATTAGCATATATTTGTAAATGATAATATATGCTATTTAACAACTATATTATAAATTCTTCCAGGTACATAAATTTCCTTAACGATTTTCTTTCCTTCAGGAATATTTTGTACAGCTTTTTGAGCATGTACTGCTTCTTTAACTTCTTCTTCAGAAGCATTTCTGTCTACAACTACTTTACCTTTGAATTTACCATTAACTTGAATTGGAATTTCAATTTCATCGGCAATTGTTTTTTCTTCATCATATTCAGGCCAAGAAGCTTGATGTAAGTATCCTTCAAATCCTGCTCTTTGCCATAATTCTTCTGTTAGATGAGGAGCAACAGGGTTAAGTAAAATAAGGAATGTTCTAAATTCTGCTTTATTTATTTTTCCTTTGTCATAAACTTCATTTGTTAATTTCATAAGTTGAGCTATTGCAGTGTTAAATTTAAGAGTTTCATAATCTTCACTTACTTTCTTAATAGTTTGATGCATTAAAGTAGTAAGTTCTTTAGAATATTCTTCTCCGTCAACCACTAAATCTTCCATTTTAGCAACTCTGTCTAAGAATCTCTTACAACCCTTAACTCCGTTTTCACTCCATGGAGCAACTTTTTCAAAGTCCCCTATAAACATTTCATATGTTCTTAAAGTATCAGCACCGAATTCGTCTACAACTTCATCAGGGTTAACTACATTACCTTTTGATTTAGACATCTTTTCATGATTTTCACCTAAAATCATACCATGACTTGTTCTCTTTTGATAAGGTTCTTTTGTATTTACAACTCCTATATCATATAAGAATTTATGCCAGAAACGAGAGTATAACAAGTGAAGTGTAGTATGTTCCATACCACCATTATACCAATCTACATTCATCCAATATTTAATAGCTTCTTCGCTTGCAAGAGCTTCATCATTATCAGGATCTGTATATCTTAAATAATACCAGCTTGAACCGGCCCATTGAGGCATTGTGTCAGTTTCTCTTTCAGCATCAGCACCACATTTAGGACATTTAACCTTATACCACTCAGGCATATTTTTAAGTGGACTTTCACCGTCATCAGTTGGTTTATAATCTTTTACATCTGGAAGTGTAAGAGGAAGTTCGCTTTCATCAAGCGGAACGAATCCACAGTGAGGACAGTTTATAATTGGAATAGGTTCTCCCCAATATCTTTGACGAGAGAATACCCAGTCACGAAGTTTGAAGTTAGTTTTTCTTCTTCCGATTCCTCTTTCTTCAACGATTTGTGTCATTTTTTCTTTTGCTTCTTTAATATCTAAACCATCAATTAATGGAGAATTTACAAGCTTACCGTCTCCTGTGTAGGCTTCTTTTTCAATATCTCCGCCACTTACAACTTCAACGATAGGTAAATCGAATACTTTTGCAAATTCATAGTCTCTTGTATCATGAGCAGGTACAGCCATAATTGCACCTGTTCCGTATGTCATAAGTACATAATCAGAAGCAAAAACGCTTATTTCTTTTCCTGTAATAGGATTTATAGCACTTACGCCTTCAAGTTTTACACCTGTTTTTTCTTTATTAAGTTCTGTTCTTTCAAAATCAGATTTCTTAGCAGCTTCTTCTTTATATTCAACTACTTTATCATAATTTGTTATTTTATCTTTTAATGTTTCGATTACAGGATGTTCAGGAGATATAACCATATATGTTGCACCGTAAATTGTATCAGGTCTTGTTGTATATACAGTTAAATTTTCATCACTGTCTTTAATTTTAAAATTAATTTCAGCACCATAACTTCTGCCAATCCAGTTCTTTTGACTTGATTTTACTCTGTCAATAAAGTCAAGATCATCTAAATCATCAATAAGTCTGTCTGCATATTCAGTAATTTTAAGCATCCATTGATTTTTAACTTTTCTTACAACTTCTCCCCCACATCTTTCGCAAACGCCGTTTACGACTTCTTCATTTGCAAGACCAACTTTACAGCTTGTACAGAAGTTTATTGGGAATTCTTTCTTATAAGCAAGTCCTTTTTTAAATAATTGTAAGAAAATCCATTGTGTCCATTTATAATATTTTGGATCTGTTGTATCAATTTCTCTTTGCCAATCAAAAGAGTAACCAAGAGATTTTAGTTGTCTTTTGAAGTTAGCAATATTGTTTTTTGTAACAATTGCAGGATGAACACCTGTTTTGATTGCATAGTTTTCTGTTGGAAGACCAAATGCGTCAAATCCCATTGGGAAAAGTACGTTATATCCTTGCATTCTCTTTTTTCTTGAAACTATATCAAGAGCAGTGTATGGTCTTGGATGACCTACGTGAAGACCTTGTCCTGATGGATAAGGGAATTCAACCAAAGCATAATATTTAGGTTTGTCAAGTCCTGTTACTGCATGGAAACATTGTTCTTTATCCCAAATATCTTGCCATTTTTTTTCTATTTCTTTAAAGTTATAATTGTCCATTTATTTCTCCTTATTTATAACTATTTCGATTTAACATTAACATTTTTATTATAGTTAATTTATGGCACTTAAGTCAACTAAAATGTAATATTTTCTGTTTAATTTATATATTAAATAGGCTTTATTAAACTAATATATATATAAAATCTAATTAATATATAAACTTAATTATTATTTTAACATAAGATTTTATCCAATAAATATTTTATATATTATTGTTTTAAATAAATGCATATATGAAAACTTTTAACCATATATTTTAATATATAAATTATGGAGGTTTTGCATGAATAGAAAAAATATCATATTTATATCCGTTACCGTACTACTTGTTATAATTCTTGCAATTTTTGGGATAATGTCAGGTATGAAAAATAATAAACCGGTAGATATAACAGGAGAATATAAACTTGAAAAAGTTAATGTAGACAAAAAAGAAATCGATTATTCAAATCTAAACTTCTATTATGTTTTTAACAGTGATTATACAGGAAGCATAATCTTTGAGGATGTTAAAAGCGATTTTAAATATGAAATAAAGGAAGAAGATAAACAACTACTTTTAGTAATAAAACAAAATGAGAAAGATGTATTAACTTATGCAGTCACAAAAGAAGAAAAAGGAATAACAATAACCCACGATACTCTGGGAAGTTTATATTTAAAGACCGAAGCCGTTCCGGACAGTTTGAAAAAATAAAAAAAGAAGCATAAGCTTCTTTTTTATTACAAAGTATTATTTTCGCCTTTTTGAATTTCTCCCAAAATATCAAGACCTTTTTTTCTCATAAAATAATTTTGTAAATTCTCTGCACTTGCATTTATAATAAGTTCTTCAGGGAATCCCGCTGCTTCTATTATTCCTCTTGCTCTATCTATTTTACCTACTCCAAGACAAAAATGAGCATCTGAGTTAACAGAAATAGGCACTTCATATTTTTTACATAACTTTGCTATTTCAAGGCAATTTTCTTTGCTTCCCTTTCTTGCATAAAAAGAGTTATTGTTTACTTCAACAACTTTGTCATATTCATTACATTTTGAAATAACTTTTTCATAGTCAAATTTGAATGCAGGAGAACCTAAATGTCCCAAAATATCTACTCTTGGATTTTCAAGTACTTTAAGCATTATTTCAGTAATTCTATCAGGATCTCTTTCAAGGAAAGTTTCATTATGAATTGATGCAACTACATAATCCAAAGTATCAAGCACATGATCTGGAATATCAAGTCTTCCGTCAGGTTGTAATATGTTTGCTTCAGCACCTCTTAAAACATATACGCCTTCAAGAATTCTTGGAATAAACATTTGAAGAGATTGAAAATGCCATTGATGAGCTCCGTCTTCCATTGCAGGACCATGATCTGTATTCCCTATAGCAATATGACCTGCTTTTTTTGCCCCTTTACACATTTCAATAATTGTAGAATATGCATGATGAGATACGTTTGTATGTGTGTGTAAATCTGCTACAATATTCACTTTAAATCACCTAACTTTCTTTTATATATATTTTAATTATATTACCCAAACATCTTTTTTTCAATAAAATATAATGTAAAATATATATGATTATTTTCATATATATAATTTTTCTTGCTAAAAATAAAATTTAATGATATAATGTTTTGCGAATAATTTAAATCAATTTAATATTAAGAAAGAAAAGGTATTATATGCGGAGTAAAAAACTTTATAAGAAGAAACATGGTTCAATGTTTTTCGGCGTATTAAACGGAATTTGTGAATATATAGGGATTGATACAATAATCTTACGTTTTATATTTATACTTTCATGTTTAATTTTTTATGGTATACCATCAATAATGTTATATATCATTTTAGCTTTTATTATTCCAGGTGAAGAAAAGATTGAATATTCAAGTTATGATATAAATTAATAAATGAGGAAACAATGAAAAAGAAATTATATAAAACAAGATACGGAGCAAAATTTTGTGGTGTATTAAAAGGGTTTAGCGAATATTTTAACATTGATGTTACAATACTTAGAACAATATATGTTGTGCTTACCTTACTAACAATGACAATACCATTTGTAATTTTATATTTTGTTCTTTCATGGGTTATGCCGGAAAAAGACACTTTGGGATATGACGATTATGAAATAAGATAAAACACATCAATTTGATGTGTTTTTTTATTTTTATCATTTAAAATATTTTATTGTACATAGCCAATTTATTAAATAAAAAAGACCGCACATGCGGTCTTCATTATTTTTTATTCAAAATCATTTCTATCTCTTCTTGATAAAGAATCCTTTAAGAAATCAGGAATATCTCCCCAATCATTCTTACTTTCTTTCTTTTTAACAGGTTGTTCTTTATCATCATCTGTATCTTCTTCAACTATATCAACAAGTTGTCCATTTTTTGCTTTCATGTTGAAACCTGTTGCGATAATTGTAATTTTAACACTATCTTCTAAGCTTGGATCAATAGCCGCACCAAAGATTACGTTAGCATCAGGATCAGCTTCTTCTCTTGCTATTTCAGCAGCTTTGTTAATTTCAAATAATGATAAGTCTTCCCCACCAGTAATATTAATGATAACGCCCGTTGCACCTTTAATACTTGTTTCTAATAGAGGAGATTTAACAGCTTCAGTAACAGCTTCTACAGCTTTATCTTCACCTGTACCATAACCAACACCCATATGAGCCATTCCTGCATCTTTCATGATTGTCTTAACATCAGAGAAGTCTAAGTTTACAATACCTGTAATACCGATTAAGTCACAGATACCTCTAACCCCTTGTGATAATACATCATCTGCTAATTTTAAAGCATCTTTAAATGTTGTATTTTTATCTGCAAGTGTAAGTAATTTTTCATTTGGAATAACAACTAATGCATCAACATGTTCTCTTAATAGTCTTATACCTAAATCCGAATTAGAAGCTCTAACCTTTCCTTCAAAAGCAAATGGTCTTGTTACAACGGCAATAGTTAAAATACCAAGATCTTTTGCAATTTTTGCAATTACATGGCTTGCTCCTGTACCTGTACCACCACCCATTCCTGCTGTGATGAATAAAAGGTCTGCTCCTTCTACAATTTTCTTTAAATCATCTGTGCTTTCTTCTGCAGATTCTTGTCCAACTTGTGGGTTAGCTCCTGCACCAAGTCCACCTGTTGTTCTTTCTCCGATTTGAACTTTATTTTCACTTAAAGATTCACTCAAAGCTTGTGCATCAGTATTAACAGCAACAAATCTTACGCCTTGAAGTCCTCCTTCTATCATTCTATTTACAGCGTTGTTTCCGCCTCCGCCAACGCCGATTACTCTTATATCAGCAAAATTACCCATATGTATATCTTCCATTTCGTATGGCATAATAACTCCTCCTAAACATAGTAAACTAATTATATTCTATTTTAATATTATTTTTAAATATATGCAATACTTTTTTATCATTTTTACTACATATCTGACACCATATTTTATATTTTACTATATATTGGGTTTACTCCTTCAATAAGCTCTACTTTCTGCTTCATATCCATATTTTGTATGAAATATTTTATAAAATCTTCATGATATGAAAACGCAGTATAACTTGCAAATTGAATAACGCTTCCGTTTGTAAAATATAAATTGTATTCTCCATCTTTATTTACATAAAATTGAGAAACATTTTTTAACAGTTCATTTTCTTTTAAAAATTCAAATACTTGTTTTAGTGTTTGAATTTTCATATCATCCATTTCAAATAAGTTGGTTCCTTCTTCAATATCTTTAACCTCTATGCCGGTTACAATCGGAACATCATACCTCACTAAAGTATTTGAAGAAGATATAACTTTTCCATCTTCATCTACATCATAATATGTTTTACTTTGTTGTAGAATAAAAAAAGGAGATTTTTCTTCAATATCTATAACAATGGTATTAGGATATTTCCTATGTATATTTGCTTTTTTTACAACAATTATTTGTTCAATTGCTTCTTCGGCTTTTGACGCAGAAAAAGAATAAATATTCTCTCCTTCCAAAATACCGCTTCTGGCAATAATCTCCTCTTTTGTAGCAATTTGATTATTTTCAACTTCAATACTTTCTATATTAAATAAATCCGATGTAGTTACAAAAATAGCCCCAATTACAACAATTAAAAGTACAAAAATAATAAGAAGTGATTTAGAATTAAAAAACCTGCTTCTTCTTTTTCTTCTTTTTTTTCTTGGTCTGTACGTTTTAGCTTCATAATAGCTTCTGTTCATAACTACACCTTAATTTTTTTTATTTTTCCTCCAAGAGAATTGATTAAAATATCTATATTTTCATAACCTCTTTCAATATGATGTATATCACTAACTATACTTTTTCCTTCTGCCGCCAAAGCAGCAATAACAAGGCTTGCACCACCTCTTAAATCCGGAGCATATACCTGTGCACCGCAAAGATTATCTACACCTTCAATCACAAGAGTGCTTCCCTTTACATTCATTTTTGCACCCATTCTTATAAGCTCCAAAGTATACTTAAATCGGTTTTCAAATATTGTTTCGTTAATTATGCTTACCCCATTTGCAATTGATAGCATTGCTCCCATTTGAGACTGCATATCTGTAGGGAAACCTGGATAAGGAAGAGTAATAAGAGATTTCAAAGGCTTAATATTATCACTGCCTCTTACCAAAATTCCGTCACTGTAAATTTTAAAATTTTCACCTGTTTCAAGAAGTTTGTAATAAACAGCTTTCATAGTATCAAGCTTTGCATTTTTTATAAAGAAACTTGAAGAGGTCATATTTGCAAGACACATAAAAGTCCCACATACTATTCTGTCACTCATTATTGTATATTCGGTATTTTTTAAGCTTCTAACCCCTTCTATATATACAGTATTTCCTCCTGCACCGTAAACTCTAGCTCCCATACTGTTTAGGAAATTTTGCAAATCAATTATCTCAGGTTCTTTTGCAGGATTTCCTATTGCCGTAACTCCATCTGCCAAAACAGAAGCAAGAATAATATTTTCCGTTACTCCGACACTTGGGAAATCAAGCTGAATATTTCTGCCTTTAATTTTTTTCCCTTTTAAGGTAATTATTCCATTCTCCTCTATCATAACACACCCAAGTTGTTTTAAAGCCTTAATATGTAAATCTATGGGTCTAAGTCCTATATCACAACCACCAGGCATAGAAAAACTACATTCCCTTTCAAGAGATAATACAGCTCCCATTAAAATAAGAGAAGAGCGCATTTTCCTTAAAAGTTTATCATTTAATTTTACTTTATTTATATCTTTAGAATTAACAATTACACTATGACCTTTCTTTTCGACATAACAGCCTAAATCATTAAGCATTTCAATCATAGTATTTACATCTTCTATATCGGGAACATTATGAATAATACTTTCCGATTTATTTAAAACCGATGCTGCCAAAATAGGTAAAGCAGCATTTTTGCATCCCTGTAAATCAATCTCACCGCTTAATCTTTTCCCGCCTTCAATAACGAAACTTTCCATAAACTACCTCCAAAGCCATTTAGTTTATAATATTCATATTATTTTATTATTGTGAATACATAGCTTTGAAGGTTATATAATTTTTATTTGTTTTTAGTAAGCTTTTCCACTTCATCGACAATACGTTCTGCACTGTCTTTTATTGATAGAAGTTTTGACATATAACTCATTTGTTTAAAATAACTTTCGTTACATATAATCTTCTTAACTTCATCAATAAGTCTGTCCCCGTTTAATTCATCATCAAGTATCATAATACCTGCACCGGCACTTTCTACTTCTTCAGCATTTTTTCTTTGATGATCATCGGCAGCCAACGGATAAGGAACATATATTCCCGCTAATCCAACATATGTAATTTCTGCAATGGCACCTGCCCCACTTCTTGCAATAACAAGATCAGCAGCATTTAAAAGTACAGGCATATCATAAACATAATCTTTTATTTCAACGTTATGAATTTCTCCGAAATTCAATCCTCTTTTCTTTGCATTTTCAAGGAAATCTTCATATCCGTTTTTACCGGTTACATGACAAATATAGATATCATCATCATTTTTATATTCATCAATTAAAGAAAGCATGGCATCATTTAAATTTTTAGCACCAAGGCTTCCCCCGAAGCATACTATAACTTTTTTATCAGGATCTATTTCCAAAGTCTTTCTCGCAATATCCCTGTTATATAACCCAAACTCTCTCCTTACTGGATTACCTGTATATACAACCCTTTCAGGATGTTTTACATATTCTTTTGTATTTTCAAAACTTGAACACACGATGTCTGCCCATTTTGAAAGTGTTCTTGTTGTAAATCCGGGAACAGCATTTTGTTCATGTATAAGAGTAGGTTTTCCTTTCAAAGCTCCTGCTAATACAACAGGACCTGATACAAATCCTCCCGTACCTATAACAATATCAGGATTAAAACTCTTTACAAGTTTTCTTGCATCATTATATCCTCTAAACATTTTGAAAAACACAGATAATTTTTTTAATTTAGAATAGTATCTTTCAAAACCGTATATTCTTATGTTGTTAAGTTCATAACCTGCCTTTGGAACTATATCTGCTTCCATGCAGTCATTTCTTCCTGCAAATACAATTTCAGCATCAGGATGTTCATATTTTATTTGATTTGCTATGGCAACAGCAGGATAAATATGTCCGCCTGTTCCACCGCCTGCAATTAAAATTTTCATCTTTTTTTCCTCTCTATAAGAACAATATTATATAATTCTTAATTATATAATTCTTAATTATATTTTGATAAATATAAAATTAAAAAACTATTAAATAACTTTATTTTATAAAAGGATTAATTTTAACATTAATCCTTTATATAAAAATTATTTTCCATAATTTACTTATATACGGCAGTGTTTTGATATATTAAGAACTACCCCCATACCGCACATCAGAGAAATAAGTGAGGAAGCACCCGCACTTACAAAAGGAAGAGGCATACCTGTTACAGGTAAAAGCGCTGTTGCAACACCGATATTGATAAACACCTGCATTCCAAGCAACCCTGCCATTCCCCCACTAAATAACATTGAGAAAGAATCCGGAGCATTTAAAGCTATAACGATACATCTCCATATTAAAAATAAATATACCGCAATAAGTATTATCCCGCAAATCAGCCCCATTTCTTCTCCTATATGAGCAAAAATAAAGTCATTTTGAGGTTCCGGCATAAAAAGAAGTTTTGCTTTTCCTTCTCCAAATCCTCTACCAAGTAAACCTCCAGAACCAAGAGCCATTAAAGACTGACAAATCTGCCAACCTGAACCTTGTATATCTGCCCATGGATCTAAGAAAGTAAGCATTCTGGTAATTCTCCAAGGAGTAGTTATAATCATAAATACAATACCTACAACACCAAGTCCCGCAACAGGAATAAACCATTTTAAATTCATTCCACCGATTATTAACATACCTACAATAAGTGCACCTATAATTGTTGCAGTACTAAGGTTAGGTTCCAAAGCTATAAGTCCGCAAACAATCATTGCAAGACCTATATAAGGTAAAATTCCGTATTTAAAAGTTCCTATAAGTTCTTTTTTCTTTTCAATTGAATAAGACAAATATAAGATAAGTGCAACCTTTGTAAATTCACTTGGTTGAATCGTACCGATTTTTATATCAATCCATCTTTTTGCACCGTTAACATCAACACCTATAAACAAAACCAAAATAAGAAGTAATATTGCACCTATCATTACCATTGGTGCAAAATGTTTTACCACTTTATAATCTATATTTGAAATAGTAATCATAAGAATGGTTCCTATGATGGCAAATATAAGCTGCTTTGTAAAATAGGAAAAAGGACTTCCTTCAAGGCCTGAATTATACATACTTGCAGAAAAAATAGATATTATCCCAAAAACAGTTAAACCTATTACCGTAAGAAGAAGCCAATAATCCATTGTCCCTTTTCTTTTTCTTACTTCTCTCATATAATTATCCTTTCAGTTTGTTTACGTATTCTTTAAATACTCTTCCCCTTTGCTCATAATCATCAAACATATCAAAGCTTGAAGTAGCAGGAGAAAGAAGAACACATTCCCCTTCATTTGCAAGTTTTGTAGCTTCTTCACAAGCTTTAATAAAATCATCTTCTACAACAACGTAATTTTTATATCCATATTTATCAAATGTATCCTTTATTTTGTTTTTTACAACTCCATAAAGAACACTACATTTAATATTATCATTAAGGTTTTGTGCCAAATCGTCGAAAGGTGTCTGTTTGTCATAACCTCCAAGCATTAAAACCGTTTTTTTCTTCATTGCCTTTATTGCCGTTACTGTTGCATCTACATTTGTACCTTTAGAATCATTTATATATTCTATTCCATCAACCGTATCAACATATTCAATTCTATGTTCAACACTTTTGAAATTTTCTAAGGTATTAACAAGATTTTCTTTTTTTACGCCTTTTACAATTCCTGCCAAAGATGCACACATAACATTCATTACATTGTGAAGTCCATATAATTTAAGCTTATTTATGTTTATAAGCTCAAAAACTTCGCCTTTAAAGTTAATCATTATATTTTCGTTTTCCAAATATGCGTTTGCATCTTTATCGTCTTTTGTAGTAAAAGTCAAAACATTGCTTTTAGCTTTTTTACTAAGTTCCATTACAACATTATCTTCTTTATTTACGATAAGATAATCATTTTCGTCTTGATTTAAAAATACGTTTCCTTTAACTCTGACATATTCTTCAAAACTTCCGTGTCTTTCCAAATGGTCAGGAGTAATATTTGTAATTATAGCAACATTAGGTTTAAACTTATCTGTCATTTCAAGTTGATATGAACTTATCTCAAGAGAATAAACGCTGTTTTCATCTCCCTTTGCCGCATCGTTAATAAATGCATCTCCGATATTTCCGTTTACATATGTTTCATATCTGGCATTTTTAAATATTTCACCAACAAGTGTAGTAGTTGTTGTCTTACCGTTTGTACCTGTTATTGCAACTTTATAACCTTTGCAAAAGCTGTTTGCAAATTCAAATTCACTGTATACGGGAATATTGTTTTTCTTCGCTGTAACAATAGGAAAAGCCTTTGGAGGAACAGATGGTGAAACTATAACCATTTCACACTCTTTTATTTCCTCTTCACTTGGTTGTCTTCCAAGAATAAATTTAATATTTTCATCACCAACCAAAGTGTCTATTCCAAATCCAAGCTTTGCTATATCTTCATATTCTTTTGTATCTGTTAAATATACTTTCTTATTTTGAGATGAAAGAAATCTTGAAACGGAAACACCGCTTCTGCCTCCACCTACAACCATATATATTCCATTTTTTAATTCCATTTTTTTCTCCTTAACTAAACATAACTGGAAGTGACAGCAATGATATTAAAACAAGTACTGCCGTAGTAATCCAAAAACAAGTTACTATTTTTGTTTCATGATGTCCCAAAAGTTCAAAATGGTGATGTATAGGTGCCATTTTGAAAAGTCTTTTACCGCCTGTTTTCTTAAAATAGAAAACTTGTAATATAACCGATAATGCTTCTATGAGATATATTCCTCCTGCGATTAAAATGTAAAGTTCTGATCTTGTAAAAATAGAAACTATTACAACCGCACCGCCAAGAGCCATCGAACCTGTATCCCCCATAAAAATTGAAGCAGGGTGAGCATTATAGCATAAAAATCCAAGGCATGCTCCTATTACGCTGGCAGTAAATATATTCATAGAAGTAAATCCGTTTGCAAGAGAAAATACCAAGAAAAAGAATAATATTATCATGGTAACTCCGCATGCAAGCCCGTCTAATCCGTCTGTCAAATTCGCCGCATTAACGACAGCAACTATTGCTATAATAACAAACGGAATATAAAATATACCCATATTCCATACAATATTGGTAAAAGGTATTACAATACTTGTTCCTATTGTTGGATGAAATGCTGCATAAACTGCAACAGCACCCGCTGCCGAAAATTGTAAAAGTAATTTTTGAATAGGAAGCATTCCAAGATATGGAACAAGAACTCCACCCTCAGAATTTAATCTGTTTTTTTGAACCATTTTTATATAATCATCTAAAAAGCCTATAAGACCGAAAATCAATGTTACAAATAAAGCAAATATCAAATCTCCATCAGCTTTTGTAAAAAATAATGCACATGTAACTAAAATACCAAGCATCATTACAAGTCCGCCCATTGTAGGAGTACCTGCCTTTTTATAATGACTCTTAGGACCAAGTTCCCTTATTGTCTGCCCCATTTTTAGTCTTTGCAAAAAAGGAATAAATTTAGGTGTTAATAATACTACTATTGCAAATGAAATAAGAGTTGAAAGAATTACATATATCATTATAAATTACCTCCCCTTTTTAGGCCTAATATTACATCTTCAAAAGCCATTCCTCTAGATGCTTTAAATAAAATATAATCTCCTTTAAGTGTTAACTTTTCAATTTGCTTCATTAAGTCTTCTTTTGAATCAAAATGTTTTATATTATTTCTGTCAAAACCGTAATAAACGGCGCCCTCTCCTATTTGCCTGCTATGTTCTCCAGCAGTAATGAGAAAGTCAACTTCGTTTTTTACTATATCTTTTCCACATTCATAGTGTAGTTTTTCACTTTTTTCTCCAAGTTCAAACATATCTCCAAGAACTGCTACTTTTCTATTATTGCCACTTATGTTCTTAAGTAAACTTAAAGCCTCTCGTAAAGCATCAGGGTTGGAATTATAGGTATCATTTATAAGAGTCATTCCATGATAATCTTCTATATCCATTCTATTTTTGCTTGCTTTAAAACTATCAAGTCCTTTTTGTATCTGCTCATAAGTAAGCCCAAAAGCAAATCCTGTATATATTGCTACAAGTCCGTTATAAACAATGTATTTTGCAGGAGTTTTCAATTTAAAAGAATATTCTTTATCTTCATATTTAACTTTAAAACTCACACCGCTTTTATCATAAACAATATCGTAAGCTTTAAAATCTCCGTTTTCTATTCCTATTTTTACAATATTGAATTCATTACTTTTATAATCCTTAAAGAACTCATTATCTGCGTTTACAACAAGAGTACCACCTTTTTTAAGTCCTCTTGTAATTTCCATTTTTGCTTTAAAAATATTCTCTTTGCTTCCCAAATTTTCAATATGGGTTACACCTACATTTGTTATTATTCCAAAATCAGGTTCAACAAGTGAACTTATTTTTTTAATTTCACCTTTATGGTTCATTCCCATTTCAACAACTGCAATCTCATGTTCTTTGTTTAAGTTAAACAAAGTAAGAGGAGCACCCGTTGTGCTGTTATAATTGCCTATTGTTTTCATAGTGTTATACTTACTTGATAAAACACTGGCAACCATATCTTTTGTGGTTGTCTTACCAGCACTTCCCGTTAAAGCTATAAATGGAATCTTAAATTCGCTTTTATAACTTTTTGCCATATCATAAAGAGCCTTTAGAGTATCTTCAACCTTAATTTGATAACATTCTGCGTCTTCAACAAGTTTAGTAACGACACAACAGCAAGCTTTATTCTCGACTGCTTTTTTTACAAAATCATGTCCATCAAAAGCAGTTCCGGGAAGTGCAAAGAATACACTTCCCTCTTTTGCAAGCCTGCTGTCTATTACCACATCGGTTATTATTTTATTATTTCCTTCTTTAATAATTTTGCCGCCAAGCATTTTTTCTAATTTTAATATATCAATACTATGCATTTTTTACCTCAAAACTTTAATATCCGCATTATTATATCACTTTTTGGCTTTTGTTAAAACAACTTATATATAAAATACAAAATAATTAATCAACATATTCAAAGGTTACTGTTACTTTTGTTCCTTTCTTAACTTTTGTACCGGCTTTAACACTCTGTTTCGTTGCAATACCCCCGCCTTTAACTTCTATGGTAAGTCCCAGTTTAGTTAATGCTTCGTTTGCACTTTGAACACTCATACCTTTTAAATCAGGCATAGTTACTTCCGTCGAAGAAGAGCTGTCAACAGTAATGGTAATTTTTTTACTGTAAGTTTCCTGTACGTTTGTTTGACTTATGACTATTGCATCATTGTCTTTTATATTTTTAGTTTTGTATTTTACTTCATAATCTATGTTTAATGAATCAAGAAGACTCTTTGCATCGGTTAAGCTTTCTCCTCTAACATCAGGAACAACAACCTTTGCATTTAATGTCTTAACATCTTCACTGTCAGAATCAGCTTTTGTATTCAAATAGTTAAGCGAGTTTTCAAGAATTTCTGCTACAATCGGAGTAGCGGTAGTACTTCCGTAACTTCCGTTTGTAGGTTCATCCAAAATTACTATAACTGCAATTTGAGGATTATCATATGGTGCAAACCCGAAAAAACTCGTTACATATTTTGAATGTGAATATTTACCATCTATTATCTTTTGTGCTGTACCGGTTTTACCACCCATTTTTAAATCCTTTGAATCATATTTTGATAAAACATCTGACTTTGTTACAACACTTCTTAGATATTTTCTCATAGTAGAAGAAGTATCACTTGAAATAATTTGTCTTACTACTTCTTTATCATATGTTGTGGTTATTTCATTATCTTCCCCTTCTGTTACGTATTTAACAAGTTGAGGTTTTAATAAATATCCACCATTAATTACAGCACTTAACGCCATAGACATCTGTATTGGTGTAGTTGATAAACCTTGGCCAAATGATTTTGTTACATAATCTACAATGTTTACATCTTCATTTGGAGATAAAATACCGCTTTCTTCTCCTCCTAAATCTATTCCCGTTTTAGAACCGAATCCATAATTATATATATAATCATAAAAAACATCAGGTCCCATACGCATTGCTATTTCCATCATAGCAGGGTTACAAGAGTTAACAAGAGTTTCTTCCAAAGATTCACTTCCATGAGCATTTGGATATACGGAACATCTTATCTTCGTTCCAGCAACAACTTTGTATCCTGAACAATAAAATCTTGAAGATGTTGTTATAGCTCCTTCTTCAAGTGCCGCAGAAACTGTTATCGGCTTAAAAGTAGAACCTGGTTCATAGTTTAAACTGATGTTTGGATTATCCCACATCATCGCAAGCTTTTCACTTTCTGTCATCTTTCTTTTCTTACCATTATCATCAGTTGTATAAAAATCAGAACTAAAGTTTTCTTCAAAATCCTCATCAAGTTCCCACGGATCATTTAAATCGTAACTTGGATTTGATGCCATTGCAAGTATCTCTCCAGTTGACGTATCAAGAGCAATAGCCAAAGCTCTCTTTGCACCTGTCTTTTTAATACCGGTTTCAAGAGCATTTTCTGCATACATTTGTATTACGCTGTCTATTGTAAGAACAAGGTTGCTTCCATCAGTAGCTTCTTGCCTTATTTCACTGCCTGATGCAATCTTTCTTCCGCTTCCGTCTGTTTGATATAAAACAACACCGTCTTTACCTGAAAGAACATCATTAAAACTTGCTTCAAGTCCATATAATCCTTGATGGTCTGTTCCCGTAAATCCAAGAAGATATGCGGCAAATGTACCGTTTGTATAATATCTTTTTTTATCTTCAGTTACTGAAACACCGTCATAACCTTTATTTTTTATTTCCAAACCTATACTGTTATCAACTTTGCTTTTTATAAGTTCATTACTTGATGATGAATTATTTACTTTTTTATAAACTTCATCATAATCTAAATCAAGCATTTCACTTAAATATTTTGCAACCTCTTCTTTATCTTCTTTTTCTATACTCGCCGGAGAAACATAAATACTAGAACAAGTTGCGTCTTTTGCAAGTAAAGCCATGTTTCTGTCATAAATATCTCCCCTACTTGCCGTAATAGGAAGACGCTGCATCAACATGGCTGATTGTTTATCTCCGTATTCAACTGCTTTACATCCTTGTATGTAGACAAGTTTTACAACTAGTGCAACAAAAAGTACACATACAAAGGAAAATATAAATAATATTCTTTTTTTTCGT
Organism: Anaerofustis sp. LCP19S3_F7; assembly: GCF_052119445.1. Classification (NCBI taxonomy): domain Bacteria; kingdom Bacillati; phylum Bacillota; class Clostridia; order Eubacteriales; family Eubacteriaceae; genus Anaerofustis; species Anaerofustis sp. LCP19S3_F7. The sequence goes on along the minus strand of NZ_JBQKFF010000005.1, from coordinate 31,668 downwards.
TTTAAATCTAAAAAAGTTTTCAAATGTTACCACCTTCATTAGTTGCTGACGAAACTACCAAAAAGTTTAGAGAGAGCACTTTCGTCTTCAGTATTTTGAGCACTTGCACTCTTTGTTGAAGAAATTGAATCAGTATCATCAGTTACATCAACTGCAACAAAAGAGTTACTGCTTGGTTTAATCATACCATATTTTTTTGTTGCAATCTTTTGAACTTCCTTCAAATCTCTTTTTGCAAGCAATTTCCCCTCTAAACTATCGTTTAGCATTTGAACCTCTTTTAATTCACTTTCAAGCTTAGATATGGCAATATCTGTTCTGTTTATTCTGTAACTTTGCCAAGTGATAAGAGAAACACATATCGAAGCAATCAAAAACAAAAATAAAACAGTATCAATAGTAAAAATCTTTTCTTCTTTATTAACATTTTTTTTCATTTGCACATTGTTATTTCTTCTTGTCATTTGTTGCTCCTTAAATTATATTTAAAAAAATTTCTTATTATTACTTAAAGTTTCTCTATAGCTCTAAGCTTTGCACTCCTTGAACGGGGATTATATTCTATCTCTTCATTTGTAGGAAGAATTGGTTTACCCGTTAACACTTTTACTTTCGGTTTGTTTCCGCATACACATACTGGGAAATCCTTAGGGCAGGTGCAACCCTTCTTTTTATCATTAAACACTTTCTTTGTGATTCTGTCTTCCAAAGAATGAAAGGTTATTACCGCAAGCTTTCCACCTTTATCTAAAACATCAATCATATCTTCCACAGATTTTTCAAGTGCATCTATTTCGTTATTTACTTCTATCCTAATAGCTTGAAAAGTCTTTTTCGCTGGATGTTTTTTTGCGTGAAACTTTTTTGGAATTGCAGCCTTTATTATTTCTACAAGTTCAAAAGTTGTTTCAATTGGCTTCTCTTCACGCCTTTTTATAATATGTTTTGCAATATTTCCTGCAAATTGTTCTTCCCCGTATTCACTTATGATTCTTCTTAAATCCTCATAGGAATATGTATTAACAAGCATCTTTGCATCAAAATCGCTGGTTCTATCCATTCTCATATCAAGTGGACCGTCATGTCTAAAAGAGAATCCTCGTTTTTCATCATCAATTTGGAAAGAAGACACTCCAAGGTCAACCATCATTCCATCAACCTTATCAATTCCAAGCTCTTGTAAAATATTTTTTATATCGTGAAAATTACCTTTTACAAAATGTTTTTTGCAATTATAAGGAGATAGTCTTTCTTTTGCTCTGTCAAAAACAAAATCATCTCTGTCAATTCCGATAAATGTTCCCTTATCAGATAATCTTTTGCATATTCCTTCACTATGACCTGCTCCACCCATGGTTCCATCAACATAAATACCATCAGGTTTTATATTTAAAATATCAAGGGTTTCACTATATAAAACGCTTATATGTTTCATCTTAAATACTTATCCCCGCTTCATACATTTCTTGAGCTACATCATTGATATCATCATCAGACATATCGTTGAAACTATCCCACTGAGCCTTATCCCAAATTTCAACTTTATCTTCAACACCAACAACAACAATATCTTTTGTTATTCCGGCGTATTCTCTAAGAGGTTGAGAGACGTTTGTTCTCCCCTGTTTATCAGGAGAACATTCACAAGCACTCCCTAAAATAAATCTTGAAAATCTTCTGGCATTTCTATCGGTAGTTGGTAAGCTTTTGATTTTAGCGGCAAGTTCTTTCCACGCATCTTGTGGATAAACCCAGATACATTTATCAAGGCCTTTGCACATAATAAAAGAATCACCAAGTTCATTTCTGAATTTGGCTGGTACACTAACTCTTCCTTTACTGTCAACCGTGTGATTATATTCTCCTATTAACATATTTCTTACCACTCTATACCAATTTATGTTCTCATTTTACCACTTGATACCACCCTTGGCAACCAAATTTGTTTAATTTTTAAACTTTTTTGGTAATTTTAATCTTTATAGAACAAATTTTCTAAACAATCTGTGGACAAGTTGTGAATAACCATGTAAAATATTTATTTATAAAAATCACTTATCTTGTAAGAATATTTTGGGTATGATATAATATACAAAGTGGCGCAGTATCCTAGTCAGACTTATTTTGATTGAAGGCGGGGCTAAAAATCCGTCAAAGGGCACATCGATGAAGTTTCTTGTTTGGGCTTCTTACGCCCAGTAAGGGGTTCTTTCAGGAAGTAAAGGAAATGGGGCGATCTGCAACGGCATGTGGGCGATGACCCTATTTCCGCGGAGGCTCATAAGAATGTTCTTATGGGAGAAACCTATGGATGTGGTAATCCGGGGGATCTCGTGATTATTACTGAAATAGCGTAGCCTGTTTTGAGTGATGCAGGGGGAGTTGGAAACCAACTTTTTATCAATATGAGCTCAAAGATAAGAAAGTATTGCCAATGAAACCTGTGTTGCAAAAGAAACTATGTCATCTTAAGCCTGCCGAGGAAAGCTCCTAGGCTGTTTCATTTGAAGATAATTTAGGGATTACAGTGTGAACTAAGTGGTAATTTGGTCCTGCCCGCAGCAATGAGGCAGGAAAATATTGAAAGGGAAACCGCAATTACGGCGACGTTTTTGTATATTTTCGGGAAATCCTACCAAACCTAAGTCGCAAAGTTTACTTAAGTTATTGCCACTAAAAAAGACAGGTGTTAACCTGTCTTTTTATTTTATAAAATAAACATTTTATAATTATATATTTCTAATTATATATAAATCAAATATATATCTTCATTATTAGTTGTAATGTATAAACTGCTTATAAAAAAAGCGTGGAATAAAACCACGCTTTATATTTTTAAGAAAGAAGCATTCTGTCGTTTGCGAACTCTCCACCTGAACACATTTCAAATTTTTCAAGTAAATCTTTTACTTGAAGATTTTTCTTTTCCTCTCCTCTAACATCATAAATAATATGTCCGTCATACATCATAATAAGTCTGTTTCCATATTTAATAGCATCTCTCATGTTATGTGTTACCATTAATGCTGTTAAATTATCTTTATCTATGATTTTTTGAGTAAGCTCTAAAACTTTTGATGCTGTTTTAGGGTCAAGAGCAGCTGTATGTTCATCAAGAAGAAGAAGTTCAGGTTTTTTAAGTGTTGCCATTAATAAAGTTAATGCTTGTCTTTGTCCACCTGATAGTAAACCTACTTTATCGCTTAATCTGTCTTCAAGTCCTAAATCAAGAGTTTTTAGTAGTTCTCTATATTCATCTCTTTCTTCATTTTTAATTCCCCAGCCTAGACCTCTTTTATCTCCTCTTCTATATGCCATAGCAAGATTTTCTTCAATCATCATATCTGCGGCAGTACCTCTCATAGGATCTTGAAAAACTCTGCCTATCCATCTTGCTCTTTTATGTTCATCAAGAGTTGTAATCAAGTGGTCAGCTAATGTAATTTTACCGCTGTCAACAGGATAAACACCTGCTATCATATTTAACATTGTTGATTTACCGGCACCATTACCACCAATAACCGTAACAAAATCTTGAGGGTATAGATGTAAGTTTATATCTATTAGTGCTTTCTTTTCATTTATAGTACCTTCATTGAATGTCTTATTTATATTTTGAAGTTTAAGCATTTTCTACACCTCCCCGCCATTCATTTCTTTGTTTAATTTTATTTTTTTCTTTTCGTTTATCTTTCCTTTGATTATAGGAAGAGATAATGCAAGAGCAACTATTATTGCTGTTAATAATTTTAAATCGTTTGGATTCATACCAAGTCTTAAAACAACTGCAATTATTACTCTGTATATGATACTACCAAGAACTACACTTATAAGCTTTGTTTTAAATGATATAGCCTTATTTAAAATTACTTCTCCGATAATAATAGATGCAAGACCAATTACGATTGTACCTGTTCCCATACCTACATCACCATATCTTTGAGATTGTGCAACCATTGCACCTGACAATGAAACAAGACCATTTGAAATAATAAGACCAATAATTTTCATTGTGTCTGTATTAACACCAAGAGCTCTTACCATATCACCATTATTTCCGGTAGCTCTTATGGCACATCCTATTTCTGTTCCAAAGAACCAGTATAAAATAACCATTGCTAAAATTACAATAATTAGTCCGAATAATAATGTCGCATTTGAACTTGAAAGTCCTGTTAAATCACAAACATAGTCTATTACTGTTTTAACATTTCCTCCTCCAAGTTGTGGCATTGCTAAGTTTGATTTACCATCCAAAACTTTTAAGTTAATTGAATAAAGTGCAAGCATAGACAAGATACCAGAAAGAATTGCAGGAATTTTAAGTTTAGTATGTAAAAATCCTGTTACACATCCGGCAATCATACCGGCAATAGTAGCAACTATTAAACTTAAAATAGGATTAATGCCATTAACAACAAGAGTTGCTGTAACACATCCTCCAAGAGCAAAAGTTCCGTCAACTGTCATATCTGCTATATCCAAAATTTTGAATGTAATGTATACTCCAAGACACATTACACCCCACAAAATACCTAAGCTTATGGCATCCGGCAGGTTTTTAAGTATACCTGTAAGAAGTTCCATATTATACCCCCCTGAAATTTCTATAATTTAATATTTAAAAAAAATGAAATTTTCTCAATTTTCACTATTATTTTATTTTACTATTATTTTATCAACTTTTCAATATAAAAATAATATTTCTATGATGTATATTAAATCAAAAAAATAAATATTTATAAATAAAAAAAGAGGTATATAAATACCTCTTTAATTTTTATTATTTTACCAGTTTATCTTCTAAACTTGAAGGAATTTCCATATTTAATGTTTTTAATGTATCGTTATTAACAACAAGTTTTAAATCATCCCCGCTTAAGTATTCAATAGGCATAGTAGAAACATCTGCTTCACCTTTTAGAACTTTTACGGCTTGAAGACCTGTTTTGTATCCAAGATCATAATAGTCAATACCATAACAAGCAAGACCACCATCTGTTGCCATTGCTTGTGCTCCACAGAATACAGGAACTTTTGCTTCATTTGTTACAAGAGCAACTGTAGCCATACCTGCTGCGAATGTGTTGTCTGTAGGTATGTAAATTGCATCAACTTTATCAATTACAGAAGAAACAACTTGTTGAATTTCATTTGAGCTTGAAACAGTTGCTTCAACTAAAGTAAGACCAAGTTTTTTTGCTTCTTCTTTAGATATCTTTGCTTGTAAAACTGAATTTGCTTCATTTGAAGAATATAAAAGTCCTACTGTTTTAGCTTCAGGACAAAATTCCTTTAATACTTCAAGTTGATCTTTAACAGGTGTCATATCACTTGTACCTGATACGTTTGTTTCAGGTTTTTCGTTTGATTTAACAAGTCCGGCATCTGCAGGATCTGTAACCGCTGTTACTAAAATAGGAATATCGCTTGTTTTGCTTGCTACTGCTTGAGCTGCAGGTGTTCCGATTGCTAAAATCAAATCTTTATTGTCATTTACAAATCCATCTGAAATTGTTTGACAGTTTGATTGATCCCCTGCTGCATTTTGGAAATCAAGTTCAATATTTTTTCCATCTTCATATCCGTTATCCTTAAGTGCTGCAACGAAACCTTCATAAGCAGAGTCCAAAGATTCATGTTGTATTAATTGAATAACTCCGATTTTTTTCACTTCATCACCTGAGCTGTCTGAACCACAAGCACTAAATCCAAGGACAACTCCAAGGCAAAGTAATACTGATATAATCTTTTTTAACATTATTTTCCCCTCCAAAAACTAAATAAGAATTACAATTATTATATATTTATATTATTTTTTTATTTGACTCATAATACTATCAGGTATTGTTATACCAAGAGTTTTGGCAGCTTCTTCATTTACAGCTATTTCTAAATCTTCTTCTGCTAAATATTCAATAGGCATATCTTCAACTTTTGCTTCACCTTTTAAAATTTTAACAGCTTGAAGTCCTGTTTTATATCCAAGATTGTAATAATCAATACCATATGTTGCCAAAGCACCACCTTCAAGCATACCTGATTCACCACAAATAATAGGAACATCTTTTTCATTTGCAACCATAGCTACTGTAGCTATACCTGCAGAAACCATATTATCAGTAGGAACATAAATTACATCAGCTTTATCTACCAAAGAAGATGCAACTTGTTGAATTTCATTTGAATTTGATACTGTTCCTTCAACATATGTCATTCCCTTTGCTTCAATAGCTTTTTTTGCAATACCAGCTTGTAAAATAGAGTTTGATTCGTTTGAACAATACATAACTCCAACTGTTTTTGCATCAGGAACAATTTGTTTTAACAAGTCAATTTGCTCTTCAACAGGAGTTAAATCGCTTGTACCAGATACATTTGTTTCAGGTTTTTCATTTGATTTAACAAGTCCCGCATCAGCTGGATCTGTAACTGCTGTTACCAAAATAGGAATATCTTTTGTCTTATTTGCAACAGCTTGAGCTGCAGGTGTTCCGATTGCTAAAATCAAATCTTTTCCGTCATTTATAAAACTATCAGAAATAGTTTGACAGTTTGATTGATCCCCTGCTGCATTTTGATAATCAACTTCGATGTTTTCACCATCTTTAAATCCATTATCTTCTAATGCTTTCATAAATCCTTCGTTAGCTTTATCAAGTGCATCATGTTGAACTAACTGAAGAACGCCGATTTTGTATACTTTATTACTTCCGTCATTAGAACCACAACCACTAATACCTAGAAATAATGCTAAACAAATCGTAATTGCCAATATTTTTTTTTTCATTTTACTTCTCCCCTATAATTTAATTTATATTAAAAATTATTGTACTATAACAATTAATACAATGTCAATAATTTTCTGAAAATTTAGGAGATTTAACTTATTTAAATAAAAATATTATATTTGATTTTATAATTTCAATATAAGAAATAAATTTTTCACAATTATATATAATGCTGTTTCTATCTTTAATATTCATATAATTTCTGATTACTTCTCTTTTCTCCATTCTTTTTAAATTCTGCTCGTATTCTTCTAATTTTTTTTCATTATAAAAAGAATTTTTTGAAACATATACTTTAGTATTCATATTTACTTTTCTTTTAATATCACATCCCATAAAAGCTCCATACCCTATATATTTTAATTCACTCTCTTTTTCAAAACTTAAAACTTTTAATTTATTACAAGAACAAAAACTTTGAGTACATATAACCTTTAAAGTTTTAGGAAGAAAAATCTTTTTAATATTTGTATTGTAAAAAGCATTCATCTCAATAATTTTCAAAGTACTTTCAGATGAAAAAGTAACATATTCTAAATTTATACAATCTTTAAAAGCATTTATTTCTATTAATTGTATATTTTTTGAAATATTAACTTTTATTAGATTTTTATTATTTAAAAAGGCATTTTCACATACTCTAGTTACTTTAAAATAATTATTGTCATAAAAAATACAACTTGGAATATCAACTTCTCTTTCATATTCTTTCAAATAACGAACCACCCCAACCTCTTTATTTCTCCTGCTCAATATAACAAATTCAAAATTCTCATTTACAAATTTCTCTTAAAATATATTTATTGGAAAAACAATTTCATCACAGTAAAAAGTAAAATTAATTTTATAACTTTTAATTAATAAAACAGAAATACTAAAAACAAAGAAAATAATAAACAAAGAAACAAATATTTTAATAATTTTACCCATAGCCACATTTCCTTTTTAGCGATATTCATACTTTTTGTAACTTTTATGGTATATTGACTTTATTACGTAAATTTATATATTTTTATACAATATAAATTTTAGTTTTGTTATAAAATTTAATTAACATATACAAAAAAAATTACACTTCATTCTTGTTACAAAAAGTGTAGTTTTTTTGACATATTATTTAAAAATTAAATAAAAAATATAATTAATGTAAAATATGGACTTTAAAAGTTTGTAATGTTATATTATATACAAAGAAATTAAAAGAAGGGAAAAAATGAAATTTTTAGATAAACTATTTAGCAGAATTGTTATTTTCGGCATATTACTTATATTACAGGTATTCATGTTATTTTTCGTTGTGGTAAAATTCAGCGAAGTAACCAACCAAATTTACGGATTATTTTTAATTGTAAGTATTATAGCGGTTGCTTATGTAAATACTAGGAATATAAACCCTGCATACAAGCTGGGTTGGGCAATAGTTATAATGGCTTTCCCAATGTTTGGTATAATGTTTTACTTCTTTGTCGGTAACAAAAAACCTGCAAGAAAACTTATAAAAAAATTAAACAGATCTCAAGTTTTTACACAAAGAATGTTAAACCAAGATACTTCAATTATCGAAGAAATAATAAACGATGATCCTTATGGTGCCGGAAACATTATGTATATAGAAAACTACGGCCCATATCCTATTTACAAAAACACCAAAACAAACTTTTTTAAATTAGGTGAAGAAGCCTTTGAAGATATGCTTATTGAAATAAAGAAAGCAAAAAAATATATTTTCATTGAATATTTTATTGTCCATGAAGGCAAAATGTGGAATTCTATTTTAGATATACTTGAACAAAAAGTTAAAGAAGGTGTAGATGTAAGATTTATTTATGATGATATAGGTTCTGTTACGGTATTACCGGCAAAATACAAAAGAATATTAGAAAAGAAAGGTATTAAAACAATAGCTTTTAATCCTTTTGTTCCTTTTTTATCAATGGTAATGAATAACCGTGACCATAGAAAAATAATGGTAATTGATGGAAAAGTCGGATATACTGGGGGAATAAATTTATCTGATGAATATATAAATGAAATCGAAAGATTTGGTCATTGGAAAGACAATGCAATTAAACTTGAAGGTGAAGCTGTTTGGAGTTTTACAATGATGTTTCTTGAAATGTGGAACGGACTAAGACCTACCGACAACGAGCTTGAATATGAAAAATTCAAACCTGATTACAATTTTGCAAAAGAGTACGAAAATGAAGGTTACGTTCAACCATACAGCGACTCCCCTCTTGACAATGAAATTTTATCAGAAAATATATATATCAACATTTTAAATGCAGCAAAAGATTATGTCTATATCTACACGCCATATTTAATTATAGACAATGAAATGACCACTGCGCTAACTCTTGCAGCAAAAAGAGGTGTAGATGTAAGAATCGTAATTCCGGGAATACCCGATAAAAAAAGTGCTTTCGAACTTACAAAATCATTTTGTCTGGAACTTATTGAAAACGGAGTTAAAGTTTATCATTATACACCAGGATTTATTCATGGGAAATGTTTCCTTTCAGATGATAAAATTGCAACGGTAGGAACTGCAAACATGGATTACAGGAGTCTTTATTTACATTTTGAATGTGGTGTTTACTTATATAAAACAAACAGTATAAAAGAAATAAAAAAAGATATGCTTCAAACTTTTGAAGTAAGTACAAGAAGATACAACAAAAAAACAAAACTTCCGTTTTTATTTAGATTATACAGAAGTTTACTTAGATTATTTGCACCGTTAATGTAATAAAAAGAAAGGAATAACAAAATATGAAATTTGCATTTTTAATAATGGGTAATTTTAATTCAAAAAATGACACAGCATACATCCATGATGGAGATGCAAGAATAATTGGAGTTTCTAATTTAAAAGAAGCTTGTATCATTGCAAAAAAACTTTACGAAGAAGGAATAAACTGTATTGAACTGTGCGGAGCTTTTAACGAAGAAGGCGCAAGAGAAATAATTAAAGCAACAAATAATGAAATTCCAATTGGGTATGTAACTCACCTTAAGGAACAAGAAGAAATTTACAATAAAACATTTAATAAATAAAAAAAGGACCATCTTAAAGATGGTCTTTTTTTATTATTTAATTTTTCATATAAACTATTTAAGTGAGCCTTTACCAGCACAACCAAATACTTGCATTTTGTGAGCAACCATATCTTTAACAGCTGTTCTTGCAGGAGCTAAGTATCCTCTTGGGTCGAATACTTCTGGTTGTTCAACAAATACTTTTCTGATAGCAGCTGTCATTGCTAAACGAATATCTGTATCAACGTTGATTTTAGCAACACCAAGTTTAGCAGCTTTTGCTAACATTTCTTCAGGAACACCTTGAGCTCCAGGGATTTTTGCACCATATTTGTTGTTAAGTTCAACAAATTCTTGAGGTACAGAAGAAGCACCATGAAGTACGATTGGGAAGTTTGGAATAAGTTCACAAACTTTTTCAAGTCTAGCATAGTCTAAGCTTGGTTCTCCACTGAATTTGTATGCACCATGAGAAGTACCGATAGCGATTGCTAAAGAGTCAACACCTGTTTTAGCTACGAATTCAGCAGCTTCTTCAGGATCTGTGTAAGTAGCATCTTTTGTAGCAACTTTAACAGCATCTTCAACACCTGCTAATTTACCAAGTTCAGCTTCAACTGTTACGCCATGATCATGAGCGTATTCAACAACTTGTTTTGTAATTTCAACGTTTTTGTCAAAATCATATTTACTTGCATCGATCATTACTGATGTGAATCCATCATCAATACAAGATTTACAAATTTCAAAGCTATCACCATGGTCAAGATGTAATACAACATCAACACCTGTATCTTTGATTGCAGCATCAACTAAAGATGTTAAGTAAGCTGATTTTGCATATTTTCTAGCACCTGCTGATACTTGTAAAATTACAGGAGCATTTTCTTGTTGTGCAGCTTCAACGATACCTTGGATAATTTCCATGTTGTTTACATTGAAAGCACCTACTGCATATTTTCCTTCTTTTGCTTTTTGTAAAATTTCTTTACTTGAGATTAAAGCCATTATTGTTCTCCTTTGTTTTCTTTGTTTTCTATTTTTTTTACTTCCGCTTCCAATTGTTTTTCTAAAAGAAGAAGTTGTAGGGTGTCATCTTTTTCAGATAACTTATTAAATATTTTAACATATTTATTCCCTAATTCCAAATACCCCATCTTATTTAGATAGGATATATATTGACTTGTCATTAATGTGGCATTTTTACTTGCCATAAATATTTTTTGTGCGTGCATTACTTCATCTCTTATTGCACTCATTTCTTTATCTAATTCTTCAACTTTTTTTGCAGCTGCTTTCAGTCTGTTGGAAAGCTCCTTAGGTATATCCCCCTCATATTTATAATTAAGGGAATGTTCTATGGTAGCCCAAAAGTTGATAGCTAAAGTTCTTACTTGTATTTCACATAGAATATCTTTAACTCCAAATGCTGTATTTACATGATATTCTATAATTAAATGAACGGAACGATAACCGCTTTCTTTTGGATTTGCAAGGTAGTCTTTTTTTATAACCACCTTCATATCATTCCTTTTCATTATATCACTGACAACCTTTGTTATATCTTCTTCAAATTGGCATATTATTCTTATACCTGCAACATCGGTTATCTTTGTTGAAATATCATCAATATTATAATGATTTTTTTCCAATTTTTCCAGTATGCTTTTTACTTTTTTTACTCTTCCGTGAACTTCTTCAATTTCTGAATACTGACCAACTGTTATCTTTTGATCTCTTATTGTTTTAAATTTTAAAACCAGTTCGTCAACAGCTTGTCTATACGGATATAAAAAGTCATCCCAATTCACGCCTGTTTCAAGCACAATATCATTCCTTTATTTAAACTTATCAAGCAAACCTTTGTTATATATATTATATTTTTTCCCTTGATAAGTATTTTGTTTTTTCATCTCATCCAGAATCATATCCTGTATTACCCAGTGAGATCTATCCCAGTTTAAAAAGAGGACATCTTCTTCTTTTGGTACTCTGGATACCAGTCTTTCCACCGCAATATTTTCATCCAAGTTTTCTAAAAATAAAACTACTCTCCTTACATAATCTTCGATTGAAAGCATTTTTATTTTTCCATCTAAATACATTTTACCCAAAATTGTATTTCTTTCTACATATAATGAATGAATTTTAACACTATCTGTTTTTAAAATACTAAGAATTTTTGCAGCTTCTATTATATCTTCATCGCTGTCATATGGTATTGAAGCAATTATATGCGTACTTACTTCAAAACCATAACTTTTTATCATTAAAACAGCTTTAATATAATCTGCTAAAGTATGTCCTCTATTTAATTTTCTAAGAGTTTCGTTGTTTACGGACTGTAAACCAAGTTCGATTATTATATCAAGATGATACTCATTTTCTACTTCTTTCAAAAAGCTCAAATAATCATTGTCAATGCAATCGGGTCTTGTTGAAATAGACACCGCAACAACATTATCTAATGCATTTACAGCTTCCAAAATGTTATTTTTAAAAGTAGAAAGTTTAATATACGTATTGGTAAAATTTTGAAAATATAATATAAATTTTTCGGCTTTATATTTATTTACAAAAATATCTAAATTATCGTTTATTTGTTTAGTAATTGATTCTTTGCAGTCACCATTTTCATATCCTGCACCTTTTTCACCACAAAATATACATCCGCCTTTAGATATACTCCCATCTCTTACCGGACAGGTTGTGTCAATACTTATAGGAATTTTATAAACTTTTCCTGAGTACTTTTCTTTTAACTTAGTAGAAAATTTAGTATACAATGTTACGCTTCTTGATATTCATATTTTTTTATTAGATTTAATTCATCTTCGTCTCTTGCGCCAAGAGTAAGAGTTATATCGCATTCATACTCTTTTGTAAGAGCTTCCAATTGATCTAAAAATGCTATTGCAGTTTCAAGATGTTTAGCATTTAAGATTTCTAAAATATCATCAATGTATATTTGGTTAATATCATAGTTTCCGGCTATTAAACCACATAAAAATCCGAAAAACATTTCAGGAGATGCTACATGAAATTCAGATGTGTTAATAAATCTGATTTGTGTCATTACTTCTCTTGAATGGTTAAGTGAAGAATCAATATAAACTTGAAGTCCTTTTGCTTCTTTGTTTTCACTGTTAGCTAATTCAATAAGTTTTTGTGTTTTTCCAGTGCCTTCAGCACCACCGATAATTCTAACCATTTTAATCACCTCGTACGTCTTTTTTTATTTTAATTTATTATACAACATTTTAATCAAAATGTGAAGAGCATTTGTAACACAAATTAATTTACTGCCTTATATAAATAAGCAAATAAAAAGACTATTTATATTTATATTTTTCATAATTTTATTTTTAATTCACAAAAAAGAAACAATAAAAAAAGTGTATACGCACTTTTTTTATTTTAGTTTATTTAAACTTTCTCTTACTTCGTTAAGTAATGCTTCATATTTTTTATATTTTTCTTTTTCACCTTCAACTACTTTTGCAGGAGCTTTATCTACAAAGTTTTTATTAGAAAGTTTCTTATCAAGTCTTTCTATTTCACCAATAAGTTTCTTTTCTTCCTTTTGAAGTCTTTCAATTTCTTTGTCTTTATCTATAAGTTCTCCCATAGGTATATAGATTTTACCGCCACTTGATACAACACTTAAACTTTCTTCTTTGTCATATTCACTATCAATAAAACTTATATCTTTAAATCCTGCTAATTTACATAATATATCTTTACTTGATGCAAAAACATTTTCCATGCCTTTATCATTTGCAAAAATATAACCGTCAGCTTTCTTTGAAGGTGGTATGTTCATATTAGCTCTCGCATTTCTTACAGCTCTTAAAGCTTCAACAATAATGCCTATATCATTTTCTTCTTTTGAGAAATTATATTCTTCTCTATATTCAGGATATTTTTCTCCAATAAGCATTCCGTTCTTTCCAGGCATGAAAGAGTAAATATGTTCTGTAATGAAAGGCATATATGGATGTAACATTTTGATTATATCCATAAATACATGGTTTAGAGTATACTGTGTATTAAATCTGTCATTTGCGTTTTCAGAATTTAATCTTGGTTTTGCAAATTCAATGTATAAGTCACAGAATTCATTCCAAATAAATGTATATAGTTTTTCTGCCGCAATACCAAATTCATATTTTTCAATATTTGCAGTAACTTCTTTAACAATTTGATTCTTTCTTGAAATTATCCATTTATCTGTATCATGAAGTGTATCAAAATCAACTTCTTTTTCTACGTCAAAATCTTCAAGGTTCATAAGAATAAATCTTGCAGCATTGTTAATTTTATTTGCAAAGTTTCTGTTTGCTTCAACTTTACTTTCTTGCCATCTTGTATCATTACCCGCTTTATTTCCCGTTACAAGAGAGAAACGAAGTACATCGGCACCATATTTATCTATTACTTCAAGTGGGTCAATACCGTTTCCAAGAGATTTACTCATTTTTCTACCTTGTGAGTCTCTAACCAAACCATGAATATATACATGATGGAAAGGTGGTTTACCCATTTGTTCTATTCCGGAAAATACCATTCTTGCTACCCAGAAGAAAATAATATCAAAACCTGTTACCAAAACATCGTTTGGATAGAATTTTTCAAGATCTTCAGTTTTTTCAGGCCATCCTAAAGTAGAAAATGGCCATAAAGCAGAAGAGAACCATGTATCAAGTGCATCTTCATCTTGTTTTAATTTTGAGCATCCACATTTAGGACATTTTTCAGGTACATTTTTGCTTACTACCATTTCGCCGCATTCTTCACAGTAATATGCAGGAATTCTATGTCCCCACCATAACTGTCTTGAAATACACCAATCTTTAATGTTTTCCATCCAGTTAAAGTATATCTTTTTAAATCTATCAGGAACAAATTGTACTTCAGCGTTTTTAACAACGTCAATTGCAGGCTTAGCAAGTGGTTCCATTTTTACAAACCATTGAAGTGAAGTTAAAGGCTCAACTGTTGTTCCACATCTGTAACATGTTCCAACATTATGCATATGATCTTCTATTTTTTCTAATAAGCCTGCTTCTTTTAAATCTTCTACGATTTGTTTTCTTGCTTCCTTAGTTGTTAAACCTTGATATTTTCCACCAAGTTCATTTATTGTTCCGTCATCATTAAATACTCTTATTTGTTCAAGATTATGTCTTAGACCCACTTCAAAGTCGTTAGGGTCATGACAAGGTGTAATTTTTACACAACCTGTACCAAATTCTTTATCTACATAGTCATCAAATACAATAGGAATTTCTTTGTTTACAAGAGGTAAAATCAAAGTTTTACCTTTAAGGTGAGTATATCTTTCATCATCAGGATTAATCGCAACAGCACTATCCCCTAGCATTGTTTCAGGTCTTGTTGTTGCAATTACAACATACTCATCACTATCCTTAATAGGATATTTTATATGCCATAAATGACCTTTTTGTTCTTCATATTCAACTTCTGCATCGCTTAAAGCAGTTCTACAGCTTGGACACCAGTTGATTATTCTGTTTCCTCTATATATAAGACCTTTTTCATAAAGCCTTACGAAAGTTTCTTTTACGGCTTCGCTTACACCTTCATCCATAGTAAATCTTTCTCTTGACCAGTCACATGATGCACCAAGTTTTCTTACTTGATTTGCTATTTCTTTTCTGTAAGTTTTAGCCCAATCCCAAGCTTCTTCAAGGAATGCTTCCCTGCCTAAATCTTGTTTTGTTTTTCCTGTCTCTTCCTTGATTTTATCAACAACCTTTACTTCTGTTGCAATACTTGCATGATCTTCACCAGGTAGCCATAACGCAGCAAAACCCTTCATTCTTTTATATCTTATAAGAATGTCTTGTAAAGTATCATCAAAAGCATGGCCTATATGAAGTTTTCCGGTAATGTTAGGAGGAGGCATAATTATGGTAAAAGGTTTTCCGTCTTTATTTACTTCAGGTTTAAAATACCCGCCTTTTTCCCATTTTTCATATATTTCGCCTTCTATTTTTGAAGGATTATATTGTTTTTCCAATGTTTTTTCACTCATTTTACAACCTCGTTTTTTTATTTATTAAGCTCCAAAAACTTTTATAAATGTTGCCATTATAAGCATTAATCCCATAGGGATGGCAAATAAAGCTAATATTTTAAAATATCTTTCATCAGGGTCTACATGATCAAGACGTCTTACAAAAAAAGCGCCCAGACAAATCATCAAAACACCGACTAATCTAACTATCCATATTTTCATTTTGACACCTCTAAAAATTTACAAATTATAAAATTTATGATAACAAATATAGCTTTTTTTGTCAATGAATTAGCCTTACTCACGTTATAAACATTAAAGAATAAATTATCATAAAATATATAAAAATATAAGTTTAACAAAGAATTATATTTTTCTATAAAATAAAAAAGACTTCAAACTTATGAAGTCTTCTCATTAATCGTCAAACTCTTTTGAATAATTGTAATCAACTTTTATTAATTTTCCACCAAGTTTCTTTTTGTTAAGTTTATCCTTAACATATAAATACGTTCCTAAGGCTCCAATTATCATTACAGAACCAACTACAGATGCTAAAATAATTTTTCCGGTATTGTTCTTTTCCATTGTTCGATCCTCTCTTAAAATTTATATTTATAATTATACATCACACAAGATAAAAATTCAAACATTTAATCTAATTCTAATACTAATTTAAGAGTTATTAACCCTAAAAAAGTAGCTATATCATCTATATTTTTAATTCTTTTCACTTTGATTTCCATAGGATCATATTCCTTTAAAAATACAGACGAAAAACTTCTTTGTATACATACTATAGGTTTATCATTTTCCATATTATTGATACTGGAAACATTAACGGTAGATTTTTCATCTAGTCCATATGATATTGTTTTTATATTAAAATGCCTTATATTTATTTTACTGGCAGAATTAACTATTAATATATCAGATAAGTTTAAAGCCTTACGTAAATTAATAATTTTATCCTTTTTTGATATTTTATCTATTAAAGTTATTTTAAACTTTACATTTTTACTATCTTTACAAAAATGTACATGTTTTAATATATTTTTTAATGATATTTTTTTATCCATAAAAGAATAAATCTTTATTCTTTCCCCATTAAGTTCAATACATAATTCTTCCAAATCTATTCTCCTGATTTTAATAATATTATCTTTTCAATTATGTATGTTTATTATTCAAAAAAAATAAAAAAACCATATCAAAAGATATGGTAAATGGGCAAAAAAATGGTGACCCATCGGAGATTCGAACTCCGGACACCTTGATTAAAAGTCAAGTGCTCTGCCAACTGAGCTAATGGGTCACTTAATATTTGACAGCTTAATTAGTATACTAGAACATTCAAAATTTGTCAATACTAAATTTAAAATTTATTTATATAATTTTCAATCACTTTTGACAAAAAAATGGTGACCCATCGGAGATTCGAACTCCGGACACCTTGATTAAAAGTCAAGTGCTCTGCCAACTGAGCTAATGGGTCACTTAATTAATCTGACAGCTTAATTAGTATACTAAAACATACAAATATTGTCAATACTTTTTTATTTTTTTTATAATTTTTTTATTTATATATATAATTATACTAAAAAATCGGTTTTTATTCATATATTTTTATCTTTTATTAAGCTTATTATTTTACAAATTTACATATTATAGATATTATTTATTACTAAATAACTTATTTATTATTAATTTGTAAAAAACATTATAAACTTATGGAAATCAAAAGAAAAATCATTATAATTTATATAAATAAAAGGAGAAAGATATGAATTATTTAAAATATAGAGAACATAAAGGGAAAGAATATTTTGATTTTCCAAATGACTACTGCGTAATCGATATTGAAACAACAGGACTTGACTCTGAATATAATGAAATAATAGAAATAGGCGCACTTAAAGTAAGAGAAACTAAAATGAGTGAAGAATTTTCAATTTTGGTAAAACCTCAAAAAGAAACTATTTCTGAGGAAATACAAAAACTAACAGGTATTGATAATGAAATGGTTAAAGATGCCACAAATATAAAAGATGCAATACTTAAGTTTAATGATTTCGTTGGAAAAGATATTTTAGTTGGACAAAACGTTAATTTTGATATAAATTTCTTATATGATAATTATGAAAGAAATACAACTTTAATTTTAAATAATGATTATGTAGACTTACTTAAAATATCAAGGAAAATAAGTCCTGAATTTGAAAATCATAAACTTGAAACGCTATTAAAAAAATTAAATATTCAAAGAGACCAAAAACACAGAGCTTTATCCGATTGTATAGACACATACCATTGTTTTGAAAAGTATAGAAATATTATTTTAGAACAATATGGTGATATTAATATGTATAAAATGATATTTAATTTATAAAAAGAACATACATTATGTATGTTCTTTTTCATTTTATTTTTAATAAAAATAACTATCAAGATTATTATTTATATCATTTATATCATTGGTCCCTTCTTCAAATAAATCATTCATTGCAGAATTCATATTATCGATATTCCAGTATCCCTCATCATCTTTACTCATAATAAAAGTTATTTCTTTTTCTTTAAAATCACCTTTTTTTGCTGTATTATTTATTTCTTTTGTAAAATTCTCCATTAATTTATTTGAAATATCACTATCAGAAGCAGACATATTATCCATAAACCATTTAACACTATCTTTCATGGCTTGATCATAAGCTTTGCCAAAATCAACAACAGAAAAGTTTACTTTCGCAGTAGCTTTATCACCATCTTGTTCAACACTAATTATTTCATAATTTAAATTTTTATATATAGATAACATAAATTCATCTATGCCACTTGATTTAAAATATTTAAGATCTGCGCCTAATGCTTCTTCATAATATTCATCAACTTCTTCTCCGTTTATATATTTTTCTAATACTTTATCTTCATCTTTACAGCACATAACATCTAAATATGTTGCTAGAAACTCTTCTGGTTTTTCTCCTCCACAACCAGTTAAACTACATATGACAAAAATTGACATAATTAAAGCTATAATTTTTTTCATAATTTCCACCATCCTCTTGTCTTATAAATTATAAATATTATATCACAAACTAATTAAACGTTATCATTTTTATTTTTTTTACTTAAAAATACAATATTTTACAAAATCGGCACTATGATTTTATTTTATGATATAATAATAAAAATAATTGTAGGAGAAAAAAAATGATAAATAAAGTAATAAAAGCGATAGAAGAATTTTTAAATGAAAATATCTCAAAAGATGTATTTATAAAAAAATCACATAAACTTATCGATAAAAACCATGAAAAATTATATAAAGAAGATGAAGAAGTTGCGGATTTAATAACAAATGAGCTTATCGAAATATGTGACAAAAACATTCAAGATAGTGAAGAATTTAAAGAAGAAATAAGTGCAATATTCGAAGAAATAAAAAATATAATAGAATTATAAATTAAAGAGAATGTCATGACATTCTCTTTAATTTTTATTCATATAAACTTCCGCCGATAAATTCTTTTAATAAAGATACCCCAGGAATAAATTCTTCTGATTGTATATCTTTAAACAAAGACAAAAAATCAATAAGATGTTTTGCTTCATAATAATATTTATTATCATGTTTTATCTCTGATAAAAGAGGAAGAGCATATTTTTTTAGTACCGGTATTTCATAAATCAAAGTTGAATTAATTATATAATCAGCCTCTTCCCTATAAGGAATAATATTTACCTTCTCCCCTTCTCTTACATCTTCCCACATACTTATGGTATCAGTAGCACTGTTACCTCTAAAATGTGCATCTCTTACAATTCTTCTTAACATTCTTATTTTTGATGTTGTAATTCTATTATATTGATCTATTCCCATAACTGTTAATGGAGCAATGTATATTTTAAATTTTTTACTTTCCGGAATATCCAATGTAAGACGTTCATTAAGTCCATGAATACCTTCAATAATAATTGGATTATGCTCATCAACCTTTATTTTTCTTCCGATTTTTCTCCTATGACCGCTTTTAAAATCAAATATAGGTATACTAACTTCTTCTCCTCTTATAAGTCTTATTAAATGTTCATTAAACAAAGGTATATCAATTGCTTCTATTGACTCATAAAGAGGTTTACCTTCTTCATCTCTCGGAGTAAGTTCTCTATTTAAGAAATAATCATCAAGACCTATTGTAACAGGACTTAAACCTCTTGCCATAAGATGTGTTTTAAGTCTTTTTGATGTTGTAGTTTTACCTGAAGAAGAAGGACCTGATATTAAAATAATTCTTTTTTCATCTTTTGAAGTAATTATTTTATCAGCTGCTTTGGCAATTAAATATTCATGTCTTGCCTCACTTGCCAAAATAAGCTCTTCACATTCTCTATTTTCTATTTTTTTGTTTAGCGATGCTATATTTGTTACATTAACATCTTTTAACCATTTATCAAAAGCTTCGTATTCCTTAAACAATTTAGGATTATCATAAAAAGCATGGATTTTATTAGGACGAAGTTTATCGCATCCAAGCAAAACCGCCCCATGATTGTATTTTATTATATCAAAAACTTTCAAATATCCGGTAGATGGCAATAAGTCACCATAGAAATATCCATAACAATCACCTAATTCATACAAGGTTAAAAGACTTTTATCATCTAAATAATCAACAACTTCTTTATTTGTTAAAAAAATATTTTTATTTATTGATTCTTTCATTTCCTCTTTTGTAGTTTTTAATTTTACAATAGGAAAATTATAATCTATAAACTCTCTCATTTTTTCTTTTAACTTTATAATATCATCTTCAGATAAATCACTTTCATCTTTATATTCAAAAAATATTCCACCTCCAATAGAATACCCTATGGAAATTTCTCTATTTTTAAAAATTTTTTTTGAACTTACCGCAAGTAAAAATAATAATGTTTTTTCATAAATCTTTTTACCTAACGAGGTATTAAGATAAACAAAACTAAAATCACAATCTTGTTTAAAATGATAATTCAAGCTTTCAACTTCATTATTAACAAGACCTCCCACAATTAAGTCTTTTTTATCACTTAACTGAGCAAGGTCAGTAATGGTTGTATCTTCTTTTATATTTAAAATTTTTTTATTATCAAATTTTATCCTTATCATATTACTTCTCCTTTAACTGCAAATATTTGCTTACTCCTTCAAGATAATGAATAGGATATTTATGATCCAAATACACCTTCAATTCTTTATTAAAAGCGTCATATGGTATAGATTTTCTTCCACCTTTCATTGCATTATTATAATACTTTATTAGGGTTTTTATGTCTAAAATAAAATATTCATCAAAAATTTTAAAATGGACAAGTAAGAATGCAATACCACCTTGCATATCAAACTTATCCATAAATCTCACTTGATGTTCATGTATATTGGCAATGGGAAGGCTTTTTCCCGAAATTTCTTTCGCATCAAAACAAACAGGGATACCTTGAATATTACCAATATAGTCAACGGTACTTTTTTCATCAAAATAAGCAAGAGATATTACTCCTCTTTCATTATCAAGTCTAACAGGTTTTATTGCTGTAGGAATCTTTTGAACAACAGCTAAATCATCATCAAAATACACCTTATTGGTTCTATTTATCAAATCCTCAAATTCGCTTCCTCTAAGACCTCTGCTTTCCCAGTACCCCATTTTTGCTCCTTATTAAATTATAATTTTTCGTTATTTCTTCTTTTTACTCTTATATTTTTTCTTTCTTTTTTTCTCTTTTTATATTTTTTCTGTTTAACAATATATACGCCTAACGATATAAAAATAGCTAAAAGTATTATTCCGCCAACAAAATAAGAAAAAATAACAGAAGTTTCATCATTATTGTTTTCTTGATTTTGGGCTTTTGTATTTTGATTATTTTGTGCATTTGAAACTGTAGTTTTTTCTTCTTGTTTTGTAACAGTTGTAAGTTCTGTTTGTGTTGGAATATATACATCAGTTATCTCATAAGAATCAATTATTTTATTTATGGTAGATTTATTTTCTGACATATCAGCCATATATGAATCTATTTGAAGAGTATAAAGTCCTCCATTATTAACTGTAAGATAATACTCACCTTCACTTTTTACACTTTTCCCTTTATAAGAACATCTCCATGCAGGTATACCACTAATAGTGGTTTTACTTATCTTATAATCATAACTGCTTTTAGCATCGTCTAATATATCTTTAAAATAATCTTTTATGTAATCTTCATTATTCCAAGTATCTTTTACAAAATTACTTTCTATATAAACTTGTTTCCTAAGTAATTCTTTTTTAGATAATTTATTACTTTTTAAAACTTCTTCGTAAATATCTCCATATGAAACTCTAACCGTTAAATTAAAATTTACAGAAAACTCTCTCGCATTTTCACTTATTTTCTCCATATCATTTTTTGCAGATGAAGGAATTTTAAAACTCATATGTAAATCTTCATTTGAATATGAAACAAATTTTTCAGCCGCAAAAATATATGGTGCTACTATACTTAATATCATAAAAAAAACTAACAAGCCTACAATTATTCTTGCAATTAATTGTCTGGTTTTAGATTTCATATTACCCTCCTAATAGATACTATTGATAATGATATCATATTTGTTTTTTTTTATCAATAATGTTTAATTTACATAGTCAAATCATATGTTAAAACAAAAGGAAATAATTTCAAACATTTAAAACATAATTTTTTTGAATTTCAGATTAAATTCAGTAAAAATTTCATCTAACTTCAAATTGTATAATTTTAAATTATTTCTAACAAATCAATCTTTCAACTTCAAACAAAAAAGCTACAATCCTTTAAATAAAAGAACTGTAGCTATGTAAAAAGAAATTATGGATTTTATTCCCAAGGTTTTAAAACAACTTTAATAGCTTCACCTGTTTTAACTAATTCGATACCTTTTTTGATTTCTTTCAAAGGAATAACGTGTGTGATAAATTTAGTAGCATCGATTTTACCTGTTGTAATAAGTTCGATAGCTTTTCTAAATACTGATGGAGCGTAAGCGTAACCACCGTATAATACAAGTTCTTGATAGTGAATTAAGTTAGAGTCAAAAGCTACGTGACAGTTATCTTTTGGAAGACCACCGAATAAAATAACTTTTCCTCTTGGTTTTAATAAATGTGTAGCTTCAACTTGAACAGAACCTACTGGGCAAGCTGTAATAACAACGTCAGCACCGATACCATCTGTTTCTTGCATAACGAAATCATGTAAATCACCCGCAATAGGGTTTACGAAATCATCTGTTGTGTCAAATCTATGAGCCATTTCAAGTCTGTGTTCACTTGGTTCAGAGATAATAACTTTTTTAGCTCCTCTTGCTTTTGCAACTGCACTATGTAAGTTTCCTAAAGGACCAGCACCGATAACAACAACTACATCGCCGTCTTTTACGTTTGCGAATTCTTGTGTAGAGTAAACACTTGATAATGTTTCAGCTAAAGGAATTAAATCTAAGTTAAATCCTTCTGGAACTTCTACGATACCATCATCTGTACAGCAATCAGCTGGGATTGGAACATATTGAGCATATCCACCAGGCATTTCAGAACCTAAAAGTTTTTTATTGATACAATGGTTTTGTAAACCGTTTTTACAGAAATAACATTCACCACAAAGTTTAATAAGTGGATTTAAAACTACTCTTTTTCCTGCTGGATATTTTGCATTATCACTTTTTTCGATTACACCAGCAACTTCATGACCTAAAATATGTGGAGGTGTAACATCTTTATGACCAGAACCAAATGTTCTAATATCAGAACCACAAAGACCTACTGCTTCAACCTTTACTAAAATACCACCTTCTGGACATTCAGGTGTTTCAACGTTTTCTAAACCAAAATCATTTGGTCCTCTAAATACGACTGCTTCCATTATAATATTCTCCTTAAAAATTATTTTTTTATTTGTTTTATTTTTTTGTTGAATTGATTATAACACAAAGTCAAGCAGAATAAAATATAAAAATTAAAACTTTTGTAACTTGATAAGGTTTACATTTTAAATGTTTAATTTTGCTATGTTACAAATGTCACATTTTATACTTTTTAAGGAGGAAAATAAAATAAATGCTAAAAAAAATATGGTATTTTCTTATTCTCTTTTCGGTAATTTTTGGAATTTTTACAGGCAAAACAAATAATATTGCAAATGCATTTTCATCTGCAGGACAGGACAGTGTAAAAATATGTTTTTCTCTCATCGGAACAATGTGTTTTTGGAGTGGAATAATGGAAATAGTTTCAAAAAGCAAATTAACCGATAAAATAAATACTGTTTTTAAAACAATTATAAATATACTATTTAAAGATATAAAAAAGGATAAAGAAGCCTTAAATGCTGTTATTTTAAACCTTTCCGCAAACTTTTTAGGACTTGGTAATGCTGCAACCCCTCTTGGAATAGAAGCCATACACAAAATGAATAAACTTAACAAGAAAAAAGATACATTAAGTGATGATATGATTATGTTTTTGGTATTAAATACAACCTGTTTACAACTTCTTCCAACCTCTATATTTGCTTACAGAATGTCCTTTGGATCTAAAAATCCAACCATAGTATTTCTGCCTATCCTACTTTCAACACTATTTACAACAATTTGTGGAATCATACTGGCTAAATTATTTAAGAGGGGTAATAAATGTTAAATTTCATATCTTCTTTTGTAATTATTTCAATCATTCTAGGGGTTTTAACCTATGGAATGATAAAAAAAATTGATATTTATGCGACATTTGTAACAGGTGCAAAAAAGGGACTAAAAACCACTTTAAGCATTTTCCCATTCCTTTTGACATTCATTATAAGCGTTAATGTTTTTAAAGAAAGTGGATTAAGCGATTTTTTAATATCTATTCTATCCCCTATTTGCAATATATTCCATTTTAAAAGTGAATTACTGCCTTTAATGATATTTAGACCAATTTCAGGCTCAGGAGCCAGTGCAATTCTTTGCGATATATTTAAAGTATACACGCCCGATTCCTTTATTGGACTTACAGCAAGTATAATGATGGGTTCTACCGAGACAACTTTATATGTTTTAAATGTATATTTATCAGGAGAAAAAATAACTAACCTAAGATATACCCTTAAAGTCTGTCTTCTTGCAGATTTTTTTGGCTTTATCATAGCTTATATTGTATCTTTAATTTTTTTTGCATAAATAAATTTTTCGTTTTTTTAAAGAAAATTAACAACATATTAACAAAAATTAACATTCTCTTAAGTTCCGTTTTTAAGGCTTTTTTTATGATATATTGTGCTTAAAGAAATTAAAAAATAAATTACATATCATATAAAAGAGAGGGAAAAAAATGAATACATTAATTTTAACTGCTCGCTTCGGAATGGGACACATATCCGCAGCAAATGCAATAAAGGAAGAACTTAAATTAAAAAATAATAATTCCAATGTTTACATTGTTGATGTAGTAGATTATCTTTTCCCATCATGGGCAAATTTAATTTACTCAGGATTTAATCATCTAACAAGCAAGTTTTCAACAGTATATAACTTTTTTAATAAAACAGCGGGAAATTACAATGAAACAATACCATTAAAGAAAGCGCTTATTAAAAAATTAGATAAATTAATAGAAGAATATAATGCAGATGTAATTATCTCAACAATACCAATTGCATCAAAATATATATCACTATATAAAGAAACAAAAAAAATCAATATACCTTTATATACA
Organism: Anaerofustis sp. LCP19S3_F7; assembly: GCF_052119445.1. NCBI lineage: Bacteria > Bacillati > Bacillota > Clostridia > Eubacteriales > Eubacteriaceae > Anaerofustis > Anaerofustis sp. LCP19S3_F7. The sequence continues at coordinate 6,043 of NZ_JBQKFF010000005.1, read as the reverse complement.
TATATAACAGATATATCAGCACATAACGAATGGGTAGGCAAAGGTACAAATTTATATTTTGTAGGAAGTAAAGAAACTAAAATCGAACTAATGGAAAAAGGTGTTGAAGAAGAAAAAATACTAATTTCCGGTATACCTGTAAAACAAGCATTCAAAAACCTAAAAATAATTAAAGGAAAAAAACAAAAAGAATTATTAATTATGGGTGGAGGACTTGGATTAATACCTGGAATAGAAGATATTTTAAAAACTTTTAACGAAAACGACTCTATCAATGTCACATTAATATGCGGAAAAAATAAAGAAATGTTTAATAAGATGAAAGAAAAATTTCCTAATATTAATGTAGTGGGATTTACAAATGATGTTCATAAATATATGAATAAAGCTGATCTAATAATAACAAAGTCAGGCGGAATAACAACATTTGAAGCAATTCACGCACTTTGTCCTTTATATATAATACATCCTTTCTTAATGCAAGAAGTTGGAAATGCTTTATATATAGAAAAAAATGATATTGGAATGATTAAATGGAAGAAAAAAGAAAACATATCAAAAGATGTAATAGAGTTAATCAATGATGAAAAAAGATTAAATCAAATGAAAGAAAATATGAGAAGAATAAAAAAAGAAACTCAAAACGATTATTTAGAAACTATTATATCTGCTTAAAGGTGAAAGACATATGAAAATTTTATTTTATACTATATTAATATTTATATCATTAATTATTTTATACGGAATAATCCCAACTTATTTTTATAAGATAAAACATAAAATAGAAAAAAAGAATATAACAAGTAATGGTAAAAACATATACCTTACATTCGATGACGGCCCGGATCCAAAATACACCTTGGAACTTCTTGATATTTTAAAAGAAAATGACATCAAAGCATCCTTTTTTGTAGTAGGTGAATTTGCAAAAAATAATCCTGACATAATAAAAAGAATGCAAGAAGAAGGGCATAAAATAGGACTTCATTGGTATGAACACAAAAGCGCACTCATACAACATCCTCTAAAAACCAAAACGAACTTTCAAAAAGGAATAAATACCTTAAATAATCTAGGCGTAAAAAACCCAAGTTTCAGACCTCCCTGGGGACAATTCAACTGGGCAATGATATACCTTATGAAGTCCTATAATTTAAAACCTTTCCTTTGGGATGTTATGGCAGAAGATTGGCAAAAAAACACAACAAGTGAAATAATAAAAAATAAACTTGAAAAAAGAGTAAAGAACAATGATATTATCTGCCTCCATGACGGACGAGGCAGAGATGGTGCTCCCAAAAGAACAATAGAAGCATTAAAAGAAATTCTTCCAAAATGGAAAAATGAAGGATACATTTTTAAAACAACCGGAGAATAAAATGAAGGATAATAAAATAAAAAATATTTTTAAGTCTACAATATTTTTTGTGGTAATGCTTATTCTTACGTCTTATATGTTGTTTAAAGATTCAAATTTAACATCAATAATTGAGACTATTGAAGACGTAAATACAAACTATATACTACTTGCCATCATAGCAATGTGTGTATTTATAAGTTGTGAAGGAATAAACATACTTAGAAATTTAAATATACTGGGATATAATGTAGGACTTATAAAAGGAATAAAATATGCTCTTGTGGGCTTTTTCTTTAGTTCAATTACCCCATCAGCATCAGGTGGACAACCTATGCAGGTTTACTTCATGAAAAAAGATAACATAGAAATATCACACAGTATAGTAGCTTTACTTATAGAACTTGCAAGTTTTCAAATCAATACTGTAATTATTTCTCTTCTTGGTTTTTTCATTAATATGAACTTCTTTATGGAAAAAATAGGAAGCATAAAATATCTTTTATTTATAGGAATAACAATAAATATTATTGCATTTTTGTTTATTATATGTGCACTTTTTAATAGAAGATTAATGGAGAAATTATTAAATTTTGCAACAAAAATTTTAACAAAACTAAAATACAAAAATATTGAAGGATGTAAAGAAAAATCAAAAGAACAACTTGAAGAATATGCAAGCGGTGCAAAATACATAAAAAACAACAAAAAAGCACTTATAAAAACTTTAATGATTACATTTATACAACTAACAGCAATGTATTCTGTAACATTCTTTGTATATAAATCTTTCGGACTTTCACAGTTTAATTTTATACAAATAATATCAATACAAGCTGTACTTTATTCATCTGTTATGGCTCTTCCATTACCAGGTGGAGTAGGTGCAAGTGAAGGAGGATTTTTATCACTATTCAAATACATTTTCCCTCTTACACTTACAAGCCCTGCAATGTTACTTTCAAGGGGAATAAACTTTTATTTATTCGTTCTTGTTTCAGGACTGGCAATAATGTTTTTTCAACTTATTTATATTAAAAACTCCAACATGATCAAGGAAACCGCATAAGGGTTTCCTTGATTTATTCTATTCTTTCCCAAATATAAACAGCTTTATAAGCTGGTATAATATTAAAAGCCTTTCCACTCCCCACATCAGCACTTGTTGCCGTATGTTTATGAGTATAAGACCACGTTACTGTTTTCCATGTATTTACAGGAGTAGTATCACTAGTTTGATAATTTCTTTCTTTATAAACACTTCTAGTAAAAGGTCCAGAAGTTGCATCAGTTGTTCCCGAAGAAAAAATCGTTCCTACACTACCGCTTGATGGCGCATTATTTATGGTAACAGAATGTGAATGAACAGGCAATTCTTCGGTTTTTAAGGTATGACTTAACTCTCCTCCTTGACTATTCAAATTATAAGTTTCATCGTCTGCCCCAAATATAAACCTACCTTTTATTCTTTCCCAATTTCCTCCCCATTCTATATTTGGATTAAAAGAGCTATTGTTAATGTACACAATCGAACCGACAGGGTGAATATAGTCTAACAAACCTATACCTTTTACACCTTTATGAAAAACAGCCGGAATATTTACTTCAAAAGCATCTTCTTCACAAAATTTCCCAATAGCAATCCCTTTTCCACCTTTTCTAAAATCTAAAGTTACAAATTCAGTTTGTAATAATGCATAATCTTCTGCACTCATATTGAAATCATTATATTTAATTTTTATATCAAAAGTACTTTCATTAGGAAAAGTAGCTATATCTAAAGGTATTAGAATATTAAATTTTTCAGAAACCTTATCTTCATTGGTTACAACAGTAGATACATATTTTCCATCTATAAACTTCCCTTCTTCAAATTCATCACTTACGACAATAACCCCTTTAAAAAATTCCTCATATTTTTCTGCACCAAATAATTTTCTATATAACACATATTCAAAAGTATTCTTCTTATTAACCGACGCAAAATCAGCATTAAAACTTACAATAAGAGAGTTACCACTATCCTCTTCAGCTCTTTTTACATTAAAATTGGAAATATTTAAATTGCTGTAAGGATATACAGCTATTGTTGAGTTTAAGGCTGTACTTTCATAACCTCTGCTGTCTACAACACTGGTTACAATATTTATTTGATCCCCACTATTTGGAAGTGTAATTCCTTTTATATGTGAAGAAGTTGAAGAATAAGCTTTCCCTCCAACATTAACCTTATATGTCTTTATCGTAGAATTATTTTTTCCACTAGCCGTTATTAAAGAATCAATAGTACTTACATTTTGAACCAAAAGACCTTCAAGAGTACTATTACCTGTTATCTCATTACTTGAAACGGTAGGCTTAAATTCATCAGTATTTGGAACTTTAACAGTTAAATTAACATACTTACTTCCTATATTTGTACTACCATTGTATGTAGTACATGTTATTTTCATTGTTGCCGAAGTAGCCGAAGTAATATAATCTGCCAAAGAAGTATCTAAACTTAAAGATGTGCTGCTTCCAACATTACTTATAGTCTTTGAATAACTTCCCATTGCACATACTATTTTATGCGTAAAAGAACTACTCTTTCTATTTGTATAAATCGTAACACTACTTCCTACATTTACTGACGATGCACTAAGCGTAGGAGTAGAAGCTCTTGGAATAGTCGCAAGTGTATAACTTCCCGACAAACTTCCTGTTCCAAGACTTATTCCCGTTGGATGAGATGCACTAACAGATACAGTCTTTGTTCCGTCTGCATTATGTGCTATGGTTTTTGTTACAGAAAATAATTTATTATATGTTCCCGTTCCCTTACTTCTAAAATCGAAACTTACGGATTTTGTATATTTAACCCCGTTTATTTTATAAGTAAATGTTTGAGAGTCTAAATTATAACTTTGAGAGTTACTACTTGCTTTATACATTCCAAAAGTAAAAGTGACACTTGAACTATTATTTGTAACACTTTGAGAGTTTGTAGAACAAATCACATACAAATCATAACTGCTCGAATCATAGTTCCCAAATATTTTTTTATCAGCCATTATTCTTCTCCTCATTGTAAATATGTTATTGTAAGATTTCCTTCGCTTCCGTAAAACATAAAATCTCCTATTCTTAAATTTTTATTTATATTTGCCATTTTTTTCTCCTTTCTATTTTTCATTTTGGCTAAAAAAATAATTATTTAATTTATTCTTTCAATTCAACCACCCCCTTTCAAAAATTCGTAATAAAAAAAACACCAAACTCTCGTTTGATGTTTTTAGCTAATTTTATATTTTATAATCCTAATTCTTCAAAACTGTATTTTGAAAATGTTTCTATCTTACTTTCTATTATAGGTTCTCTATCATATAAGAACATAAATGCTGCCCTCTCTTCCCCTTCATTTGCCTTTACCATATCATAAATGGCTATATATGGTTCTTTTTCCATTTCTCTTACCATTTTATCTATCATTATACTTGATATGTTTCCAAGCAAACCTTTTAAATTTTCTTTTGCCTTTTGAGAATCCTTTTTTAATTCTTCTACAATTTCAGCTCCTTTTCTTTCATAATAAAGCTTTTCTTCCATTGCTTTTGAAGTCTCTTCTTTTGACAAGATAAATTCTATATATCTTCTTGTCATTGCTTTGGATTTTTCTTCAAGCTCCTTTCCTTTTATGTCGCCTTCTATATTTTTTACTATCTGAGGAAACACATCTTTATAATAGTTATCTACCCATACTTTCGCTTGTGTCAATTCTCCAAAGTCTCCTATCTTTTCTCCTACTTCTATTAACTTTTCTCCTGTCTCTTCTATCTTATCTAAAATCCCAAGTGCAAACTTATGTTTTTCTTTGAAATATTCGTTATATTCCCTTGAACATTCAAGTCCTGTTGCTATTATTTCTTGTTCTTCTTTTGTAAAATATTTATCTTTTGTATTTTCATAATCCCTTGTATACTGCCAGTATTCATTATAGAAACTTCTTAGACTTTTATCTTCCAAAGCCATTATATATGTTCCTATAAATTCATACGCTCTAAATAAATCATTTTTTACTTTTATATCATCATTTGGATCAAATGTCATTTTCTGTTTTAGCTTCTTTACTTTATCCATTCTGAATATTATTTTGTCTACTATTCTTTTTGCACCTATATTATTATTATCTAAGCTATTTGGAAACAATTGATTTATAATTCCTTTTTGAAAATCTGTTACATCTTTTAAATATTCTGATGGGTTACCGCCATATTCTTCTAATTGTTTTATGTAATAAAATAACGATTTCTTAGCAGATTCAATTTTATTTAGAACTTTTATTCTTTTTTTTTCGTTTAAATCCTTTTGTAATTTTTTTCACTATCATCAATCGTTCACAACCATGAATCAATAGCTTTCTCTGCTGATTTTATCTTTTTTTCATTTTTATCATTACCCATAATTCCCTCCTTAAATTTCGTTCTTTTATATAATTTAATGTTATCATTTTATTTTCTTTATTCAATAACATTTTTGTAAGATTTGATATTACTTATTTTATTCAAAATTTATATAGAAAATTATAATATTTATGATTTATAATATTTATTAATCCTTTTATTAATTCAAAATAAAATATAAAAGAATTTTATTATAAATAAAAAATTCTTCATTCTGAAGAAAAATTTTTAATAATCTATATAC
>NZ_JBQKFF010000004.1:0-135961 GCF_052119445.1 Anaerofustis sp. LCP19S3_F7 | reverse complement strand
ATAAAAAGAGACCTCTCGATCTCTTTTTTTTATAACTTTTACTATTTTAACTTTGCTAATATTTCTGTTATTGCTTCTATCTCTTCTTCTTTTAGCCTTTGGGATTTGTTTCTATCATGTCTAATTAATGATAGTAAATCTTGAACTAAATATCTAAATCCATTACCTTCTAAATTAAAAGTATATCTTTTATAGTTATTATCGTTTGTATTTTTAATTTTAAAGTAACCTATCTTCCACCATTCATGCGGAATAATTATACTTCCGTTTGTTCCGATAATTTCCATTACACCTTTTAAATCCGTATTATAGCCTATTTCGGTAAATGCCACAGATTGGTTATATGAAAACATAACAGTTCCATATTCAACTTTATCATTATTTTTTATTAACTTAAAATGAATATCTTCATAGTTTGTACCAAGAATTTTAATTATTGCGCAAATAGGGTAGACTGCAAGATCCGTAAAAGACATATCTCTATTTATATCAAATTCTTTTTTGCAAATACTACATCTTATACTTACTAAATCTCCTATCAAATTTCCTCTTGCATTCCATAATAGTTGTCCAAAAGCTTGTAGATAAATTAAAGTTATATTATTATATAGTACTACTTCATTTTCTTCAGCAATTTTATACAATTCTTTCAACTGATTTATATTAAGTGTCGAAGGTGCATCCGTTATAACATGTTTTTTAGATATTAATGCTTGTTTTATATAATTATATCGACTTTTATATTTTGTTTTAATATAAACAATATCAATACTTTCTAAAAATTTATTGTAATCAGAATATCCAGAATCTAATTCGTAAATATTGCAAAACTCTTGTGCGATTGTTTCATCATGAGAATATACACTTTCCAAGTGTATTCCACTTACTAATTTGGGTTCTATTACAGCTTCGTTATCATATAAATCATCTGTAACTATACCAAAACGATAAGTTGACATAGCTTCTTCTCTGATTTGTGTACTAGAAATATTTTTTGTTCTTTCTAAGTATATAACTTTGCAATATTTTGAAAGATGATCAAATTTACCTTTCCAGTCAGAACCGACAACTAAAATATCTACATCATAATTAATAATGTCTTGAATTTTTTGCCCAAGGTATTCTTCTACTATTATTAAATCTGCAAATCCGGTTTTTTGAACATTTTCAATTCTTTTTGCAAGACTATCTTGAACAGATAATTTTCCTCTTTCTCTATCGTAATTTTCTCCTGTAACTCCAACTATTAGGTAGTCTCCTAATTCTTTTGCTCTTTTTAATATATTATAATGTCCCTTATGAAACAGATCAAAAGTTCCATAAGTAATTACTTTTTTCATTTTTTTTCTCCTTAATATGTTTATTTTTACTGAAATTTATAAAATATTTACATATATTATAATACATTATTATGATTTAATAAAGTAATTTATTATATAAAAATAAGACCTCCTATTAAGAAGGTCCAAATATTACTTTTTAAAAGAAATCATAACCGCCATGTATTTCTAATACGGTTCCATTAATATAATCATTATTTAATGTATCAACACACAATTTTGCAACCTCTTCAGCTTCACCAAATCGATGACAAGCGATTTTTTTATTTATTCTATCATAACTATCCTTACTTCTATTTTTTTGCCATGGAGTCTCTATAAAGCCTGGAGCAATAGCATTAATACATACTTTTTTGTCGTCAAAAAATTTTAATAAAGATTTAGCTAAATGTATTAATCCTGCTTTTGAAACACTATATACTAATGATCCAGAATAGGATGTTACACCTGCATAAGATGCCATAAATATAATTTTACCACATTCGTTAAAATTGGGTTTTAAATCTTGAACAATAAAAGCAGGAATAGATAGATTAGTTCTTAAAACTTTTTCCCAAGTATCTATATCATACTCTCCAAAAATTTGTCTTTGTCCATCTTTTTTTGCATCTATTCCTGTATTTAAAATCAACCAGTCTATGTTTTTAAATGTATCAATAACAAAAGATGTAAATTTTTTTGCTTCTTCATAATTAGAAAGATCAGCTTTTTTTAAAATAACTCTTTTTTGGTCAGCAACAGATAATGATTTATAAATTTCATTTGCAGCATTTGTGTTATGTCCATAGTTTACTATTATTTGATTATTTTCATCATCGGAAAGTAATTTATACAGTATTGATTTTCCAATTCCACTTGTTCCTGATGTAAGTACTATTTTTTTCATTTTATACTCCTTCTATATATTTCGTATTAAGAAAGGACTTTTTTCATTATTTCTTCTGGTATATAAGGCTTTTGATTATACATTTCTTCACCAAAGTATGTTTTTGGGTATGCTTCAGAATTAATATCAGAAAATACCTCAAATAAACAAGGTTTTGTAGGATCAGCTTTTTTAATGGAAGCTATTAAATCTTCTTCATTATTTATTTCAAAAGCGTCTAAACCATAAGCTTTTGCTATATCATAAAATGATGGTACAGTATATCCATTATTTTCACTTGAACCAAAGTGAAGTTTATCAAAAAAGTCATTTTGTTGTTGTCTAATAAGTCCAAGAGATTTATTATTAAATACAAAAATGAATACTGGAATTTGTTCTCTGTAAATCCATTGTAATTCTTGTATATTCATTTGGAATGATCCATCACCACATAAAACAATACATCTGTTTTGTGTAGAATAGTAGCCACCTATTGAAGCAGGTAGAGAAAAACCCATTGCTCCATGTCCACCAGAAAATAACATTTGTTGATTATCTTTTGTTTCATAAGATTGTGCAGCCCAAATTTGATGTTGACCTACATCTACAAATACTGATAAATCATCGTTAAAACAATGACTTATTTTTTTGACGATTTTATTTACATTTCTTTCTTTTAATGTATCATCAAAATCTCTCATTGTTTGTTTAATATTAAGACAATTATTTAGCCAGTCTTTTGAAACAGTAAAGTCTATTTTAGAAATCATGCTATTTATTACCCCTTGATAATCAATACAATAAGAAATTTCATCTTTATGAACAGTTCTTATTAATTCTTCTTTATCAATGTCTATTCTTATAATTTTAGCATCTTTAGCAAATTTTTCACTGTTTGCCCCTGTTTGTCTTCTGCAAAAACTGCAACCTATAGAAACAATTAAATCAGCTTTTTTGTATGCAATAATATTAGCTTCTCTAAAACCATATGCAGCACCAAGATATCCAAAATATAAGTTATCATTTATATCAAATAAATGTCTTGCTGGAAGGCTTGTGATTGTTGGAATATTTAATTTTGAAATTAAATTTTTAATTAAAATATGATCTTTGCTATTCTTTTTTATTGCATTCCCAATTAATAGTATAGGACTTTTGGCATTTTTTATATTTACTAATATTTCTTTACTAATGATATCATATTTATTTTTTTCAGTAGTTACATTTTCTGGCTTAAAAGATTTTAAACTTTCAGGAGTAATATCTTCTCTTTGAATGTTCATAGGAATATCTAATACTACCGGTCCTTTTCTTCCTTCTTGTGCAATATAAAAGGCTTTTTCAAGTTCATACTTTATATCATTTTTATCTGTTATTTGAGTACAGTATTTTGTATAACTTTTAACAGATGAAATAACATCCATTTGTTGGAATCCTTGTTGTCTTAATGTTGGAATATTTGTATATTCATATGTGTTTAGTTGTCCTGTTATAAACACTGTTGGAACGCTATCAAAAAATGCATCTGCTATTGCTGACATCATGTTCATTGCACCAGGACCACTTGTTGCATAAGCAACTCCTGTTTTTTCTGATGCTTTTGCATATCCAACAGCTGCAAAAGCTGCACCTTGCTCATTATAGCAAGAATGATTTTGTAAGTTTTTACTTTTACAAATTGAATCTACAAAATGTGCAATCATTGTTCCTTGATAACCAAATATATCATTGATTCCTTGATTTGTGATAAATTCTACAATAAAGTCACTAACTTTCATTGTTTATCTTCTCCTTATAATTTTATTCTTCAATGATAGGTATAAAAAACTCCTCTGTTGTATTTTTTTGTAAAATATCAGCATATTTTTTATATCCTTCAAAATTTAATAAATCTATAGTAATATCAAAAAGTTCTTTATTGATTGCAAATCCTAAATTTTTCTTTGCATAAAATATTGCTCTCTTTTTTAACTTTTTTAAGCATATTCCAAGCATTATAAAATCTTTATTATTATAAAGTTTTCTAATATAATCCATTTTAGGCATATAAAAATATAATAGTTCTGATCTATCGCCTGATCTTTTAACAATTGCCCAAGCTTTATTTCTTGGTCCGTGATAAATATTTTTAAATTTTAACATTTAATTCTCCTAATATGTTTAATTATTTCCATCATAAATTAAATCTAAATCATATATAAATTTAACCATATTTTCTATTTTTGCACTTACATTTTTGTTTAGAATTAAATTATTTATTTTATTAAAGAAAGAATAATTAAATTCATTTTTATCTGATATATTTTTCATAAAGTCATCTTTTTTAAATCCATTGATTTTTAATATGTTTAATTTATCATACATATCTATTGTTTTAATATAATTGTCATATATATCATTCCATTCTCCAATACATTTTGCCTGAAGGATTGAATGACCTTTTTGATCTATATTTTTAGGTTTATTACAAATTAAATTTTCAAACATTAATAAATCTAATGTAAATATCAAACTTAAAAATTGTAGAACAAACGGATTATTTGTTTTGTTAAATAGCTGTAAGCTATTTTTTATTGATTCTTTACGGTATCCACTTTTATATAGAAGAACAGATTTAACAAATAATTTCCATTCTTCTTTCGCAGTTGTTTTTTCAATGTCTAAACTTAGATTATCAAAATGATTTACTGTATCTTTAAGTTTAATTTTAAAGTATATATCTGAAAGTTCGTTTGATTCAAATAAAGAAGAATAAATGTTTTTTAACTCTTCAATTGATTTTGTATCTTCTTTATCTTTATCATAAATAACATTATTTATTTCATTTATTACTACTAAAATGTCTTCTGGATTATTTGAAAACTTAAATATACATTTTGCCCATAATGCTAAGCTTTGATCATCCGAAATAATGTTTTTCAATATAGAAGCATATTCTACACAAGAGGAATCATTACTATTAAATAATTCGTTTATGTGTTTTATTAAATAATCTATATTTTCGTTAATTATATCTTTAATTTCAAGATGTGTAATTCCATTTTCAGTATTTTTAAATGCTTCAAAATACATTAATAAAGCCTTGTTAATATCCTCTTTTAAAAGAATGTCAGCTTTAAACTTAATAAATTCACCATCTTGTTTTTTTGAATGGAAATTAATTTTGTCATATATTTTTTGTTCCATTAAAATTTCTTTGTTATAGATTTCGTTTGAATTTAAAATATATTGTAGATTACAAGGAATTTCTTTATCTATTATTGTTGGTACAGAAATTGGATCATTGTTATATATTTTTTCAAAAAGTTCTTCACCTTTATTTATATAACCCATTATTTCATTATTGTCTGCACTTTCTTTTTTTAGTAAATATATTTTTAGTTTTATGGTGCTTATTGATTCTATATTTTCATTTAATAAACTATCCACAATTTCTGATGATTTTTTATAATCTTTATTAGCATAAAGAGAAATTGCTTTTTGTAAATTTAATATATATGTTTTATAATATTCTTCTTTTTTAGATAGTTTATTTTTATTTTCTTTGACTTCCATAAATCTTAAAGCTTTTGATGTTTGTCCATTTTTTATAAGAAGCTCAATTGCAATATCAAAATACTTTTCATTGACATCAATAGATATAGGGAATCTGAATCTATTGATTCCTAAGTAATCTTCTCTACCAATTAATTTCCTTTGATTTTGACTTGTGATATAAGGATTGAAAATTTCATAGAGCTTGAAATAATCATTTTGTTCAATAGCTTTATTTATTGTTGTATCTAAAGAATTAAATGTTTGATTAAACTCCTTGCTAAGATTTTTACCTAACTTCTTTTTTGAAAAGTCTTTAAAAGCATGCCATGGATGCATTAATAAGAATAATAATATTTTTCTACTTAAAAATTTCTTATAAGTTTTATCTGGATCATAATATTTATAAGCTTCACCTTCTATGACAGTATAAGGTGTTTTAAAACTATATACTGCAGGGTGGCTATCTCTTCCATTATGTGGAGGTATAAACATCCAATCATCACCGTAATGCCATGATAAATAATCTGCAGATCTATCTGGGCATAATAAATTTAAGTCTTCAAATTGATATCTAACACCATTTCCATACATGTCTTTATCAAATAGAAAAGGAATTCCTCCCCATCTAAAGATATATTTATTACAATCTTCTTCTTTGTAACAAAACATTTTGCTTTCAAGTTCTTCTAATACTTTGTTTTTCCCAACAAATTTCATTTTTAATCTATATTTAAAATATCTTAAAAGATTCATTCTCCATCTGAAACTATATAAACTTGCTGGATTGATTATATCGGCATAAAGCATAAAATCTTTAATATATTGTTTTTGTATTTTTTCATCATCAGGAATAGGATCTAAAATTAAAATGTCTAATACTATTCCTGCAGAGTCTTTTTTGTGTATTAATTGGTTTATATGAATAGCAGATGTTGTTGTATCCATATATCTTGCGAAGTTGTTGTGATAGTTTCTATCCAATTCTTGACAAGCTAATTTTCTATTTGGAGGCATTTGAGTTTTACAAGCTTCAATAAACTTGTGAAAATTATCTCTTGTCATTTCAATATCCATATCGTCGTCCCATGGGATGAAGCCTCTATGACGAAGTGCACCTATTGCAGAGCCTCCTACCAAATAATATACAATATCATTTTTTGTACATATTTCATCTATTTCTTTAATTAATTTATACAATTCTTTTTGTATATCAGTCATTTTTCCTCCTAAAATTTAAATCTATAAATAATTTTACGTATACAAATAAAACGTAAAAATCTCTTTATATATTAACATATAGCTCTTTTTAATGCAAATTTTATATAAAAAGATAATAAAAATAACATAAAATTTTCTATATATATTATTAATAAACAATATAAAAAATAGTTATTCATTTATAAAGTTCTTTATTTTATGATATAATTAAAATAATTATTTAAGTGAGGTGCAAAATGAAAATTATAGCGGATTTACATACACATACAAATATAAGCGAACATGCTTTTTCAACTCTTGAAGAAAATTGTATTGCAGCAAATAAAGCAGGGCTACAAGCTGTTGGTATTACAAACCATGGACCTGCTTTGGAAGACGGTGCAAGTCATTGGCATTTTAAAAGTCTTGGAAAGAATAATCCGGGTAAAATGCATGGTGTTTATTTAATAAGTGGTATAGAACTTAACATAATGCAAGATGGAAAAGTTGATTTAGAAGAAGAATATATGGAAAACCTTGATTTAAAAATAGCATCTTTCCATCAAGAAATATTTTATCCAAAAGATAAAAATCATGTTAATGATATGCTTAGTGAAGCTTTGCTTAATAAAAACATAAATGTATTTGGTCATCTTGGAAATGAAATTTTTAAATTTGATTACGAAATGATTATTTCAAAATGTAATAAATATAATAAGATAGTTGAAGTAAATAATCACTCTTTTGCACAACGTCCGGGAAGTGATGTTAATTGTTTTGAAATTGTCAAACTATGTAAAAAATATGAAGTACCTATTATTGTAAATTCAGATGCACATATTTCTTCTGCAATAGGACATTTTGATGAATCAATAAAGTTATTAAATGAAGTAGGTTATCCTGAGGAATTAGTTGTTAATTCTTCTATTGAAAGATTAAGAGATTATTTTAAACAAATTAGAGGTATTGATATTTGTAATAGATAGTTTTGTAAAGTCAATTTATTGAAGAAAAAAATGTATTATGTTATAATATTTAATCGGAAAAAATTAAAATAGGGAATTTATGTATGGATTATATAACCATTAATGATAATTTTAACAATACAATAGAAATAAAAAAATCTACGTTTATTTCAAATTTATTTTCGGTTAAAAATGTTGAAGAGGCTGAAAAATATCTTGAAGGAATTAGAAAAGAACACTATAAAGCTACTCATAATTGTTATGCATATATAATAGGTAAGAAAATGGAAATAAAAAAATCCAGTGATGATGGAGAACCTGCTATGACTGCAGGCAGACCTATATTAAACGCTATGGAAAAAAATAATCTTACAAATGCGTTAATAGTAGTTACAAGATATTTTGGAGGGATAAAACTTGGTGCCAGCGGGCTAATAAGAGCTTATTCTTCTTCTGCAAGTGAAGTTATAAAAGAAGCAAAGCTTGTAAAAAAGGTAATGACAGCTTTAACAAAAATTTCTTATGATTATTCTCTTCATGGAAAAATTGAAACGTATTTAAGAAAGACAGGGTACAAACTTGAAGATTCAGTTTTTACCGATAAAGTTACTTATGAAGTATATGTTCCGATAAATTTACAGGAAGAATTTAAAAATGAACTTATTGCAATTACAAATGCAAAAATAAATATAGAACATATAGATGATGTTTATATAGATAAATATTTATAAGGTGGTATTATTATGGATTTTAACATAGTTTTTAAGGATATTGTTGATAATGAAAAAAATCCGGTTTGTTTTGTAGATACAAGCCATATTATAGCGTATATGAATAAAAGTGCCTTAAAACGTTATGCTCACAGGGGTGGAGCTAATTTGATAGGAAAGTCATTGTTTGATTGTCATAATGAGAATTCAAAAAAACTAACTCTTAAATATATTGATAGATTTTTAGAAGATGATAATTTAACGGAAATTTATATGGGATATAATGAAAAACATAAAGAAAATAATTATATAGTTGCGGTAAGAGATGAAAACAGGAAGCTTATCGGTTATTATGAAAGACATGAAGAGGACAAGTAGAGGGTATTAATGTTTGATTATATAAAAGGAAATGTTACTAATATAACTGATGGATATTTAACAATAGAAAATAAAAGTGGAATAGGTTTTTTGCTAAATGTTTCACAAAATACTATAACGGATTTGGCAAACGATAAAGATGAAGTACAAATATTTACATATATGGCTGTAAGGGAAAACGATATAAGTTTATTTGGGTTTTCTACATCTTTTGAAAGGGAAGTATTCTTTAAACTTCTTACAGTTCCTAAAATAGGTCCTAAAATTGCTCTTAGTGTACTTAGTGCATTGTCGCCTAACATGATTATAAGTGCAGTAATTAATAAGGACTATAAAGCATTGTGTGCTGCAAACGGAGTTGGGAAAAAAGCAGCTGAACAAATAGTTGTTACTCTTCAAGATAAATTTTCAGACTTACCTGAAATGGATGAAATATCTTTTGAAGATAATATTGATTTAAACGGTGATTTGAAAGCTGAGGCTGTTTTAGCTCTTACGTCTTTAGGTTTTGATAGAGCTTATGCAAATAAAATCGTTAGTGGAATTTCTACTAATGACGACCTTACTATAGAAGATATAATTACTATTGCATTACAAAGGGTTAATGAATAAGGAGAAATATGGCTACAAGAATAGTAACAAGTAAAAAAACAGAACTTGATATAGAAAAAGATAAGTCTCTTCGTCCTTTGACATTAGATGAATACATCGGTCAGGAAACAGTCAAAGAAAGGATGAGAGTCTTTATTTCTGCTGCAAAAGAAAGAGGAGAGGCTCTTGATCATGTTCTTTTATATGGACCTCCGGGGCTTGGAAAAACGACTCTTTCTAATATAATAGCAAACGAGCTTGGAGTATCTATAAAAGTTACTTCTGGTCCAGCAATAGAAAAACCGGGAGATCTTGCAGCGATACTTACCGGACTTAAGAAAAATGATGTTTTATTTATTGATGAAATTCATAGATTAAACAGAACCATAGAAGAAGTTTTATATCCAGCAATGGAAGATTTTGCTTTTGATATTGTAATGGGAAAAGGACCAAATGCAAAATCCGTAAGGATACCTGTTGCACCTTTTACATTAGTTGGTGCTACGACGAGAACAGGACTTCTTTCTTCTCCTCTTCGTGATAGATTTGGAGTATTAAATAAGCTTGAGATGTATAAAATAGAAGAGCTTATGGAAATTATTAAAAGAAGTGCGGGAATACTTGAAATAAAAATAGATGATGATGGTGCAAGGGAAATCGCAATTCGTTCAAGACAGACTCCAAGAATTGCAAATAGATTTTTAAAACGTGTAAGAGACTATGCACAAGTAAAAAAATCTGATATTATAAATAAAGAAATTGCAATGGAAGCATTGAAGCTTTTAGGTGTAGACGAAAACGGACTTGATAGCAGTGATATTGCTATTTTAGATACAATTATAAATAAGTTTGATGGAGGTCCTGTTGGTCTAAATACTCTTTCTGCTGTTATTGGTGAAGAAGAGGATACAATCCTTGATGTTTATGAACCGTATTTATTACAGCTTGGATTTATAAACAGAACTCCAAGGGGAAGAGTTGCAACAAAACTTGCTTATGATTACTTAAATGTTCCTTATACGAACAGTGAAATCATGACTAAATCAATATTTGAAATGGAAGAAGAATAATATATGAGAACTAGTGATTTTGATTATAATCTACCTGAAGAACTTATAGCACAAACGCCTATTGAAAAACGTGATTTTTCGAGGCTTATGGTAGTTAATAGAAATACAAAAGAAATAGAACACAAACATTTTTACGATTTAATAGATTACTTAAAAGAGGGTGATACTCTTGTACTTAATAATTCAAGAGTATTTCATGCAAGACTTTTTGGGATAAAGGAAGAAACTGGAGCAAAAATCGAAACTTTTGTTTTAAAACCTTTAAGTAACAA
This sequence comes from Anaerofustis sp. LCP19S3_F7, assembly GCF_052119445.1. Lineage (NCBI taxonomy): Bacteria > Bacillati > Bacillota > Clostridia > Eubacteriales > Eubacteriaceae > Anaerofustis > Anaerofustis sp. LCP19S3_F7. The sequence continues at coordinate 125,036 of NZ_JBQKFF010000004.1, read as the reverse complement.
TATGTTTGAAGTAATGATAAAACCTGCCAAAAGATTAAAAAATGGAACAATTGTAAAATTTGACGATAACTTATCAATGCAGGTTGTTGAAAAATACGATGAAGGATTGGCTAAGGTTAAATTTTTTGGATGTGATGATGTTTTTTCTTATATAGATAAAATAGGAACGGTACCTTTGCCGCCATATATAAAAGAAAAACTTGAAGATGACGATAGATATCAGACTGTTTATTCAAAAGATAAAGGTTCTGCAGCAGCACCTACAGCAGGTCTTCATTTTACAAAAGAAATGCTTGAAAAAATAAAGGATAAAGGCATTAATGTTTGCTATGTAACTTTGCATGTAGGTCTTGGAACATTTAGGCCTGTTAAAGAAGATGATATAACCAATCATAAAATGCATAGTGAATTTTTTATTATAAGTGAAGAAACGGCAAAAATAATAAATGATACAAAAAAACGTGGAAAAGATATATTTGCTGTTGGAACAACGACAGTAAGAACACTTGAAAGTTGTTATCAAAAGTATGGGGATATAAGACCTGTTAGTATGAATACGGATATATTTATTTATCCAGGATTTGAATTTAAGGTAATAGACCATCTTATAACAAATTTTCACTTGCCAAAATCAACTTTACTCATGTTAATTAGTGCATTTTACAATAAAGATGATATACTAAAAGCATATGAAGAAGCTATAAAAGAAAGATACAGATTTTTTAGTTTTGGAGATGCAATGTTAATAATATAGGAGGAACTTATGAAAAAACCATTATCAAACAAATTAGATAAAATATCACCGTCAATGACACTTGCCATTACATCAAAGGCAAACAAACTTAAAAGAGAAGGAGTAAAAGTTTATTCTTTCGGTACAGGAGAACCTGATTTTGATACTCCTCAAGTAATTATTGATGCAGCTAACGAAGCAATGAAAAAAGGTATAACAAGATATACTGATGTAAAAGGTCTTATAGATTTAAGAATTGCAGTAAGCGAAAAATATAAAAAAGAATTTAATCTTGATTATGATCCTGAAAGTGAAATTATTGTTTCATCAGGTGCAAAACATTCTTTATTTACTGCTTTGCAAGCATTAATAAGTGAAGGAGACGAAGTAATTATCCCTGTTCCTTACTGGGTAAGTTATTCTGAAATGGTTAAAGTTGCAGGAGGGAAACCTGTATTTGTATATCCAAAGAAAGAAAATAACTTTATTTTGACAAAAGAAGAACTTGAAGCCGTAATAACACCTAAATCAAAGGTTATTATGCTTAATAATCCTTCAAATCCAACAGGTGTTGTGTATACAAAAGAACAACTTAAGGAAGTTGCTGATGTATGTGTTAAAGAAGGTATATACATTTTAAGTGATGAAATTTATGAAATGTTAATTTACAACGATAAAGAGTTTACTCCTGTTGCATCTTTATCAGATGAAATAAAAGATATTACAATAACAATCAACGGAGCTTCAAAGTCATATGCAATGACAGGATGGAGAATAGGTTATGCTCTTGCAAATAAAGATATTGTAAAAGCAATGAATACAATTCAAGGACAATGCGTTTCTCATCCAAGCAGTATATCTCAATATGCTACTATTACAGCTTTAAAGACAGATCAAAAAATCGTATATGATATGGTAAAAGAATATGACAGTAGAAGAAAATATATGCTTAGTGTATTAAAAGAAGTAGATGGTGTTGAACCTATTGAACCAGATGGGGCATTTTATGTTTTTGCCGATGTTTCTAAATATTATGGTAAAGAATATAACGGAAAACAAATAAATGGTTCAATAGATTTTGCAGATGCACTTCTTAGCAGCAAAAATGTTGCGGTAATTCCTGGTATTGGATTTGGTGCAGATGACTTTATAAGATTTTCTTATGCGACAAGTATGGAAGATATTGAAAGTGGTTTAAAATTATTCAAAGAATTTATAAATGAAATAAAATAGGAGAATTAAAATGAGTAGAGATGTTTATACTAATCCATTAATCGAAAGATATTCAAGTAAGGAAATGCTTTATATTTTCTCAGCTGACAAGAAATTTTCAACATGGAGAAAATTATGGGTTGCTCTTGCAAAAGGTGAAAAAGAATTAGGTCTTGATATTACTGATGAACAAGTAAAAGCATTAGAAGATAATATCTATGATATAGATTATGATTTAGCAAGAGAATACGAAAATAAATTCAGACATGATGTAATGGCTCATGTTCATACTTACGGAGATAAAGTTCCCGTTGCAAAAGGTATTATTCACTTAGGTGCTACAAGTGCATATGTCGGAGATAATACTGATTTAATAGTTTTTAAAGAAGCTTTAGAACTTATTAAAAAACAACTTGTAAATTTAATTAAAGTAATGAGTGAATTTGCAATTAAATATAAAGATTTACCAACACTTGGATTTACTCATTTTCAACCTGCTCAACTTACAACAGTAGGTAAAAGAGCGACTCTTTGGATTCAAGATTTACTTTTAGATTATGAAGAAGTTGAATTTGTTCTTTCTACATTTAGAATGAGAGGAGTAAAAGGAACAACAGGAACGCAGGCAAGTTTTATGTCATTATTTAACAATGATGAAGAAAAAATAAAAAAATTAAATGAGTTTGTATGTAAAGAAATGGGCTTTGATACAGACTTTACAGTAACAGGACAAACTTATCCAAGAAAATTTGATAGCAGAGTTGTAAATGCTCTTGCAGGTATTGCTCAAAGTTTACATAAGTTTGCTACTGATGTTAGATTACTTCAAAACTTGAAAGAAATTGAAGAACCTTTTGAAAAAAATCAAATTGGTTCATCTGCAATGGCATATAAACGTAATCCAATGAGAAGTGAAAGAATATGTTCTCTTGCAAGACATATTATTGCAAATCAAGTAAACCCTGCAATGACAGCAAGCGTACAATGGTTTGAAAGAACTCTTGATGATTCTGCAAACAGAAGAATTTCAATTCCTGAAAGTTTCATGTGCTGTGATGCTATTCTTCAAATAGCAATAAATATCGCAAGTGGTTTTGTTGTAAACGAAAAAGTAATCCATAAAGATATTATGGCTGAACTTCCATTTATGACAACAGAAAACATCTTAATGGAAGCTGTAAAAAGAGGTGGAGACAGACAAGAGCTTCATGAAAAAATCAGGGTTTACTCTATGGAAGCAAGTAGAGTTGTTAAACAAGAAGGTAAACCTAATGACTTACTTGAAAGAATTTCAAAAGACCCTGCATTTAATTTGGAATTAAGCGAAATCCACGATATTTTAAAACCTGAAAAATATGTAGGAAGAGCTGTTAACCAAGTTATTGAATTTGTAGAAGAAGATGTTAAACCTGTACTAGAAAAAAATAAAGATTTAATAGGTTATGATGTTACATTAAAAGTTTAAGATTTAGGAGAAATAATGAATTATAAAGATAAAACGCAATTTTTTATAAATTTATTGGAAGAGAAGAAATTATCAAATATATATGCTGTTGATGTTACTGATTTAACTTCAGAAGCAAATGCTTTTATAGTTGCAAGTGCAAATAGTGACAGACAAGCAAAAGCTGTATGTGAATTTGTAGAAGAGAAAGCAGAAGAAAACGGTATTTTTCTTGAAGGAAAAGAAGGTATAAAACTTTCAAGATGGATACTAATGGATTATGGAGAAATAGTACTTCATATTTTTGTAAAAGAAGAAAGAGATTTTTATAATCTAGAAAGATTATGGCAAGACGGAAAAATAATTAAGGAGTAAAGTATTTTATGAATATCAGAACAAGATTTGCACCAAGTCCTACCGGATTTTTACACATTGGAGGACTTAGAACAGCACTTTATTGCTATTTATGGGCAAAACATAACGATGGTGATTATTTGCTTAGAATAGAAGATACAGATAGAACAAGATATGTTGAAGGTTCTGTTGAAAATTTAATTAATGCATTGGAATTTTGTGGAGTAAAACATGATGAAGGTCCAATGTTAAAAGATGGTAAGGTTGTTGAAGTAGGAGATAAGGGACCATATTTTCAATCAGACAGACTTGATATATACAAAAAATATATCAATAAACTTTTAGATGAAGGTAAAGCTTATTATTGTTTCTGTGACAAAGAAAGACTTGATAAATTAAGAGAAGAACAAGTAAAAAACAAGCAAACACCAAAATATGATGGTAAATGTAAAAATATACCTAGAGAAGAAGCTGAAAGAAGAATAAAAAACGGTGAAAGTTATGTTATAAGAATGGTTCTTCCTGAAAATGAAGATATTACTTTTTATGATGAAGTAAGGGGAGAGGTAACAATAAATACAAACGATGTTGACGAACAAGTTCTTATTAAAGCAGACGGATTCCCGACATATCATTTTGCGGTTGTAGTTGATGATCATTTAATGGATGTTAACTATGTAATAAGAGGGGAAGAATGGCTTGTTTCTACACCAAAACACATAATTTTATATAATTATCTTGGATGGGAAGCTCCAAAATTTGCTCATCTTCCAACAGTTTTAAACAAAAACAAGAAAAAATTAAGTAAAAGACATGATTCTGTTGCAGTTGAAGACTTTATACAAAAAGGGTATCTTCCTGAAGCATTGATAAATTATATTGCTCTTCTTGGATGGTCTGATCCTGAAGGAAAAGAAATTTTATCAATGGATGAATTAATAAGAGATTTTGATATTTCAAGAGTAACAAAAGCGGGTGCTGTTTTTGATACTGAAAAATTAAACTGGGTTAATGCTCATTACATCAAAGAAAAATCAAATGAAGAACTTATTGCTTTAATTAAACCATATTTACTAAAAGATAATTTAGTAAATGATGATGTTAGCGATGAAACAATGGAATATATTGTTGAAGCCATTAAAGATAAGCTAAATTATTTAGAAGAAAGTATAGAGCTTACAAAAGAATTATACTTAAAAGCAAATCTTGATGAACTTGATGATAAAGCAAAAGAAGTCATGGATATGGAAACAAATGAAACATTGTTTGAAAACTTGATTTCATTATTTGAGCAAGAAGAAAAACTTACACCTGAAATTATTTCAAATAGTTTAAAATCTATTCAAAAAGAATTTAAAATAAAAGGTAAAGCTTTATATATGCCTACAAGAATAGCAATAAGCGGAATAATGCATGGTGCAGATTTAACTTATATTCTAAGTATATTAGGTAAGGATGAAGTAATTCTAAGACTTAAAAATGCTTTAGATTTTATTAAATAAATTGAAAGAGGATATATTATATATATCCTCTTTTTTCGTTAAAAATAAGGTTTTTTTGTTATTTTACTTGTAAAAAGTTGAAAATTTTTATATCATATATTATGAGTTATTATAACGAAAGATTGAGGTTTTTTTATGTATAGTTTTACAAATGATTATAGTGAAGGTGCTCATAAAAATATTTTGGCGGCACTTATCAAAACTAATTTTGAACAAACAAGCGGATACGGTACCGATAAATACTGCGAAGAAGCAAGTGAAATAATAAAAAAATTAATTAACAGAGAAGACAGTAATGTTCATTTCTTAACAGGAGGAACAGTAACAAATACTGCTTTTATTTCTTCTGCTTTAAGACCTCATGAAGGAGTTATTGCAGCATCAACTGCTCATATTAATGTTCATGAATCTGGTGCAATAGAAGCAAGAGGTCATAAAATAATTGTAAAAGAAGAAAACAACGGTAAACTTTTGGCTTCAGATGTTGAAGAAGTTGCAAAAAAACATTTTGATGATGAAGAAAGAGAACACTGTGTTAAACCTAAAATGGTATATATTTCAAATCCAACAGAACTTGGAACTATTTATACCAAAGAAGAAATAAAGAAATTAAGAGAAGTTTGTGATAAGTACGGCTTATATTTATACTTAGACGGAGCAAGACTTGGTTCAGCTCTTACTTGTGTAGATAATGATGTAACTCTTGAAGATATAGCAAGTTTAACAGATGCATTCTATATTGGTGGTACAAAAATGGGAGCATTGTTTGGAGAAGCTCTTGTAATTAATAATGAAGAATTAAATGTTGATTTTAGATATCACTTAAAACAAAATGGTGGAATGATTGCAAAAGGAAGACTTCTTGGTGTTCAGTTTGTTGAACTATTTAAAGATGGATTATATTTTGAAATAGGTAAACATGAAAACAGACTTGCAAATAAATTAACACTTGGTATTGGTAATTTAGGTTATGGTTTTTATTCAATGTCTGCAACGAACCAAGTATTTCCTATTCTTCCAAATGATATTTTGAAAGTACTTTTAAAGAAATATTCATTTGAATTATGGGAAAAATTAAGTGAAGAAAAAAGTGTAATAAGACTTTGTACATCTTTTGCAACAACTGAAAAAGCAGTAGACGAATTCTTAAAAGATTTAGCTAAACTTACAATTGCAAAAGAAAAATTAATGAAAGAATTAAATGAACAACATGAAGATACAGGTATAGAAGAAACAGTAAATGTTACTGAAGATGTTCCTGTTGAAGAGGTTGAAGAAGTTGTAGAAGAAGATTTCCCTAATGATGAAGCTGAAGAAATAGAACCTGTAGCACAAGAAGTTGAAGAAATAATACCTGAAGAAGTTACAGATGAAGAGGAGATAGAAGAATTCCAAGAAGATGAAGTTGTTGAACCTGTTGAATTCGAAGAAGACGACTTCGTTGAAGATTCGAATATTATAGATGAACACAATGATGTTACTTCTGAAGAAGAAAATTTAACTGAGGAAAATTATTTTGAAGACAATTCAATTGATGAAAACTTATTTAGTGAACCAGCCAAAGAAGAAGTTGTTCAAAATAAATATGTAGAAGAAAATATTAAGGAAGAAGATATTGAACCTCAAAAGAGAGAAAGAGTTGAAAGTAAAAAATTAGATTTTGAAACTTTTGAGCCAATGGAAGAAAAAATTGAACCTGCAAAAACTCAAAGCAAAGATATTTTTGAAGATATTTTTTCTTCAGAAATAGATTATACAAATTTTGATGAAAAAGATTCAAAAGAAGATGATAAAGTAATCTTTAAAAAAGATAGTGACATAGACTTTTTCAGTGAATTTGAATTTGAAGATTAATTTTTAAGCATCTTGCATTGCAAGATGCTTTTATATAAAAAATATTAAATAATCATTGACAATAAAAGGGTTTAGTGATATACTTTTTTAGAAAACAAAGTAGAAGAATTGCTTCTCACCAAACAAACATGGATTTAGTTTGGTAAATATATACACATTTATTTAGTGATATATTTAGGTAGCAGTTCTTTGCTATCTATTTTTTTAATCATGGAGGTATGATTCAATTAAAGATTTTCAAATTAATGAACAAATTAGAGACAGAGAAGTAAGAGTTATCAGTGATGACGGCTCAATGCTTGGTATAATGTCTGCACAAGAAGCTTTAAAAGAAGCTGATAAGAGAAATCTTGATTTAGTTAAGGTTTCACCTGATGCAAAACCACCGGTTTGTAAAATTCTCAATTATGGTAAGTTCAAATATGAACAAAACAGAAGAGAAAAAGAAAACAAGAAAAACCAAAAAGTTGTTAACATTAAGGAAATCAGAACTTCTGTTAGAGTACAAGATCATGACTTAGAAGTAAAAGCTAAAAACTGCCGTAGATTCTTAAAAGCGGGAGATAAAGTAAAAGTTTCCGTAAGATTTAGAGGTAGAGAAATGGCTTATGTTGACAGAGGTAAAGAGGTACTGTTGAAATTTGCTTCTATGGTTAATGAGGTAGGAACAATTGAGAAACAACCTAAGTTAGAAGGTCGTAATTATACAATGACATTACAACCTGCTAAAGGTAAAGAAAAATAGTAGGAAAGGACGGATATTAATATGCCTAAAATGAAATCTCATAGAGGCGCTTCTAAAAGATTTAAAAGAAATAAATCTGGCGTTATCAAAAGAAAAAAAGCATTTAGAAATCACATTTTAAACAAAAAAACAACTAAGAGAAAAAGAAAATTAAGAAAGGGTGGCTACGTTTCTGCAGCTGACCAAAAAACAATCAGCTACATTATTGTTAAGTAGTTAAAAGGTAATAATATATGGCTAGAGTAAAAAGAAGTTTAAATAGTAAAAAGAAACATAAAAAAGTACTAAAACTTGCAAAAGGTTATTATGGTGCTAAATCTAAATTATACAGACCTGCAAACGAAGCTGTAATGAGAGCTTTAAGAAGTTCTTATGCAGGTAGAAAACAAAGAAAAAGAGATTTTAGAAAACTTTGGATTACAAGAATCAATGCAGCTACAAGAATGAATGATATGTCTTATTCAAGATTCATTAATGGTCTTAAAAAAGCTAATGTTGAAATCGACAGAAAAATGTTAGCTGACCTTGCTATGAATGATGAAGCTGCTTTTGCTAAATTAGTTGAAGTTGCTAAAAATGCATTATAAAATATAAGAACATAACTTATGTTATGTTCTTTTTTTATATAAAAATAAAAAGCCGTAAATTTAATTACAGCTTTTTATTCATTAGGTATTATTTTATTTTTTGCACTCCGACTCCAATAAGTCCAGGTCCCGTATGGACTGCAAGAGCAGGAGATATAGCCCCTACAAAAACGCTTTTTACATTTGGAAAATCATTTTTTATATTATCTTCAATTTCTTTTGCTTCTTCTTTTGACCATACATTTACAACGGCAATATTATATTCTTCGAATTGTTTAGCATATTTTTTAGCTTCGTTAATAGCCTTTTTAAGAGATTTTTTTCTTCCTCTGGCTTTTGATACTACATAATATATTCCGTCGCTATTACATGATATAACAGGCTTTAAATCAAGTGCTGTTCCTACAACTGAAGCAACAAGTCCTATTCTTCCGCCTTTTCTTAGGTATTCTAATGTTTTAACACAAAAATATACTTTTGTGTTGTTTATAACATCATCTAATTTTTCTTTTATTTCTTCAAAAGAATATCCTTGTTCAATAAGTTCACCTGCTCTTATTGCAGTGAATCCTGCTCCTATATCTATATTTTTAGTATCTACGAGCATTATATCTAGTTTATCTTCAAAGGATTCACTTGCTATTCTCATTGCATTATGAGTTCCGCTAAGACCGCTTGAAATTGTAACAACAATAACTTTTTTATATCCGTCCGTTAGTACCCTTTCAAAAGTTTCCATTATGTCATCAATTGAAGGAAGAGAAGTTGTAGGTACTTCTTCTTTTAATGTTTCGCATATTGTATTTATGTTTATGTCTACACCATCTCTATAACTTTGATTGTTATAATTTACAATTAAAGGTATAACATACATATTGTATTTTTCGATATATTTGGGAGGCACGTCTGTACCTGAATCGGTAATAATAGCGATTTTTTCTTTATTATCCATGATTATTTCCTTTTAATTTTTAAAAATATTTTATCTGTTATTTAATATTATATTATATAATATATGATACTTTGTCAAGGGCTTTCATGTACTATTGACAACATAAAATCATGATGATATACTTCTAAAAAGGAGAAAAATATGAATACATTTGAAGAATCTGTTTACACAAAAGACATTTTAGAATTTCATTTTCCAAGATATAAGGAACTTCCAAATATTAAATTATATATGGATCAAGTAATAAGCTTTACTGAAGATGTTTTGGAAGTATTTAAGATAAATGAAAAAGAAAAACTTATAACTTCATCTATGGTTAACAATTACGTAAAGCAAGGTTTGGTTTCTCCTCCTGTAAAGAAAAAGTATACTAAACATCATATTGCGTATATAATTGTAGTTTGTTCATTAAAACAAATTTTATCAATTTCTGAAATTTGTGATTTAATAAAAATACAAATAGATACATATCCGATAGAGGAAGCTTATGATTATTTTGCAAGTGAAATGGAAAAGGCTTTTAGAATTGCTTTTATCGGGGATGAAGATATAATAGAAAGTTCAAACAATACTTATGAAGCAAAAATTGTAAGACTTGCGACAAAGTCCCTTGCAAATAAAATTTATTTACAAAAATATTTACTATTTAAAGAAGATGAAGAGAAGCATTAAGCTTTTCTTTTTTATTTCCTAATATCATTTTATTTTTTCATAAATATTTTAATAACTTTATTACATATTCTTTTGTTCTAACACACGAATTTATTTAATTTAGAATATTTTAATATATGATGATAACTTTACTATATGAGTAAATGTATATATAAATATTATTGTTTATTCATGTATGTTTTAAGGAGGTTAATATGTTAAATGTTAAACAGGTTCAAACAAATTTAAAATATTATTATGGTTATTATAAAGGTAATATTGATGGAAAAATTAATAAAGAGACTATAGATGCAATAAAAATATTTCAAAAATTAAATGGACTTAATGTAGATGGAATATATGGTAAAAAAACAAATGATAAGTTGATAGAAAAAATAAAAGTTGTTCAAACACTTTTAAATAAAAAAGGTTTTAAGTTACTAGTAAATGGGATTATAGATAATAATACAATTCAGGCAATAAAAATTTTCCAAAAGAAAAATAAAATTAAAGTAGATGGTATTGTAGGTGAAAATACAATGAGAGCATTACAAGGTATTATTCTAAATAATGTTGGTAAGCCTGAACCTAATAATAAATATTCAAAGTATTTGATTTATATTAATCCTGGACATGGTGGCGTTGATTCCGGTGCAGTAAGAAAATCTGCCGGAAAAATTTTGGCTAAAGAATCAGATATGAACTTATCAGTATCAAAATATTTAATGGAATATTTGAAACAAATGGGATTTAAAACAGCAATTACAAGAACAGGAGACTATTATATGAGCCTTGCAGACAGAGCAAAAAAAGCAAATAATGCAAAAGCTGATTTATATGTATCTGTACATTTTAATGCCGGTGGTGGAGATGGTTTAGAATTAATAGTAAACCCTTCATCTGAAAAAGGATATAAACTTGCAACATATTTAAACAATTCAGTTGTAAAGGAGACAGTCCAGAATTTCAGAAGATATATTAAAAGAGATGATGCAGATGTTACTTATTCAAATATGCCTGCGGTAATTATTGAAGGCTGTTTTATGGATTCAGCTGATTTCTATTTGATAAACACAATAAGTAAAAGACAAAAGTTAGCTATGGTATATGCAAAGGGAATAAAATCTTATATAGATAGTTTATAGGAGGGAAAATAAATGAATATAATTATTTCAAAAATAAGAGAGAGAATGAATGTAACTGTTTTAATACAAACATTATTAGCTATTGTAATGCCTGTTGGTGTATATTATGGGATAACTGTAGATGATATTACTTCATGGTCTAAATTATTAAATATTTTTGTTCAAGCACTTTTAAATCCTGCTGTTATTATTGCAATATGTATTAGTCTTTGGCAAACTTTTAATAATCCAACCGTTTGTAAATTTTCCATACCTGAAAAAGTAGAAATTGAAAAAGACTTATATGACAATAAAAATATTGAAGATTAAAAAAAGGAGTGTATGCTCCTTTTCTTTTGAAACGATTTTATATAAAATATTTTATTTCATGTTATTTAATAATGAAATGATTGTATTACATTTTCTATTAATGTAAAATCGTCACTAATTGGTTGGCTATAAATAATGTAATCTACTATTTCTTCATTACTAAAAACATATAATCTACAATGCATAGTTTTTCCTTTGTTTACACCGCCCATATCATATGTATATTCTATCATTCTACCTTTTACTTCATTAATTGTTATATATTCTTTATTTATTATTTTAAAATCAGTATTATTTTTTTCATTATCCAAATATAATTGAGCATATTCATCTAAAGATGTAGTATTAAAAGTATTGTAGTATTCGCCCATATTATTTTCAAATATCATAATATCAAAAAAATCTGTATTAGGATCTGTTGATTCAAAATTAGAAAAATGTGAGCCACTATCAAAATTTTGTTTACATTCTTTCCATTTTTGTGGAATACACATATAAGCATTTTCTGTTACTTGTATTTCTTCTCCGATACTATTATTATCCCCACCAGTGCATAATGATAGACAAAATAGAGCAAAAAGAGATGCAATTACTATTAGTATTATTTTTATTCCTTTATTTTTCTTTTTAACGGGTATACCATACTTAGCTTGTTCTAATTGAATTTCCTGTTTTAATCTTTTTTCTTCTTTTTTTGACATTTTCATAATCATTTCCTCTTTATTATATTATTGTATTAGAATATTTTGTGAAATAAAAAGTTTTATATTATTTCCATTTTATAGTAAATATTATATCATAAAAATATATTAATTTTAATAAAAATTATAAGAATAAAAAAAGACGGTATTTCCGTCTTTTGAAATTTATTTACTCGAATTATTCATCTTCTAAAATCCTTTAATATAGCATGTCTGCGTGGCTTTTATATTTGTAATAATTTAAAAATCTGGTGCGAGTGATGGGACTTGAACCCATACGTCCGTGGGACACACGGCCCTCAACCGTGCCTGTCTGCCTATTCCAGCACACTCGCATTATTCTTATACATTATATACAAATCTTTTTTTCTTTTCAAGTTAAATATTATGAATAATTTTTACTTTGATTAATATACTTAAGTGAGATAAATATAAGAGGTGTTATTATGTATAGTAAATATAGCAGAAATTCAAAAACAAATAAGAAAAGAAAAAATTATTATAATTATAATCAAAGTCGATATAACAGCAAAAAGAATACAAAAGTTAAAAAAGACAGGTTTTTAAATATAATGATATTTTTAGTTATTATTGCTATTTCTTATGTTTCAATGGACATGTTTGATGTAAAATTACCGTCTTCTTTAACTTCAAAGATTTCAGAAGTCTTTAACAGCGAATTTTTGTCTTTTGGTGAAACGAAAGATAAAGTTGTTTCTTTTGTAAATAATACGGCAAGTGTTTTTAATGGAGAAAAGAGCAGTGTTAATAGCTCATCAAATGCTTTAAAATTGGAAATGCCTGTAAACGGAGAAGTTATAACAACTTTTGAAGATACAACTCACCCTGTTTTTAATACAACAGTAAAACCAAGGGGAATTGAAATTCAAACAAGTAAGAGCGAGGAGGTTTTTGCAAGTATAGGGGGAGTAGTTTCAAATATTGTATCTAGTTCTTACGGTGGCAGCAGGGTTGTATTTGATGTTGGAAATGATACTACGGTCGTATATGACGGTGTAAAAAGTACCTTTGTAAAAGTAGGCGATAATGTAAAAACCGGAGATTTGATAGGCTCTATGGGTAGTGAAGAAAGTGGCGACGTATTAGGTTTTGAAGTGTGGGTTGATAATACTGCTGTTGATCCAATTTCTTATATGGATATAGATGATAATAAGGAAAATGAAAAATAATTTTTGAAAAAGGAGTATTATGTTTGATAAGTTTAAGCCTTTTTTGAGTAAATTTACACTAACTTCTCTTAGTTTATTTGCTCTTTTAATTATTTATTCTCAAAGTGGATTTGTAAATTTTTTGATTTTTTTATTTACTATTTTAATTCATGAGGCATCGCATCTTATTTGTGCAAAGGTATTTGATGTTAAGATAAATAACATAAAATTTTTACCTTTTGGTGCAAAAATTTCATATAGTTGTGATGCCTTAAGTGCAGATAAAGCGCTTTGCCTTTATTTATCCGGTCCAATGTCAAATTTTATTTTTGCAGGTATAATTGTCTTTTCATCTTATTATTTGTATATACCTTCTTATGATTTTTTTATTTTCTATAATATTCTTATAGGTTCCATAAATTTAATTCCTACAATACCTTTGGATGCTTCAAAGTGTCTTTTTACGCTTTTGAATTTAAAATTAAATAAGCTAGATTCATTTAAGTATATAAAGCTGATAAGTATAATAATCGATATGGGTATTCTAATGCTTGGAATTTATGTATTACTTCTTGGAAGTAAAAATGTTTTGCTGATTTTTTTATCTGTTTTTCTTTTGAACAATATAAAGAGTGAAAAAGAAAAAAATTATTTTTCATATATAAACGAAAATAAGAATAAAATATTAAATAATGGTGATTTAAAATAATTATCAATACTAAAAAATAAAACATATGTGCTATAATATAAAGTAGTTTGTTTTATTAGGAGAAATAATGAATATAAGGAAACAAAAAGAACAAGAAGAATTAAAAAGATTAAGTAAATATGCTTTTAAAGTTGTAAATACAAAAGGAAGAAAAAAAGAAATAACACCATGTGAGATAAGGACAGATTTTGAAAGAGATAGAGACAGAATAATTCATTCAAAATCTTTTAGAAGGTTAAAGCATAAAACTCAGGTGTTTATTTCACCTGAAACCGATCATAACAGAACAAGGCTAACTCATACTCTTGAGGTATCTCAAATATCAAGAAGTATTGCAAGAGCTCTTTGTTTAAATGAAGATTTAACTGAAGCAATTGCACTTGGTCATGATTTGGGACATACTCCTTTTGGTCATAGCGGGGAACAGATTTTAAATGAGATTTGTCCATTTGAATTTAAACATAATTTACAAAGTGTAAGAGTAGTTGAAGAAATTGAATCAGAAGGTAAAGGTCTTAATCTTACTTATGAAGTTATTGATGGAATAAAAAATCATTGTCACGGGTTCAAGCCTAGTACATTAGAAGGTGAAATAGTTTTCTTTTCCGATAAAATTGCATATATCAATCATGATATTGATGATGCAATCCGTTTTGGTGTCTTAAACCCTTCAGATATTCCAAAAGAATATACTGATATTTTGGGAGAAACAAACTCCAAAAGAATAAACACAATGATTTTAGATATTATTAACAACAGCTATGATAAAAATAAAATAAAAATGAGCGATGAGATATTTGAAGCAACCATGGGACTTAGAAGTTTCTTGTTTAAAAATGTATATCATTCTAAAAGAGCTATGGAAGAGAGTGATAAAGGCAAGACCATAGTAAAAAGACTTTATGAATATTTTATGAAGCATCCTGATAAAATGTTAGAAGAATTTTATGTAAGAGTTAATTGTGATAATTTAGATAGAGTTGTTTGTGATTATGTAGCTTGTATGTCTGATATATATGCAATTAATATGTATAAAGAGTTATTTATTCCAAATGCTTATTGGGGAATGTAAGGAGTTTTATGAAAGGATATTTTAAAAAAGATTTTATTAGAAGATTAGTTGATGATGCAGATATTGTAGGTATAATAAATCAATATGTTCCTCTTACCAGAAGCGGAAACAGATATAAGGCAAGGTGTCCATTCCATACGGAAAAGACTCCTTCTTTTATAGTTACTCCTGATATGAATAGATATCACTGCTTTGGGTGTGGTGCAAACGGAGATGTACTGGATTTCTTGATGGAAATTAATAAACTGGATTTCTCTTCTGCAGTTGAAATGTTAGCCGATTTGGAAGGTGTAAATGTTCAATATGAAGAAAACGGCAATTATACAAGAAGCAGTGAAAATTCCATAAGCTATAATCAAAAACAGGAACTTTATAATTGTATAAAAGATACTGCAAATTATTTTTATAAAAATTTAATTCATAATAAGGTTACATTAAATTATTTATTAAATAGAGGGCTTAGTAAAGAGACCATAAAAAAATTTGGACTTGGATATTCTTTAAATAGTTTTGATGGGTTATATAATTATTTGGTAAAAGAAAAAAAATATTCTGTTAATGTTCTAATAAAAGCTGGGCTTGTAAAAACTAAAGAAGATGGGGGAGTTTATGATTATTTTAGAGATAGAATAATGTTTCCTATTCAAGATGTAAATGGAAAACTTATAGCTTTTGGGGGAAGAATATATAAAGATGTAAAAAATGCTCCCAAATACTTAAATTCACCTGAAACCATTGTATTTAAGAAGAATTCCACATTGTATAATTTGAATAATGCAAGAAAAGAACTTCCTCAAAAACCTCTTATTTTGGTAGAGGGGTATATGGATGTTATTTCTCTTGTAAATAATGGAATAAACAATGCTGTAGCCACACTTGGAACAGCGTTTAATATAAATCATGCAAAGTTAATAAATAGATATACAAAAAATGTTGTTGTTATGTACGATTCTGATACGGCAGGGTTAAATGCAACAATTAAAGCTTGTGAAATACTTGAAAGTGCAAATATTTATCCTAAGGTTGTAAGACTTCCTGAGGGTGATGATCCTGATAGTTATATTCTAAATAATAGCATAGAGAAGTTTAATAATTTGGTGGAAAATGGAATTGACAGTATTGAATTTAGAATAAAATTATTAGAAAAAAATCATAACTTACTTGATAATTGGGAAAAGGTTGATTTTATAAAGAAAGCATGTGTTGTTATAGGTAAAGTTGATGATAATGTAAGAAAAGAATTTTATATAAAATATTTACATCATAAAACAGGAGCTGAAATTTCAACGATTGAAAATGAGGTAAATACAAATAGTTTTATAACACCTAATCATTTAATTGGAAAAAACAAAAATGAAACTGCAAACAAAAAAAGCCAAATAATGAAAAAGATTATAAATGCACAAGAAATTATTTTAAGATATATGGTAGAAAATGCTTTAAATATTGATAAAATAAAAGATATTAATATTGATGAAAATGTATTTGTGGGAGATGATTATAAAAAAATATATGAAAAAATTGTTTTTTGTATAAATAATGAAAAAAAGGTTGACTTTATAGAGTTGTTTGATTATAATGATAAATTGGCTACAACCATGTCAAGAATCGTGTCTTTAGATCAAAATATAACTTGGGATGATGTAATAAAAGCGAGACAAACACTCATAATAAACAATATTAACAGAAAAATTATGAATGTTAAAAATGCAATTAAAGATATTCAGGATTCTGAAGATAAAGAAATGTTAGATGTTTTGATAGCCGAATTTTATAAATTAAAATCTGATCTTTTAAAAGCAAAAAATGGAGGTACTCTAATATAATGAGTCAAGAAAATACAAGTAATGTTACTATTGAAGTAGTAGGTAAAAATTCAAAAAAGAAGACATCTAAAAAAGACGCAGTTAGAAAAGAGGTTAAGAAGTTAAAAACCATTGATGATATAAAAGAATGGGCAAAAAAAGAAAGTGTAGTAAATCAAAGTGAAATGAATCAACATTTTACTGATTTAAATCTAAATAATGATGAAATAGATCAAATTCTAGAATTTTTCTTTAAAGAAGGAATTGTTCTTCAAGATGATGATATCGATAAAGATGTTGATGAACTTTTGGATGATGATTTAAAAGATGATGATATAGATATAAAAAAGGCAGATCTAAAAGGTTATGAACCTTCTGTACATATAAATGACCCTGTTAGAATGTATCTAAAAGAAATCGGTAAAGTTGACTTATTACATGCCGAAGAAGAAATGGAACTTGCAAAAAGAATAGAAAATGGTGATGTTGAAGCAAGAAAAAAATTATGTGAAGCCAACTTAAGACTTGTTGTAAGTATTGCAAAAAGATATGTTAACAGAGGTATGTCTTTCCTTGATTTAATTCAAGAAGGTAATTTAGGGCTTTTAAAAGCTGTTGAAAAATTTGATTATACAAAAGGATTTAAATTCTCTACATATGCCACATGGTGGATTAGACAAGCAATAACAAGAGCCATTGCAGACCAAGCTAGAACAATCAGAATACCTGTTCATATGGTTGAAACTATAAATAAATTAAAAAGAGTTCAAAGAATGCTAATTCAAGATTTAGGAAGAGATCCAAATGCTGCAGAAATAGCTAAAGAAATGGGGCTACCGGAAGAAAAAGTCAGAGATATTATGAAAATATCACAAGATCCGGTATCTTTAGAAACACCTATAGGTGAAGAAGAAGATTCTCATTTAGGTGATTTTATTCCTGATGATGATGCAGTTGCTCCTGAAGAAGCTGCAAGTTATATGCTTCTTAGATCTCAACTTTTTGAAGTATTAAAAACTTTAACAGATAGAGAAGCAAAAGTTCTTATTTTAAGATTTGGTTTAGAAGATGGAAGACCAAGAACTCTTGAAGAAGTAGGGGATATATTCTGTGTAACAAGAGAAAGAATAAGACAAATTGAAGCAAAAGCTCTTAGAAAATTAAGACACCCAACCAGAAGTAAAAAATTAAGAGATTTCTTATAGAAAAAAGCCATTTTAAATGGCTTTTTTTATTTTGATTTACTACATTTGATTTAATAATTAAAAAATATTATATGTATAGTGGTATAATGATATAAATTGGAGGTGTACAGTATGTTATTTGATAGTTATTCGCTAAAAGGTAATCTAATAAAAAATAGAGTTGTTATGCCACCTATGGTTACTTTTTCTTTGGTTAGGGAAGATGGTTTTATAGATGAAAAACATATAAGTTATTATGAAAAAAGAGCAAAGAAAGAAGTAGGCACAATCATTGTTGAAGCAAGCGGCGTAGATGGGAGTCAAAAAGCTTGGAATCAAATAGGTGTTTGGGATGATAAGTTTATAGATGATCTTTCTAAACTTGCATCAGCCATAAATTCTAATGGAGCTTTCAGTGTTATACAGCTTCATAATGCAGGACTAAAAGCAAAGTTAAGTGAATGTCCTTATGGTCCCAGTGTTATTGATGGTTTTGGAAGAGAAATGACAAAAGAAGATATTGAAAAATCAATTGATGATTTTAAAAATGCTGCTTTAAGAGCAAAAAAAGCAGGTTTTAAAGCTGTTGAAATTCATGGAGCTCACGGATATTTACTTTGTGAATTTACTTTAAAAAAATATAATAAACGAAATGATGAATATGGGTTTGATAATATAGTAGATAGATATAGATTTCCTTTAGAAGTTGTAAGAGCCGTAAGAGAAGCTGTAGGAGAGGATTATCCTATTTATTACAGACTTGGAGTTAATATGGATGATATAGAAGATGTAAAAAAGGGTGCTAAAATGCTTGAGATGGCAGGAGTAGACGTTCTTGATATTTCTTCTGCTTTTGATGCTTCAACATCTTTGGAGGATAAAGAACATGAATTTAATGAGGTTGTTACAAGTGCAAAGATAATAAAGGGAAATGTAAATATACCTGTAATAGCTGTTAATAGAATATCAACACCTGACAGGGCAGAAAAACTTTTAAAAGAAGGATATTGTGATTTTACAGCAATAGGAAGAGAATTGTTATCTGATTATAGGTGGGCATATAAAGCAAAAAATAACATTCCTATAAATTATTGCTATCACTGTAAACCTAAATGTAAACTTAATGGTGGAGATAATAAATGTCCCAATTTAATAAAAAACAATGAAACACTATATTAAAAAAGACGCTTATGCGTCTTTTTTATTCGTCTTCTTCTTCGATATCAACGTTGATTTCATGAATGATATCTTCTTTTTCTTCTTCTGAAATATCAGCATCTTCACCTAATTTGATTGCAATAATTTGATCAAATAATGCATTTATTTCTTCACATAATTCGTCTGCAACATGGTCATACGTTCCTTCTTCTTCATATGCTGCATAAATTAATTTACCAATTTCTCTGTATTTTCTTGAAATTTGATAATCAAGTTTTTCTGCTTTAATTGTTTTTTTAGCAGATTCTGCAAAGTTTTTTGATGCTTCTATTACTTCAGATGAAATTTGTTTTGTTTTTTCTGTTGCTTCTCCGATAAATTCACTGGCTTTGTTAATTAATTCGTCTTTGTTCATTTTGTAACCTCCTGTATTTCCATCATTATAACATATTTTATAAATAAAAAATATTTTTATTTTTAGTATTTGTATAAATTTTCAAATTAAAAGCAATAATATCAATTGCATAAACAAATTGGGAGATAGATAATGAGACATTCGTATATTAATTTTTTTAATAATAAAGTAGAAGAATCGGGCGTAATAAAATCTGATATAGATTTTTCATCGGTTGCCGGACTTGATGAGATTAAAGAAGAATTATTGGAAATAAGTGACTTTTTGGATAAACCTCAAAAATATAAAAATTTTGGTGCAAAAATTCCAAGTGGAGTTTTACTGTATGGTCCTCCCGGAACAGGAAAAACCTTAATAGCAAAGGCCTTAGCCGGGCAATGTAAGGCAACATTTATTTATGCTTCAGGAAGTGAATTTATAGAAAAATTTGTAGGAATTGGTGCAAGTAGAATAAGGGCTTTGTTTGAAAAAGCAAGAAAAAAAGCTCCCGCAATTATTTTTATAGATGAGCTTGATGCAATAGGAGTTAGTAGGAACACTGATAATAATTCTGAAAGAGATCAAACTTTAAATCAGTTTTTAATTGAATTAGACGGATTTAGTGATAACAGCGGTGTTGTGGTTATGGGAGCAACAAACAGAATAGATATGCTTGATAAGGCTTTGCTTAGACCGGGAAGGTTTGATAGACATATTTTTGTAGGAAATCCTTCTGCTATTACAAGAAGAGAAATTTTAAAATACCATATTAAAAATAAACCTATTGCAAAGAATTTTAAAATCGACAGTGTTGTTGAAAAGACAAACGGTTTAAGTGGTGCTCATCTTGCTAATATCGTTAACGAATCTGCACTTCTAGCAATTAGAAAAGGAAAGAAGACCATAAATAATGAAGATTTTGATAGGGCAATAATAAAAACAACTGCAGGACTAAAAAATAAAAGTATGGTTTTAAGCAATAAAGAAAAAAGGATAGTTGCTTTTCATGAGGCAGGGCATACGCTTATAAGTTTTTTGTTAAATGGAATTTTACCGGATAAAGTAACAATCGTTCCTTATGGAGTTTCTCTTGGATTTGTTTTATCTTCTTTTGGAGAGGATAAAATGATATTGACAAAAAATGAGTTGGAAGATAAAATATGTATTTTACTTGCAGGAAGAGCAAGTGAAGAAATAATATTTGGTGAAATAAGTACAGGAGCACAAAATGATATTTTAAAGGCAAATGAACTTGCTTATTCTATGGTATGTGATTATGGAATGAGTAAATACAAAAATAAGATTTTTCCAGGGGACAAAAATAACTTTTTAAAAGAAGATATAGAACACGAAATAAGTAATATATTAGATAATGCATATGAGAAGGCTATAGGTTTATTAAACGAAAATAGTAATGTTTTAAATTTAATAGCTAAAACTTTATATAAAAAAGAGGATTTGAATGCTTCAGATCTTGAAAAAATCTTTCACATGGCTCTTATATAAAAAAAAGACTGTATTAACAGTCTTTTTATAATACTTTCTTTAAGAATTTTTTTGTTCTGTCATGTTGAGGATTGTTAATAATTTCTTTTGCACTTCCTTGTTCAACAATTACACCGTCAGCCATAAACACTACTCTATCAGCAACTTCTCTTGCAAATCCCATTTCATGAGTTACAACAATCATTGTAATATTATGTTTTTTTGCAAGATTTTTCATTACTTCTAATACTTCTCCAACAAGTTCAGGGTCTAATGCTGATGTCGCTTCGTCAAAAAGCATAATTTCTGGTTCCATTGCAAGAGCTCTGGCTATGGCAACCCTTTGTTGTTGTCCTCCTGATAATCTGCTTGGATATTCATCTGCTTTATCTTTAAGACCTACCATATCAAGTAATTCAAGAGCTTTATCTTTAATAGCATCTTTATCTACTTTTTTTACTACCATTGGTGCTAATGTTACATTTTCAAGGGCAGTTTTATGAGGGAAAAGATTAAATCTTTGAAAAACCATACCAACTTTTGTACGTAGTTTTACAAGTTTGTCTTTGTCTGTTTTTATTAAACTTTTATTATCTTTTCTATCAAATATTAGTTCATCATCTATATATATTTTTCCTGAAGTCATTTTTTCAAGGTGGTTTAAACATCTTAAAAATGTACTCTTACCTGAACCGGAAGGTCCTATTATACATACTACTTCACCTTTTTCAACTTCAAGGTTAATATCTTTTAATACACTTAATGTTCCAAAATCTTTTTTTAAATTTTCTACTTTTAAAGTACTCATTATAACCTCCTATAGGTATTTGCTTGATTTCTTTTCAAGATGTCTAAAGAATAAGATACATACTGATGTTAATACTAAATATATACCGCCGGCTACAAAGTAATAACTCCAATCACCACTTGCGGCAAATTGTTTTGATACCCTCATTAAATCAGCCATACCTATTGTAGATACAAGGGAAGTATCTTTTAAAATCATGATAAACTCATTTGCAAAAGGTGGGATAACTCTTGCGTATGTTTGTGGAATAATTACTTTAAACATAGCTTGTGAATATGTCATTCCAAGAGCTTTTGCTGCTTCAAGTTGACCTTTATCAATTGATTGGATACCTGCTCTGAAAATTTCTGCGGTATAAGCTGCTGTATTTAATGTAAGTGATATTATAGCAGCAGTAAAAGGTTCGAAATTTAAAGGTTCTCCAGTTACTTCTTTAAACATTAATGGAATTGCAAAATATACAACCATAATTTGAAGTAGCAAAGGGGTTCCTCTGAATACCCATGTATATAACCATGCTATACCTTTTAAAATTTTATTTTTTCCTATGCTCATAAAAGCTAAGATTAAAGCAAGTATCATTCCAAGAATTATACTTATTATTGTAAGCTCTATTGTTGATATTGTACCTTCAACCAGCTTTTCGATTTGTATACTAGTCATATTTAATCTCCTAAATTTTTATTTATAAAATGAAGAAAACCTATATACAATATAGGCTTTCTTTTTATGCTGACATATTATTCGTCGTAACCTTTTATTGTTGTATCTATATTACTTGTTAAATCTTTACCGAATATATCTTTTGATATATTTGCTAACGTTCCGTCATTTTTAAATTCTTCGATAATTTTATTTACTTCATCTATTAAAGGTTGATTTGATTTCTTTGCAGCAACAGCAATTGGTTCGTTTGTCAATTTATCACATGTTTTTATAAATTTATCAGGGTTATTATGTACATAATATTCTCCAACAACCAAGTCTGTAACAACACAATCAACACTTCCGCCTTCAAGAGCAACAAATGCTTCTGTCATTCCGTCAAATTGACGTAAATCAAATTCACTACCTTGAGATAAATAGTATTGGCAAGTATCATCTGAAGTTGTGCTTACTTGTACTGCAACTTTTTTGCCGTTTAATTCATCAATTGATTTGATTTGTGTACCATTTTTTGAAGAGATGATAACTTGTTGATTTGCAAGGTATGCATCTGAAAGAGCAAGCTGTTCTTGTCTGTCCTTGTTAATTCCAACAGAAGAAATTACAAGGTCATATTTGTCTGAATCAAGTCCTGCAAATATTCCATCCCAAGCTACATTTACAAACTCAACTTTTCTTCCCATTTTTTCAGCGATTGCTTTTGCAAATTCAATATCAAATCCTACTGTTTTACCACTATCATCAACATATTCCATTGGGGGGTAAGTATTGTCTATTCCAACAACCAAAGTACCTTCTTTTACAAATTGTGGAGTTGTTGAAACTTCTTCACTTGAACCACATCCTGTAAGTAAACAAGTAGTTAATATTGATGTAATGATCAAAGCAGTAATTTTTTTTGCTTTTTTCATTTTTTTCCTCCGTTCCAAATAACAAAAATACTTTATAAATATACTATATATAATTAAAAAATGCAATAGGTTTAATTAATTTTTATAAACAAATATGCATATTTATACTTTTTTTGTGATTATAAAAAAGTATAAAAAAATAAAAAAGCCCGTATCAGGCTTTTTTATTTTTATAAAATTAAATTATTTATTATTCATCATAATTTTTTAAATTTGAGTCAATGTTTTTAGTTAAGTCTTCACCAAATAACTCTTTTGAAATTTCAGCAGTTTTTCCGCTTTCAATTAAAGATTTTAAAGATGTATTTACTGCATTAATAACAGCTGTATTACCTTTTTTAGCAGCAATTGCGATAGGTTCGTTTGTTAAGTTATCGCAAGATTTTACATAATCATTAGGATTGTTATTTACATAATAGTCCCCAACAACTAAGTCTGTAACTACACAATCAACGCTTCCGCTTTTTAGTGCAAGGAATGCTGCTGTCATATCGTCAAATTGTTGTAATTCAAATTCCATGCCTTTATCGTTTTGATAATATTGACAAGCTTCGTCTGCAGTTGTTCCAACTTGAACGGCAACTTTTTTACCTGTTAATTGATCTACAGATGTAATTTGTTTTCCGTCTTTTGCTGAAATAATTACTTGTTGGTTTGCTAAATATGTATCAGAAAGTTCTAAAGTTTCTTGTCTTTCTTCTGTAACACTTATTGCAGAAATTACAATATCATATTTATCTGCATCAAGACCAGCAAAAATTGCATCAAATCCAACTTGAACAAATTCAACTTCTAATCCCATATCAGCTGCGATTGCTTTTGCAAGTTCGATATCAAATCCTGTAAGTTCTCCAGTTTCTTCATCAATATATTCCATTGGTGGATATGTAGCTTCAAGTCCAACTGTTAAAGTTCCATCTTTAACAAGTTTCATTTCTCCGTTATCTGCTGTTTCTTTACTTCCACATCCTGTAAACATTGCAAGACTCATTATTGCAACTGTTGATAATGCAATTATTTTTTTCAATTTCATAATAAAAATAATCCTCCTCTATACCTATAACTTTATTAAAGTTTACTATGATTTTACAAAAAAATCAATACATTTTTTTATTTTTATGCATTTTTATTTATATTTATGCTTTTTGTTTATTTTGTTTAAAGAGGAGCTTTTTTTATTTTCGCTTGTTTTCTTGGATATTTTTTGTTAGTTAATTCCATTTTCTTTATTTCTATAATATCTCTGTTTGAAAGAGAATAAGGAAGTTTTTCTTTATGGTTTTTTATAATTTTGCAAGAAAGAATATTTAATGCATTTTTGCTTTGATCTATTTCTTCTTCTCCTTTACTTCCTTTTAAAGCTATAAAACTACTTTCTTTTTTTATAAAGGGAATTGTATATTCTAAAAGAACATTTAATGAAGCGACCGCTCTTGCAGTTACATAATCAAATTGTTCTCTATATTCATCATCATGTGAAAGTTCTTCTGCCCTTTGATGTATTGCTTCTATATTATTAAGGTTTAATTCTTTTATTGTATTATTTAGGTAGTTTACTCTTTTATTTAAACTGTCAAGAAGAAGGATATTTAAATCTTCTCTAAGTATTTTTATTACAATTCCGGGCATACCGGCCCCAGAACCTATATCTATAAGTTTTCCTTCATTTTTAATATATTTTATGGAAAGGGCACTGTCGATAATGTGTTTTTCAATAAATTCTTTTTCATCGGTTATTGCCGTAAGATTAAATTTTTTATTTTCTCTTAAAACTATATCCATAAATAAAAGTAGTTTTTCTGTTTGTTCTTCAGTTATTTGGATATTGCATTTATTAAGTCCCTCAGTTAAATATTCTTTTAAATTCATTATATTCTCCTTATTGTTTGTAAAAAATAGTATAGCAGAATTACTTAATAAGAAAAAGAGGTAATATATTTATTTTTTTTACCTTTTATGTTATTCTTTATAATAGAATTTTTTTGATTGTGAGGAAAAAATGAAGAAAAAATTAGTTATTATAGATGCATATTCGATTATTTATAAATGTTTCTACGGAGTAAGACCAATGCACTCTCCAAAAGGCGTTTCGACGAATGCTATTTTTGGGTTTTTAAATATAATTTTAAAGCTTATAGAACAGGAAAAACCTAATTATTTATATGCTGCTTTTGATAAAGGACATAAAAATTTTAGACACGAAAAATACAGTGAATACAAAGCAGGAAGACAAAGTATGCCTGAAGAATTAAGAGAACAACTTCCTTATATTGATGAACTTTTAGATGCTGCGAATATTATTTCTTTAAAAGTAGATAATTATGAAGCGGATGATATTATAGGAAGTGTAAGTGAGATAGCAGATTCTAAAGGAATCGACACTGTTGTTATAACAGGAGACAGAGACTCATTCCAACTAGTTTCTGAACATACAAAGATTCTTTATTCAAAAAGAGGAATAAGTGATATTGAAGTAATAGACGAAGCTTATATCATGGATAAATACTCTCTTACACCAAAACAAATGATAGATTTAAAAGCTTTAATGGGTGATAAATCTGATAATATTCCAGGTGTTAAAGGGGTAGGAGAAAAGACGGCTTTAGGTTTACTTGAAAAATATAAGACACTTGAAGGTGTGTATGAAAATATAGATGAAGTAAAAGGAAAATTAAAAGAAAAGTTAATAAATGATAAAGACAATGCATTTTTGAGTAAGGAACTTGGAAGTATTGTCGTAGATATGGATGTTGATATAAATCTTGAAGAAGAATGCGATTTTAACTTTAAAAATGAAAAGTTTATTACAATATTATCAAGTCTTGATTTAAAATCAATAATGAAGAAACTTGGTGTTGAAAATAATTTAGACAAAGAAGAAAAAAATGATGATTTTTCTAATTTAAAAGAAGAATATTTAAACATAGGTAATGACATAAAACCCGATGAACTTTGCAAAGTATTAGAGAAAAAAGACTATATTAGCATTTATTTTGTTTTAAATGATGAAAACAATAAATTAAAAGAAGCTATGATATTTGACGGGGAAAAGTTTTATCTTTTTGATTTAACCGTTTTACCTGTTTCGGATATGGCAGCAATAATAAATAAAAATAATAATATAATTACTCATGACTTTAAAAATGTATATAAATGTTTTAAACGTGAAGGATATGATGTTAAGTGTTTATTTGATACTTATATTGGAGGATATGTTTTAAATCCAAGTGATGAAAGATACTCCCTTGAAGTAATGGGTAAAAAATATCTTGATGTAGATTTAAAAGAAGACAAATATGAAGCTGTTCAACAAAGTTTTCTTGATATTGAGGATAAAGAAAAGTATCTAACATATATTAAAAAGGCAAAATGTATATATTCATTATATAAACTTCTAAATGAAAAAATAAAAGAAGAGGGAATGGAAGAATTATATAATAATATTGAACATAAACTTATGTATGTTCTTGCCGATATGGAAATAGAAGGCTTTAAGGTTGATGTGAATATGCTTGAAGTTTTAGGTGAAGACTTTGATAAACGAGTTGAAAATTTAACGAAACAAATAAGAGAACTTGCAGGAGAAGATGAAAGCTTTAATGTTAATTCTACAAAACAACTAGGACATGTTCTTTTTGAAAAACTTAATCTTCCTGTAATAAAGAAAACAAAAACAGGATATTCAACAAATATAGAAGTACTTGAAAAATTAAAAGATCATCATCCTATAATTCCTCTTATAATCGAATTAAGACAGGTAAGTAAGCTTAATTCAACATATGTAAAAGGATTTGTTACTTTAATTGATAGGAAAGAAGATAAAATTCATTCTACTTTTAATCAAACAATTACTACAACAGGAAGAATATCTTCTTCAAATCCAAATTTACAAAATATTCCTGTTAGAACGAATGAAGGAAGAATAATAAGAAAAGTATTTATACCTAGTAAAGAGGGGAATGTTTTAGTTGATGCGGATTATTCTCAAATAGAGCTTAGAGTTTTGGCACATATATCTTCAGATGAAAAGTTAATTAATGCATTTAAAAATAATGAAGATATACATGCAAGAACTGCAAGTGAAGTATTTGGTGTTAATATAGAAGATGTTACAAGCGAAATGCGTAGTAGAGCAAAAGCAGTTAATTTTGGTATTGTATATGGGATAAGTGACTTTGGTCTATCAAAAGATTTAAACATTTCAAGAAAAAATGCGAAAGAATATATTGATACGTATCTTGCTAAATATCCAAATGTAAGTAAATATATGAGGGATATTGTTGAATTTGCAAAAGAAAATGGATATGTAACTACAATGTTTAACAGACGTAGATATATTAATGAAATTCATTCAAAGAATTTTAATGTAAGATCTTTTGGAGAGAGAACAGCTCTTAATACTCCTATTCAAGGAAGTGCAGCTGATATAATAAAACTTGCAATGATAAATGTTGAAAGTGAGATTAAGAAAAGAAATCTTAAATCAAAACTTATTTTACAGGTACACGATGAACTAATAATAGATGCACCTGAAAATGAAGTTATGGAAGTAAAAGAAATTTTAAAAGATAAAATGGAAAATGCAGTTAAGATGGATTGTCCATTAAAAGCTGATATAAATGTAGGTAAAAATTGGTTTGAGGCAAAATAATGAAAGTAATAGGGTTAACAGGTTCAATCGGAACAGGTAAAAGTTCCGTTTCAAAAATTTTAAATGAAGATTATAATATACCAATTATTGATGCTGATAAAATAAGTAAAGAAGCTGTTCAAAAAGGAAGCAGAGGGTTAAATAAAATAAAAGATGTTTTTGGCAGTGATTATATTTTAGATAATGGTGAACTTAATCGTCCAAAAATGGCAAGTCTTGTTTTTAATGATGAAAAAGCAAGGCTTGCTTTAAATAATATTGTCCATCCGGAAGTAACAGATAAATACAATTATCTTATAAACAAATATAAACAAAGAGATGAAAAATATGTAATATATGATTGCCCGCTTTTAATAGAAGAAAAACTTACCAATATGGTTGATGTTGTAATGCTAGTATATACTTCATTAGATATTCAAATTAAGAGAATAATGTTAAGGGATAATGTGAAAAAAGAGCAAGCCTTAATGCGTATAAAAGCTCAAATGTCCACAGAAGATAAAATGAGGTATGCGGATATAATAATAGACAACAGTTCTGATTTTAATGATTTAAAAAATAATATAAATAAAATATACAATAGTGAATTTTCTAAAAATAATACTTGCATAAATATACATTAATATGTATAATATATCATATTATGGAGGTATTGGAATGATTGATGTAGGTATTTTGGGTGCTACGGGATATACCGGAGCAATTTTAGTAAGTATATTAAAAAAACATAAAGAAGTTAGAAATATAAAACTTGGCTCTCACAGTTATGTGGGTAAAGAGTTTAGTGATGTTTATGAAGCATTTAGAAATATAGAAGATGGTCCATGTTTGGAAAGCGATATGAATGAATTTGCAAATGACTGCGATGTTGTTTTTATGGCTCTTCCTCATGGTGTTGCATCAAAGGTTGTTACAAAAGAGGTTTTAGAAAAGACAAAGATAATAGACCTTGGTGCTGATTTTAGATTAAATGATAAGGCTACATATGAAAAATGGTATAAGACAGAACATTTTGCAGAAGATTTACTTAAAGAAAGTGTATACGGACTTTGTGAAATTGAAAGAGAAAATATAAAAAATACAAGACTTTTAGCAAATCCGGGATGTTATACAACTTGTTCTATTTTATCACTATATCCATTGGTAAAGGAAAATATTATTGATGTGAATTCAATAATAATAGATGCCAAATCGGGCGTAAGCGGTTCAGGAAGAAAAGCAAATGTTAGTTCTTTATTCTGTGAATGTAATGAATCCATAAAAGCATATGGAGTAGGTACACACAGACATACGCCTGAAATTGAACAACAACTTTCAAAATATGGACATGATATTAAACTTTCTTTTACTCCTCATTTGGTTCCAATGAATAAAGGAATTCTTACAACTATTTATGCAAATGTGGATGAAAGTATAACGAAGGAAAAAATAAAAGAAGTTTATGAAGAGTATTATAATGATGAATATTTTATAAGACTTAGAGAGTCTGGTAATTTGCCTTCAACAAACTATGTAAAAGGCACTAATATTTTTGATACATCTTTTGTTCTTGATAAAAGGGTAAACAGAATTATCGTTTCAAGTGCAATAGATAATTTAATGAAAGGGGCTTCATCTCAAGCAGTTCAAAATATGAATATAATGTTTGGGTTTAGCGAAAAGGAAGGTATTGATTTTCTTCCTTTATATATATAAAAATATTTTAATTTAAAAGATTTATATTTTTTAGTTATTAAGGAGTTTTGATAGATGAAAATAGTAAAAGGTTGTGTTGTTGCACCAAAAGGTTTTTATGCATCAGGAAAGTCAACAGGGCTTAAAAGAAAAAGAAAGGATATGTCGCTTATTTATTCTGAAAAACCTTGTAATGTTGCGGCAGTATTTACAACAAATAAAGTAAAAGCAAGCAGTGTATTACATAATATGGCTTTATATGAAAAAGGATTAAAAGCAAGAGCTATTATAGTAAATAGTGGTAATGCAAATGCCTGTACAGGAGAACAAGGATTAAAAAATACAGATGAAATGGCAGCAGAAACAGCAAGATGTCTTGCTTTAAAGCCTGAAGATGTTTATGTTAATTCAACAGGTGTTATAGGGGTACAACTTCCTATGGATAAAATAATAAACGGAATAAGAGAAGTTTCTCTTGCACTTGATGATGATATTGTTTCAGGAGTAAATTGTGCAGAAGGTATTCTTACAACGGATACTTTTATAAAAGATAAATCAGTTGAAATAATAATAGATGATAAAAAAGTAAGAATAGGCGGTATTGCAAAAGGTTCAGGAATGATACATCCTAATATGGCTACAATGCTTTCATTTATTACAACTGATGTAAATATCGACGATAAAACTTTTAAAGATCTATTAAAAGAAATTGCAGACGATACTTATAATATGATTTCTGTTGATGGAGATACATCTACAAATGACAGCGTAATTGCTTTTGCAAACGGTATGGCAGGTAATGAAGTTCTTACTAAAGAACATAAAGATTATCATGTGTTTAAAGATGCTTTAATGTTTGTTTGCAAACACCTTGCCACTCAAATTGTAAAAGATGGTGAAGGAGCTACAAAATTCTTAGCTGTAAATGTATTAAATGCAAAGACAAAAGACGATGCTAAGAAAATTGCAAAGAGCATTATAGGTTCTTCTTTAGTTAAGACAGCATTCTTTGGAGAAGATGCAAACTGGGGAAGAGTTTTATGTGCAGCAGGATATTCAGGAGTTGATTTTGATCCTAATATAGTTACACTTTCTTTTAAAAGTGTAAAAGGCGAAATAGAGTTATATAAAGACGGTATAGCTCTTGAATTTGATGAAGATAAAGCTCTTGAAATTTTACAACAAGTTGAAATAGAAATTGATATAAACATGAACTGCGGAAAAGAAAACGCAACAGCATGGGGATGTGATTTAAGTTATGAATATGTAAAAATTAACGGAGAGTATAGAAGCTAATGGATGATAAATATTTTAAACAAGCCAGTGTATTAATAGAAGCTCTTCCTTATATAAAAGAATTTAGTGGACAAATAGTAGTTATTAAATATGGTGGAGCTGCTTTAGTAGATAAAAAAATGGAGCAAAGTGTAATAAATGATATTGCTCTAATGAAATTAGTTGGTATTTTACCTGTAATTGTTCATGGTGGCGGTAAAGATATAAATAAAATGCTTGATAGAGTAGGAAAAGAACATAAATTTGTAAATGGACTTAGATTTACAGACAGCGATACAATGAATATTGTTCAAATGGTTCTTGCAGGTGGAGTAAATAAAGATTTAGTTTCTCTATTTACAAAACAGGGAATGAATGCAATTGGTATTACAGGACAAGATGGTAAACTTTTAGAAGTTGAAAAACATACTCCTGGTGGAGATGATATAGGTTTTGTTGGAAAAATTAAAGGTGTAAATCCAATGCTTATTGCAAAACTTTTGGATGATGATTTTATCCCTATTATTGCACCTATTGGTGTTGACGAAACAGGACAAAGCTATAATATTAATGCTGATTATGTTGCTTGCCATGTTGCAAGCGCTCTTCATGCAAAAAAACTTCTTTTCATGTCTGATATTGAAGGAGTTATGGACAAAGAAAAAAATCTAATTAAACAAATTAATATAGATGAAATTCAAGGTTTAATTGATGATGGTACAATTAATGGGGGAATGATTCCAAAGATTAGAGGCGCAAAAGAAAGTGTTGAAAACGGAGTAAGTGGTGTTCATATCATTGACGGAAGAGTTGAACATAGTTTATTAATAGAATTATTTACAAACTGTGGAATAGGAACTATGATAAAGGAGTAGGCAGCAATGGAAGATATAGTTAAAACAGGTGAAAAAGTATTAATGCATACATACTCAAGATTTCCTTTAGTTTTTGAAAAAGGAGAAGGTGTGTATCTTTATGATGAAAACGGAAAAAAATATTTAGATTTTGTAGCAGGTATTGCTGTAAATGATTTGGGATACAATGATGAAGGTTTAAATAAAGCATTAGAAGAACAAATGCATAAGTTATATCATGTATCAAATTTATATTATACTAAAGCGAATGTAGAGGCTGCAAAAACTTTGGTTGATAATAGTGCATTAGACAGAGTTTTCTTTTGTAATTCAGGAGCTGAAGCAACTGAAGCAGCCTTAAAATTATCAAGATTATATGCATATAAATTTAGAAATAAAGAAACAAAAATTATTGCTATGAATAATTCTTTTCATGGAAGAACTTTCGGTTCTATAACAGCTACAGGACAACTTAAATATCAAAAAGGTCTTGGTCCTATTTTACCTGATGTTGTTCATGTTCCTTTTATGGATTTTGAAGCAATTGAAAAAGAAGCAAGAAGTGGCGCTTGCGGAATTATAATAGAACCTGTTCAAGGAGAAGGCGGTATAAGACCTGCAAGTAAAGAATTTTTGCAAAAGGTAAGAGCTTTATGTGATGAACTTGATATATTATTAATATTTGATGAAGTTCAATGTGGTATAGGAAGAAGTGGATATTTATTTGCATATGAATATTTTGATGTTGTTCCTGATGTAGTTTGCATGGCAAAAGGTTTAGGAGGAGGTTTCCCAATAGGTGCAATTCTTGTTAAAGAAGAAAAGGCAAAAGGTTTTGAACCTGGAAACCATGCTTCAACTTTTGGAGGAAATGCACTTGCTTCTACTGCAAGTAAATATGTTTTAAATAAGATAATAAATGAAAATATTTTAGATAACGTAAAAGAACAAGGAAGTTATTTAAAATCTAAACTAGAACAGTTAAAAGAAAAATATGATTTTATTAATGATGTAAGAGGTATTGGTTTAATGCTTGGAATGGAATTTGAATTCCCTGTTTCTGACATTATTAATAAGGCTATTGATAAAGGACTATTACTTTTAAATTCGGGACAAAACATTATAAGATTTGTGCCTCCATTGATTATTTTAAAGGATGAAATAGACGAAGGTATTACAATCTTAGACAATATTTTACAAGAAATATAACATATTTTGTAAAATATTTCGTATTAGTATAATAAAAAGAAAAAATTATGTATTTTTCTAATTTTTTCTTTTTTTTAATGTAAAGTTTGTGGTATTATATATTTATATATTGATATTTTATATTTTATAAAAGAATGGGTGATACATATGGAAGAAAAGAGTACAGCAAAAAACAGAGTAGTCGTTAATATTTTAGGGTCAAATTATACAATCATTACAGATAATGACGAAGAACAATTAAAAAAAGTTGCCGGTTTTGTTGACGAATTAATCAGACAAGTTAAGAAAAATAATCCTTATATGAATCCTTATACCGCTGCAGTCTTGTCTTCTTTAAATTTATGTGAAGAACTTTTCGAACTTAAAGATGAAGTTGAAGATCTTAGAAAAGATAAAGAGGAATATGAAATTCTAACTGATTATAAAGAAAAATTAATGTCTGCACTGGAAGAAGCAGAAGCTAATGAAGCAAAAAGACTTTCTATGCAATATAAATATGAAAAAATGGAAATAGAAAACGAAGAGTTAAAAGATCTGCTTGAAGAGTACAAGGAAAAATTTACTTCAATGAGAAGTGAGATAGAACTTAATAGAAGATCTATAAGTGAACTTCAAAATAAACTTTTAGAAAATCAAATAGAGCTTGTTAAAGCAAGAAAGAATATTTTGGATTATTCAAGCTAGAATATAAAAAATAAAAAGATGCAGTTTTGCATCTTTTTTATTTGCTCATTATAACTGTAACTTTACTGGCTCTTTGGTATTTGTTTTCTCTTCCGTCTTTTATATCTTCCTCAGATACAAATACATCAACAAGGGTATAACCTTCTTCAGCTTTTTCATTAAGATAATTTTGCAATTTACTCATGAATAAATCTCGCTCAACAATATACTTCAACTCTTTTCCCTCCTGTAATTCCAGCTTGTTTTATTATAGAATACTATAACATAATTACATAGATAAGTAAATAAACATAATTATTATTTTTAACAAACTTCATTACAAAATCATTACAAAAAAAGAAGAGTTTTATCTCTTCTTTTTCTATATTGATTCATTATTTATTTTATTTTCTTCTGCAAATGTTAATGCATACGAACCATAAGGTGCATATATTTTTATGTTTTTACTTCCATCAAATGCTGTAGAATCTATTGTTGAAAGACTATATGTTGCTTCTATTTTGGTAAGTTTTGGGCAGTTGCTGAAAGCTTTTTGATTAATGTTTGTTACTCCTTCATTTAAAGTTACTTCTTGTAAATTAGAGCAATCAGCAAATACATAATCTCTTAAATAGTTTACGTAAATTGGAAGACTTACTTTTGTTAAACTTGAACATCCTCTGAATACTTCTTTACCTATTGTATGAAGAGAATCAGGGAAAGATACATTATTTAGTTTTGTACAATTTTTAAATGCACCGCCTTCTAATTTTTGAAGTGTGTTAGGGAATTTAACTGTTGTAAGATTTTCGCATTCTCTAAAAGAATTGCTGCCTATTGTTATAACACCATCTTTAAATTTTACAGTTGTTAAACTTACACTTCCTAAAAATGTTTCTTCTTTGATTTCTTCTACATTTTCCGGTATTTCTATGCTTGTTAGGCTTCTAGTGTTGTAAAAAGCATATTTACCTATTGATTTAAGTTTATTTGGAAGTGTGATGTTTTTTAAATACTTATTAGAATAAAATGCACTTTCTTTTATTGATGTCGTTTTTTCATTTACTGTGAAACCTTCATCTTCTTTGCTTATTGGGTAAGATATTAAAGTTTTCATGTTTTTTGAATATAATACACCATTTTCTGCCGTAAATTTTTTATTTTCTTGTGCTACTGTAAAGCTTTTTAAATTAGTACAATTTGTAAAAGCATTAGAGCCTATTTTTTTTACTGATGCAGGAATAGATACTTCCTTCATACCACAATTTAAAAATGCATTTTCTGCAATATTTTCAATTCCTTCTTCTAAAGTAATATCTTTTAAACTTATACAGTTTGCAAAGGCATATTCATTTATATTCTTGCATCCGTTTATTGTTACAGATTCCAATTTATTACAATTGTAGAAAGCATAATCACCTATAGTTTCTAAGCTGCTTGGAATTGTAAGATTTATTATCGGCGTATTTTTAAATGCATTATCTCTGATTTCTATAACAGGATAATTATTAATTTTATCAGGTATAGAAAGGTTTTTTACTTCTTCTTCCTTTGTAGTATACGATATTATATAAGCTTTTGAATCTTTTATCATATACGTAAATCCATTTTGGTTGCCTTGAATTGTGTTTGCAAGGTTTTGAGTTATTTCCGTTTCTGTTTGTGTATCTGCATTTATAAAGCTAAATATTGGTGATATAAAAAATGTTAATAATAGAATAAATATTAATGTTTTTTTATTTGTCATACTTTGAACCTCTTTTCCATTGCTAATTATTCTATCATAAATACATTAAATTTTAAACTTTTTAAATTACATATTTATATTTTAAATTAAAAAATAATTAAAATTTTAAAGTTTAGTTGACAAATAAAATTTTAGATTGTATTATTGTATTAGTTAATTAATACAATAATACAATCTAAAAGAAAGGCAGGATTAATATGGGATGGGAATTTGAAAATGATAGACCAATATATTTACAAATAGCCTCATTTATTGAAAGAGATATATTAAAAGGAAGATATAAAGCAGGGGATAAACTTCCTTCGGTTCGTGAATTTGCCTCTGTTGCTGATGTTAATCCAAATACAATGCAAAAGGCCTTTAGTGAACTTGAAAAAAATAATATAGTTTTTTCTTCAAGAACAAGCGGAAGATTTGTAACGGAAGACGAAGAGATTATTCAAAGGAGGCGATTATTGCTGGCTAAAGAATATGTTTATGATTTTTTAATTAAGATGAAAGAAATTGGATTTGATGAAAAAGAAATAAATTTAATTATGGAAGAATCAATGAAGGGAGACAAAAATGAATAACTTAATTGAGATAAAAAACTTGTTTAAAGAATTTGACGGAAAGTTTGCTCTTAATAATGTAAATTTAAACATTAAAAGTGGAAAAATCGTTGGATTGTTAGGACCTAACGGAAGCGGTAAAACAACTCTTATTAAACTTATGAATAAACTTCTTGTTCCATCTGGTGGAGAACTTTATATTGACGGTTTAGCTCCAGGAATAGAAACAAAAAAAATAGTTTCATATTTACCTGATAAAAGTTATTTGAATGAGTGGATGAATGCAAAAGAACTTATCAATTTCTTTAGTGATTTTTATGAAGATTTTGATAGTAAAAAGGCATATCAAATGTTAGAAAGCTTAAATATTTCTCCAAATGATAAACTTAAGAATATGTCTAAAGGAACAAAAGAAAAAGTTCAGCTTATTTTAGTAATGAGCAGAAAGGCAAAAATATATCTTTTGGATGAACCTATAGGGGGTGTTGATCCTGCAAGCAGAGATTATATTCTTAAAACCATAATAAATAATTATTCTGATGATTCAACTGTGATTATATCTACTCATTTAATTTCTGATATTGAAAAAGTTTTAGATCAAGTAATATTTATAAAAAACGGTAGCATTGTATTAAACGGGGATGCTGATGAAATAAGAGAAGAAAAAGGTATGTCTATTGATAAATTGTTTAGGGAGGAATTCAGGTGTTAAGTAAATTAATAAAGTACGAAATTAAAGCAACTAAAAGAATTATGATACCGGTTATAATTGCTTTAATATGTGTATCTGTACTTAATGGCGTTTTAGTTGGAATATCTACTAATAATATACTTCATGATAGTATTATATATAATATCTTTTCGGCAGTAAGCGGTTCAGTATATATGTTAGGAATTATGGCAATATTAATCTTGGCAGCAGTTTTAAGTATAATTAGATTTTATAAGGCAGATTTATCTAATGAAGGTTATCTTACTCATACTCTTCCAATCAATATTGGAAAAGAGATTTTAAGCAAAGTAATTGTTGGTACTTTATGGGTTATTTTAACCGGTATTGCAATAATTATATCAATGTTGTTTGTATATATGTTTGCAAGTTTCTTTAATTTTTCAAGTGTTGATTTGAATTATTATATGGATAATTTGCATAGAATTGTAACAATGAATAATTGGGGTGATTTACTTATTGCTATGCTATATCTATTTATAGTTATTTTATTAGGTTGTGCAAATAAAATTTTATCTGTTTATTCTGCTATGGCAATAGGTTTTAGCTTTAATAAAAATAAAATTTTATTATCATTTGTGTCTTACATTGCAATATCTGTATTAACTACAATTCTAACAATTATTTTAGGAGTAATATTTGCAAGTCCATTGTATAACTTTTTAAGTAATACATTATCTCCAATAGCTATGGCTCATTTGGTATTTGTAGGATTAATTGCTTTCTTATTAATTTTAAGTATTATATATTTCTTTATTGTTAAATTTTTCTTTGAAAGAAAATTAAATTTAGAATAAATATGTATTTGGATAGATTATATATTTTTAGAAGGGGAATACCCCTTCTTTTTATATTTTATTAAATAATGTTTTATTAGTTTGTATAAAATTTTATGGATTTTTTATGTTTTGTTGTAACAACTCAATATTTTCATTAATTTTATGAAAAAATTTTCTAAAAATTCTTGAAGTTATATATAAGTAATGATATTATTTAATTTAATAATATTTTAGGAGGAGTAAAATATGGCAATAGTAAAACCATTTAAGGGTGTTAGACCCGATGCAAAATATGCAAAAGAAGTATCCTGTCTACCTTATGACGTAATGAACAGAGATGAAGCAAGAGAAATGGGTAAAGATGAAAAATCCTTCTTGCATATTGTACGCTCCGATATTGATTTACCTGACAGTGTAGATATACACGATGAAAAAGTTTATGAAAAAGCAAAAGAAAATTATGATAAATTTTTGAATGAGGGTTATTTAATCAGGGAGGAAAAAGAAGTTTATTACATCTACAGAGAAATAATGAACGGAAGAGTTCAAACGGGGATTTGTGGATGTTGTTCCACTTTCGAATATGAAAAGGGAATAATAAAGAAACATGAGTTTACAAGACCGGAAAAAGAAGTTGATAGAATAAATAACTTTTTGGCTTGTTCGGCTCATACTGAACCTGTTTTCTTCGCTCACAGACATAACGAAGATTTACATAATTTTATATCTGAATATACAAAAAACAATAAACCTGTATATGATTTTGTAGCAGAAGATGGAATAAGTCATATTTTATGGGTTGTTGATAAAGATGAAGATGTTGAAAAAGTAAGAGAATTTTATAATAAAATTGATTATTTATACATAGCTGACGGTCATCACAGAACAGCTTCTTCATATGAAGTAGGAAAAAGAAAAAGAGAAGAAGCGGGGGATAGTGTTGATAGAGAATACAACTATATCTTAGCTGTAATATTTGATAGTAATGAACTTGAAATAATGGATTATAACAGAGTTGTAAAAAACTTAGCTGGTTATTCCAAAGAAGAGTTTTTAGATAAAGTAAGTGAAAAATTCGATATTGTATCAAATGATGAAAATATAATAAAACCAGAAAAGAAACATGATTTTTCAATGTATCTTGATAAGAAGTGGTATCTTTTAAGAGCTAAAGAAGGAACTTATGACAAAGAAAATCCTGTAAAAAGTTTAGATGCAGATATTTTACAAGAAAATCTTCTTGCTCCTGTACTTAATATAGAAGATCCAAGAACAAGTGACAACATAGAATTTGTTGGTGGAATAAGAGGATTAAAAGAACTTGAACAAAGAGCAGATAGCTTTAACGGTGTTGCTTTTGCAGTGTATCCTGTAACAATGAATGATTTATTCTCTGTTGCAGATGCAAACATGGTTATGCCGCCAAAATCAACTTGGTTTGAACCAAAACTTAGAAGCGGATTATTTATTCATGAAATTTAAACAAATATAATAATATAGTAATGATAAAGGAGATTTTATAAAATGGGAAGAGTATATAATTTTTCAGCAGGTCCTGCTGTTTTACCTGAAGAAGTATTAAAAGAAGCTGCGGCAGAAATGCTTGATTACAATGGAAGCGGAATGTCAGTAATGGAAATGAGCCATCGTTCAAAATGGTTTGATGACATTATTAAAACAGCTGAAAAAGATTTAAGAGAATTAATGAATATTCCAGATAATTATAAGGTTTTATTCTTACAAGGCGGTGCAAGCCAACAATTTGCAATGATTCCTATGAACCTTACAAAAAATGGTGTTGCTGATTACATAATAACAGGACAATGGGCAAAAAAAGCTTATAACGAAGCTAAAAAGTATACAAATGCAAAAGCAGTTGCTTCAAGTGAAGATAAGACTTATTCTTATATTCCTGACTGCTCTGATTTAGATATTGATGAAGATGCAGATTATGTATATATTTGTGAAAATAATACAATTTACGGTACAAAATATCATACATTACCTAATACAAAAGGAAAAACATTAGTTGCTGACGTATCTTCTTGTTTCTTATCAGAACCTGTTGATGTTGAAAAATATGGTATCATTTATGGTGGGGTACAAAAAAATGTAGGTCCTGCCGGTGTAGTAATAGTAATTATCAGAGAAGACTTAATTCCATCAGATGATGAAATTGATGAAAAAGTTCCGACAATGTTAAGATATAAAACTCATTCTGACAATGATTCTTTATTTAATACACCACCTGCATATGGTATTTACATTTGCGGTAAAGTATTTAAGTGGCTTAAAAAACAAGGTGGTCTTGCTAAAATGAAAGAACTAAATGAAAAGAAAGCAAAAATCTTATATGACTATCTTGATGAAAGCAAAATGTTTAAAGGCACAGTTGTAAAAGAAGACCGTTCTTTAATGAATGTACCTTTCGTAACTGGAGACAAAGACTTAGATGCAAAATTTGTTGAAGAAGCTACAAAAGCAGGCTTTGTAAACTTAAAAGGACATAGAACTGTAGGCGGAATGAGAGCTTCAATTTACAATGCTATGCCTATTGAAGGTGTTGAAAAATTAGTTGAATTTATGAAAAAATTTGAAGAAGAAAATGCTTAATATAAAGCGTCGGATTACCGACGCTTTTTTATTTTATATATTAAATTTTTTAAATAATAAATTATAATTTATGTAATAATTTTATTATATATGTATAAAGTATAAAATAATATTATTGTTTTTATTAATATATTAAATATATTTAAAATAAATATTTAATAATATCATGAATAGTTAGATAGGATATGAAAAATGATGAATTATAAAATAGATGATAAAGATATTAATGTAAAAGATTTTATTTCCTTTGTAAATCAAATTTGGAAAGGTGAGTATGATGTTTTAAAAACAAAAAATGCTTTAACAAAAACCATGAATATAACTGCTTATGATGAAGAAAAATTTATTGGATGCATAAGAATATTAACAGACGGATACTTTTTTGGAACAATAACTGGGCTTCTTGTACTCCCAGAGTATCAAAAGAAGGGGATAGGAAGTAAACTTTTAGAACTTGCAAAAGAACATACACCTACAATGTTATATTTCGGTTCAAAACCTGGGACCCAAAATTTTTATGAGAAAAATGGATGTAAAAAAGTTTACAATCTTTTATAATTGAAAAATAAAATATGATGTATACATTAAATTATCTGTGTAAATATTATTAAAAATAAGATTTTCATAAATAAAAGTAAGTGGTCAAATAAAAAAAATTATTGAAAAAATTTGAAAATAGCATAACACTAATACTAAAACTAAAAATAAACAAAACTGTTTAAATTTAAAAAAAAAGTTGATTCATTTTTCATATAAATTATTGATTTTAGTAATTTTTTTATATATAATACTCTTAAAGTTCAATTTATGCTCGAATATTGGGGCTAATTTAAACTTGCTACTATTTAGAAGTTCTGTTTGGAACTTCAAGAAAAAATAATAAATAATTATAATATTTAGGAGGAATTTTATTATGGCAGTAAAAGTAGCTATTAACGGATTTGGTAGAATTGGGAGGTTAGCATTCAGACAAATGTTTGGCGCTGAAGGTTATGAAGTTGTTGCAATCAACGACTTAACTTCTCCAAAGATGTTAGCACATTTATTAAAATATGACTCATCTCAAGGTAGATATGAATTAGCAGACAAAGTATCTGCAACTGATGATTCTATCATTATCGATGGAAAAGAAATCAAAATTTATGCAGAAGCTGACGCTAAAAACCTTCCTTGGGGAGAAATCGGTGTAGACGTAGTACTTGAATGTACAGGTTTCTATACATCAAAAGCAAAAGCAGAAGCTCACATCGAAGCTGGTGCTAGAAAAGTTGTTATCTCTGCTCCTGCAGGAAACGACCTTCCAACAATCGTTTACAATGTAAACCATGAAACATTAAAACCAGAAGATACAGTTATTTCTGCAGCTTCTTGTACAACAAACTGTTTAGCTCCAATGGCTAAAGCATTAAACGATTTAGCTCCAATCCAATCTGGTATCATGAGCACAATTCATGCTTACACAGGTGACCAAATGACTCTTGACGGACCACAAAGAAAAGGTGACTTAAGAAGATCTAGAGCAGCTGCAGTTAACATCGTTCCTAACTCAACAGGTGCTGCAAAAGCTATCGGTTTAGTTATTCCAGAACTTAACGGTAAATTAATCGGTTCTGCTCAAAGAGTTCCAACTCCTACAGGTTCTACAACAATCTTAGTAGCTGTTGTTAAAGGTAATGTAACAGTTGAACAAATCAACGAAGCTATGAAAGCAGCTCAAACAGAATCTTACGGATACACAGAAGAAGAATTAGTATCTAGCGATATCGTAGGTATGAGATATGGTTCTTTATTCGATGCTACACAAACAATGGTTTCACCAATGGAAAACGGTGATACACAAGTTCAAGTTGTATCTTGGTATGATAACGAAAACTCTTACACAAGCCAAATGGTAAGAACAATCAAATACTTCTCAGAATTAGCTTAATTAATTCTAAACAAAGTAAAACTTACAAAGATCCAAAATGGGTCCGGGATCATTACTGGCCCGGACCTTTTTATTTACAAAAAATTGAAAGGAGCACTCTTAGATGCTAAATAAAAAATCAGTAGATGATATAAATGTAAAAGGAAAAAGAGTATTAATCAGATGTGACTTTAACGTACCTTTAAAAGATGGTGAAATCACAGACGAAAACAGAATTAATGCTGCTCTTCCAACAATTAAAAAAGTAATGAACGACGGTGGTAAAGTTATTTTATGTTCTCACTTAGGAAAACCAAAAGGAGAACCAAAACCAGAATTATCTTTAGCACCTGTTGCAAAAAGATTATCTGAAAAATTAGGTAAAGAAGTTGTTTTTGCAGCTGATGACAATGTAGTAGGCGAAAATG
The DNA here is from genome assembly GCF_052119445.1 of Anaerofustis sp. LCP19S3_F7. Classification (NCBI taxonomy): domain Bacteria; kingdom Bacillati; phylum Bacillota; class Clostridia; order Eubacteriales; family Eubacteriaceae; genus Anaerofustis; species Anaerofustis sp. LCP19S3_F7. The sequence continues at coordinate 82,406 of NZ_JBQKFF010000004.1, read as the reverse complement.
CTAAAAAAGCAGTTGCTGAAATGAACGACGGAGATGTTGTTTTACTTCAAAATACACGTTACAGAGCTGAAGAAACAAAAAATGGCGAAGCATTAAGCAAAGACTTAGCTTCACTTTGTGATATTTTTGTTAACGATGCTTTCGGTACAGCTCATAGAGCTCACTGCTCAAACGTTGGTGTAACAGAATATGTTGACACAGCTGTAGTTGGTTACTTAATGCAAAAAGAAATCGACTTCTTAGGTAATGCTGTAAACAATCCTGAAAGACCATTCGTTTCAATTTTAGGTGGTGCTAAAGTTGCTGATAAATTAAACGTAATCAACAACTTACTTGAAAAATGTGATACATTAATCATCGGTGGTGGTATGGCTTATACATTCCTTAAAGCTAAAGGATATGAAGTTGGTACATCATTAGTTGATGATTCTAAAATTGATTACTGTAAAGAAATGATGGCTAAAGCTGAAGAACTTGGCAAAAAATTATTACTTCCTATCGATACAACAATCACAAAAGATTTCCCAGATCCAATCGATGCTGAAATTGAAATCACAGTAGTTGATTCTAATAAAATTCCTGCTGACATGATGGGACTTGATATCGGAACAAAAACAGCTGAATTATTTGCAAGCGAAGTTAAATCTGCAAAAACAGTTGTTTGGAACGGACCTATGGGTGTATTTGAAAACCCAATTCTTGCAAAAGGTACAATGGCTGTAGCTAAAGCTCTTGCTGATACAGACGCTACAACAATTATCGGTGGTGGTGACTCTGCTGCTGCTGTTAACCAACTTGGTTTTGGTGACAAAATGACTCATATCTCAACAGGTGGCGGTGCCAGCCTTGAATTCTTAGAAGGTAAAGACCTTCCTGGTGTTGTTGCAGCAAACGACAAATAAACAATTTTAGTAATTAAAGGAGAAATATATAAAATGTCAAGAAAAACAGTAATTGCCGGAAACTGGAAAATGAACAAAACAGCTGCCGAAGCAAAAGAATTTTTTAATGAATTTTTAGATAAAATCAATGTAGCAGATCCTGAAGTTGTAATTTGCCCAACTTATATGACAATTCCTGCTGCTGTTGAAGCTACAAAAGGTACTAATGTTGGTATCGGTGCTCAAAATATTTATTTTGAAGATAGTGGTGCTTACACAGGTGAAGTAACAGCTGATATGATTATTGAAGCTGGTTGTAAATATGTAATCATCGGTCACAGTGAAAGAAGACAATACTTCAACGAAACTGATGAAGGCGTAAACAAAAAAACAAAGAAAGCTTTAGCAAAAGGCTTAATTCCAATTCCATGTGTTGGTGAAACACTAGAAGAAAGAGAAAGCGGAAAAGCTTTTGATGTATTAAAAGAACAAACAACAAAATTACTTGAAGGTATCTCAGCTGAAGATGCTAAGAAAATTATTCTTGCTTATGAACCAGTTTGGGCTATCGGTACAGGTAAAACAGCTACTGATGAACAAGCTAACGAAGCTTGCGGTTACATTAGAAGCCTTGTTAAAGAATTACTTGGTGAAGAAGTTGCAGAAGCAATGAGAATTCTTTACGGTGGTAGTGTTAACGCAGGTAACGTAAAAGCTTTAATGTCTATGAGCGACATCGACGGTGCTTTAGTTGGTGGAGCAAGCTTAAAAGCTGATTTTGTTACACTTGTAAACTACAAAGAACTATAATAGGTGGAATTAATGAGTAATAAAGTATTATTAATGATTTTAGACGGATTTGGATTTTCAACAAAACATGAAGGAAATGCCGTTTATAGTGCCAACACTCCCAATTTAGATAAATTATGGGAAAACAATCCTCATTTATTATTAAATTGTAGTGGAGAAAGCGTTGGTCTTCCTGACGGACAAATGGGTAACAGTGAAGTTGGTCATTTAAACTTAGGTGCAGGAAGAATCGTATATCAAGAACTAACAAGAATCACAAAGTCTATAAAAGACGGTGATTTCTTTGAAAATGAAGAATTTTTAAAAGCTGTTCAAAATGTCAAAGATAACGGCTCAGCTCTTCATTTAATGGGTCTTGTATCTGACGGTGGTGTTCACTCTTCTAATGAACATTTATATGCTTTACTTGAACTTGCTAAAAGACAAGGTTTAGAAAAAGTTTATGTTCATTGCTATATGGACGGAAGGGATACTCCTCCAAAAAGTGGTAAAGGCTACATTGAAGAACTTGAAGAAAAAATCAAAGAAATCGGTGTAGGTAAAATTGGTGTAGTATCAGGAAGATACTATGCAATGGATAGAGATACAAGATGGGAAAGAACAAAAAAAGCATATGATGCTTTAGTATATGGTATCGGTGAAAAAGCTAATAGCGCTGCTGAAGCTATGCAACATTCATATGATAATGATGTTACTGATGAATTTGTTCTTCCTACAATCGTTTGTGAAGATGCAAAAATTTCTAAGAATGACAGCGTAATATTCTTTAACTTCAGACCTGACAGAGCAAGACAAATCACAAGAGCTTTAGTTGAGGATGATTTTGACGGCTTTGATAGAGAAGAAGATTTGAATTTAACTTTTGTTACATTCACAAATTATGATGCAAGCTTTAAAAACGTATTAATCGCATTTAAACCACAAGTTATTACAAATACTTTAGGTGAATACTTAAGTAATAACGGATACACTCAACTTAGAATTGCCGAAACAGAAAAATATGCTCATGTAACATATTTCTTTAACGGTGGTGTTGAAACAGAATATAAAGGTGAAGACAGAGTTTTAGTTTCTTCTCCAAAAGTTGCAACATATGACTTAAAACCTGAAATGAGTGCATACGAAGTAAAAGATAAACTTGTTGATTTAATTAACAACAAAGATTACGATTTTATTGCAGTAAACTTTGCAAACTGTGACATGGTTGGTCATACAGGTATATTTGATGCAGCAGTAGCTGCTGTTGAAGCTGTTGATAAATGTGTTGGTGAAGTTATGGAAGCTGCTGAAAATAATGATTACAATGTTATTATTACAGCTGACCATGGTAACGCTGAATTAATGTTTGAAGATGGAAAACCATTCACAGCTCATACAACAAATAAAGTTGAATGTATAGTTGAAAGCAAATTAATTAAAGGAGTAAAAGATGATGCTGCTTTATGTGATGTTGCTCCAACAATACTTGACTTAATGGATATTGAACAACCTGAAGAAATGACAGGTAAATCTTTTGTTGAAAAATAAGAGAATAAAATAAAAAAGAGGCGAGAGCCTCTTTTTTTTGTTTTATAAAATATATTTAAGCTAAATTTATTACTTTAATATTTTTTTCTTTTGCATAATTTATTGTATAAGAAGTTTCTCCTGTGTTTTTTGTTTTATAGGTAATACATACACTGCTATTATTAATTAAAAGTCTGTTTCTATTCAAAATACAACTTTTATCTTTGTAATATTCTGATGTATATACAACTTTATCACTTTGCTTTTTTATAAATTCATATATATTTTTATCTGCTTTATTCCAGTATTTTGATTGGTCTTTACAAGGCAGAACCATTATTAATTTAATATGAGGGTATTTTCTTCTTAAATTTAAAACTTCTATTGCTGCCATTGTATCAAATCCTAAAGCACCTCCGGCAGCAAAAAAACGATATCCTTTATTTATAAGTTTTTCTAATTCTTCAATTAATTTTATTCTTATTTCTTCTTCTTTATCAGCGGGGATATTTCTATGTCCGCTAAAACAACAGGTTTTTGATTTCATTTTATCACTTCCTTTACGATATGTAGAATATAATATCACTTTTAAAACGATAAAACAATGTATATTACGGAAATAATCATATAAATTAAATATATGTGTAATATACAATGAGATAAAAAGGTGGTGAGAAAATGTTTAAAAATGAATTTGCAGATAGATTATCAAAACTAAGGTTAGAAAAAGGTGTTTCAGCAAGAGATATGAGTTTATCCTTAGGTCAAAATCCAGGTTATATTAATAATATTGAAAATGGGAAAGCTCTTCCGTCTATGTCTGTTTTCTTTTCTATTTGTTATTTTTTAAATATTTCTCCAAGTGAATTTTTTGATATAGAAAATGATAACCCAGAAAAGATTGATGAAATAGTTGATGATTTGAAGAAATTAAATAAAGAACAATTAGATAATATTGCAAAATTAATTAAAGGACTTTTATAAAAATAACCGCAAAATTGTGGTTATTTTTTTAATTTCTTGAGTCTAATAATATAAATTTTATGGTATAAATTTCATTTTAAAGAGAAAAATATTTACAAAAAGGAGGAGTAAATATTTTGGAAAATACAAAAATAAATGATATTTATGCCAGAGAGATTTTGGATTCAAGGTCTAATCCTACCGTTGAAGTTGATGTAGTTCTTGAAGATGGTTCCATTGGTAGGGCTGCTGTTCCTTCAGGTGCTTCAACGGGTGAGTTTGAGGCTGTTGAGCTTAGAGATAAAGATGAAAATAGATATGTAGGTAATGGTGTATTAAAAGCGGTAGAAAATGTAAATCATTATATTAAAGCGCATTTAATAGGAATGAATGCTGCTTATCAAGATGATATTGACGCTGCATTATGTAAAATAGATGGTAGTAAGAATAAAGGAAATATTGGTGCAAATGCAATTTTAGGCGTTTCTCTTGCATGTGCCGATGCAGTAAGCAAATCTTTAAAACTTCCTTTATATAGTTATATAGGGCAGTTATCTAATAATGATGCGACATTACTTCCGGTTCCTATGATGAATATTTTAAACGGTGGAAAACACGCAAATAACAATTTAGATGTTCAAGAATTTATGATACTTCCTCATAGTGCAGATACTTTTAAAGATGCTTTAAGAATGGGCAGTGAAATCTATCACAAATTAAGAGGCATTTTAATAGAGAAGATGATGAGTGTTTCCGTTGGTGATGAAGGAGGATTTGCTCCTGATGTGGATAGTGCGGAAGAAGCTATTATGCTTATAATGAAAGCTATTGAAAATGCAGGGTATAAACCGGGAGATGATGTATATATAGCTCTTGATATGGCAAGCAGTGAGCTTTATGAAAAAAAGCTTGATTCGTATTTTTATGAAATAAAAGAAAGAAAATACGGCGAGATGATAGCATATTATGAAAAACTTATAAGTAAATATCCTATCATATCTATTGAAGATGGTATACATGAAAATGATTTTGAAAGCTGGAAATTTTTAAGTGACAGACTTAATAACAGCGTTCAGCTTGTTGGAGATGATTTGTTTGTAACCAATAAAGAAAGACTTAAAAAAGGTATTGATATGGGGGTTGCAAACTCTATATTAATAAAATTAAATCAAATAGGAACATTAAGCGAAACTTTAGACACTATGAATTTAGCAAGAAAAAATAATTATACAACGGTTGTATCTCATAGGTCAGGTGAAACGGAAGATACTTTTATTGCTGATTTGGCTGTTGGTTTTAACGCAGGACAAATAAAAACAGGAGCACCTTGCAGAAGTGAAAGAGTTGCTAAATATAACAGACTTTTAAGAATTGAAGAAGAGCTAAAGGATAAGGCAAGATATATCGGTAAGGATGTTTTTACTAATATAAGATTAAAATAAAAAAAGCAGTTGTAACTGCTTTTTTTTACTTCTCTAAATAGGGTTATATTATAGTTCTTGTAGGTTAATACAAAATATTTTACTTGCATATATTTCCCAAAATGAATTTTAGGATGGTTTTACCGCGTTTATGGTAAATTAATTAATTGTTCCCAATTATATCTTTTAAGATATAAAAATGTATATTTGAAACACTGAGAGGAGATTTAATAAAAAACAAATATTTAAAAAAGTATTTATATTTAGAGCATTATTAGTTATAGGGTCCTTTATTATAAAATTAGTTATGGTATATTGCTATAATATAACTTCTTAAATACTTTTGTGAAACTTATTATAAAGGGTAAGTGTGAAATAAGTTTGTTAAAATGTGAATATTTGATTATATTGTATCTAAAAAATAAGTGGTAAAAATAAAAAATAAAATGAACTTAATATGAAAAAAGAATACGCTTAGCGTATTCTTCTATCCTTTTAAACCATCGGCTTGTCTTTGCATATTTTCTACTACTATGTCGTGTATGTCGCCAAGAGAGTTGCAATATTTTAATACATCCCATGGTTCATTTGTATGAAAGTGTATTTTTATTAATTTTTCATCTCCGACTGCAAGCAGGCAGTCCCCTTTAAAGTTATTTGTTATATAATCATGGATTTCATCTTCATCTAAATTTTCTCCGGCAATAAGAAGCTGTGTATCAAATTTGAATTCTATCATAAATTTTTCTCCTTTTATTTAAGGGCTTTTATAATTTGTTTAGTCCTATTTTATATTTTGATTATATAATATAAATTTTATATTTACAATAATCTAAAAAAGAGTTATACTTATTTAGTAATGAATTTATTTATTGGTGTAATCCTCCAATTATTCTTATAAATAAATTATTATAGAAAATTGAATATTGAAGAATTTATCTTCAGGGCAAGGTGTAATTCCTGACCGCCAGTAAAGTCTGGGAGCGAAAGCTGATATGGTGTGATTCCATAACCGACGGTATAGTCCGGATGAAAGAAGATATGATAATTAATGCCCTGTTATTTTAGTATAACAGGCATTTTTTAAATTCACCTCATATCTATAATAAGGAGAATAATGGAAAACTTAACAACAAATCAAACAACAAACTCAAAAATCAGTACAAGGGTAATGGTATGTACGGCTATGTTAGCGGCTGTATCATTTTTACTCGCATTTTTAGAAGTACCAATGCTTTTATCACCATCTTTTGCAAGAATGGATTTATCTGACCTTCCTGCATTAATCGGTGCATTTGCTTTTGGACCTATGGCTGGTGTTGTAATTGAACTAATTAAAAACGGGCTTCAAGTATTTTCAACACAAACAGCAGGAATAGGGGAACTTGCAAATTTTGCAATGGGTGCTTCTTTTGTTTTTACTGCAGGATTAATTTACAAAAGAAATAAAACAAAGAAAACTGCTTTAATTGCTTGTATTATTGCAAGTGTAGTAATGGGAGTAGTTGCAGGATTACTTAATTATTTTGTTTTACTTCCTATGTATAGTGCATTTATGCCAATTGATCAGGTTATTGCTTCTTTTGGAGAAATAATACCTTTCATTCAGACTAAATTTGAAGTAATTTTATTTAGTGCAATTCCTGCAAATATTATTAAAGGTCTGATTATTTCATTATTTGCTATTCTTATTTATAAAGGGGTAAGTCCTATATTAAAAGGAGAAAAGTAAAAAATGGAAAAAGCCAAAGATTATTTATCATTTTTGGTAGATGAAGTTCATTCTACGGTTTTTGCAACAGTAGATAAAAACGGAGAACCTGAAACGAGCATTATAGATTTAATGCTTTATGATGAAGACAGTGTTTATTTCTTAACAGCAAAAGGGAAGCCTTTTTATGATAGACTTATGGATAAAAAGGTAGTTTCCATATCTGCAATGAAAGGAATGAATACAATGTCTACAAAAGCCATTATGATGAAAGCTAAAGTAATGAATATAGGTAGAGATAAACTCGATGAAATATTTGAGAAAAATACTTATATGAATGAAATTTATACAAGTGAAGAAAGTAAAATGGCTCTTGAAGTATTCAAGGTGTACGATATGGAGGGCGAATATCTTGATATGTCACAACAACCCATTTTAAGAAAAACATTTTCAATTGGAGGGGGAAATGTTAGAAAAGCAAGTTATCATATAAATGGAGATTGTATAGGGTGTGGGAAGTGTTTTGAGGTATGTTCCTTTAAAGCAATAAAGAAAGGAAATCCTTATAAAATAATTGATAACTATTGTTTTGAATGTGGAAATTGTTATAGTGTTTGTCCTGTAAATGCTGTTGATAAAAATAATTAGGACTTATGAATTTTTAAATTCAATTAATATTACATAGTTAAAATAAAAAAGACACTTAAGTGTCTTTTTTATTTTGATAAAAGTTTCTTTTCAATTTTATTTTTATTTTTTAAATAATATAAAATCCCTGTAATATCGGCAAGCGTCCAACCAATAGGCACGCTCATCCATATACCTTTTACTCCTATAAATGAAATAGAAGATAAAGTATAAGCAAGGAAGACTCTGCTTCCAAGAGAAATAATTGTTAAAATAACGGACATTAAAGGTTTTTCTATTGCTCTGTAAATACCATAAAGTAGGAACAAACATCCTATTCCTATATAAAAAGCACCTTCAATTCTTAAGTATTCTATTCCTGCATTTATAATTGCTGTTTCATTTGCATTTACAAATATCATCATTAATTGTTTTGCAAATACAAAAACTATAAAGGAAATAATTAAACAGAAAATGCTTGATAAAGTAATTGCACTTTTTATTCCTTTTTTTATTCTCTCAGTTTCTTTTGCTCTGTAATTTTGAGCTATAAATGTTGAAAATGCATTACCAAAATCTTGAACCGGCATATAAGCAAAGGAGTCTATTTTTACAGCAGCGGCAAAGGCTGCCATTATTGTAGCCCCAAAAGAATTAACTAAACCTTGTACCATTAAAATTCCAAAATTCATTATAGATTGTTATATACAAGTTAAGAAGGAAAACTTAAATATTTCATTTAAAATATTTTTATTCCATTTCATATATTTCTTTTTGAATCTAAAATCAGGGAATTTAAAAAGTGTATATATTGTTATTCCAAGACCTGAGATGTACTGAGAAAATACTGTGGCTATGGCTGCTCTTTCTACTCCCATATTTAGAGTTATTACAAAGAATAAATCAAGTATAATATTAATAATTGCAGATATCCCAAGAAATACAAGAGGAATGATTGAATTCCCTACTGCTCTATGTACACAAGCATAATAGTTGTAAAGAAAAGTTGCCGTTATTCCAAAGAAAATAATAAAAGTATAACTTTTCATTATCATAAAAATATTTTCCGGAATATTTAAAAAGTATAGTATCGGATCAATAAAAATAAAAACTAAAATATTTAATATAATTGTTATTAGAAGAATTAAGAAAAAGGAAACAAATAAACTTTCTTTTAATTTTTCTTCATTTTTTTCTCCATATCTAATGGAAAAAATAGCACCGCTGCCCATACATAAACCCAAAAGAATTGATGTAATAAAAACCATTAATGTATAGGCAGAACCTACTGCCGCAAGAGCATTTGTTCCGATAAATTTTCCTACAATTAATGTATCTGCTATGTTATATAGTTGTTGCAAAAGATTTCCAGTTATCATCGGAAATGCAAATAATAATATTTTTTTTGTGATGTTTCCTTTTGTTAAATCAAGCTGCATATGTTTTGCCTTTTGTTTTTTTTATTAATGATATATCTATATTGTAAATTTGTCAATTTGATGTATTATTGTATTAATAAAATATTGTTTAAATACACTGTTTTAATGGTTGTATAATTGACTTTGATAACATATTTTGATATACTCTTTTGTTAGGTAAAGGTATTTTTTTACCGTGATAAAAGGAGGAAATAACAATGATAAAAGTAACATTTCCGGATGGAAACATTAAAGAATTTGAAAACGGCGTAAGTGTATTAGATGTAGCTGAAAGTATTTCTCCTGCACTTAAAAGAGATGTTTTATGCGCTAAAGTAAATGATGAGATTGTGGATATAAGAACCACTTTAGATAAAGACGTTAGCATTGTATTTTATAAATTTGATGACTTAGACGGCAAAAAAGCATTTTGGCATACTACAAGCCATATCTTAGCTCAAGCAGTTAAAAGAATATATGGCGATAAAGTAAAACTTGCAATTGGACCAAGTATAGATGATGGTTTCTATTATGATTTTGATACAGAAACACCGCTTCTTGAAAGTGATCTTGAAAAAATAGAAGCAGAAATGAAAAAAATCGTAAAAGAAAATATTTCAATTGAAAAATACGTTTTACCAAGACAAGAAGCTATTGATTTTGAAAAGGAACAAAAAGAAGATTATAAAGTTGAATTAATTGAAGATTTACCTGAAGACAGCATTATATCTTTCTATAAACAAGGAGACTTTACAGACCTTTGTGCAGGTCCTCATCTACTTAATACAAAACCTGTAAAAGCAATTAAACTTTTATCTATTACAGGTGCTTACTGGAGAGGGGACAGCAACAAAAAGATGCTTCAAAGAATTTACGGTATTTCTTTCCCTAAAGCAAAAATGCTTGAAGAATACTTACAAATGCTTGAAGAAGCAAAGAAAAGAGATCATAGAAAAATTGGTAAAGATATGGACTTATTCATGATTTGTGAAGAAGGTCCAGGATTTCCTTTCTTCCTTCCAAAAGGAATGGTTATAAGAAATGAACTTGAAAACTTCTGGAGAAAAGAACATAGAAAAAGAGGATATGAAGAAATCAAAACTCCTCTTATCTTAAATGAAGATTTATGGCATACATCAGGTCACTGGGATCATTATAAAGATAATATGTACTTTACTCAAATTGACGGAAACGATTATGCAATAAAACCAATGAACTGCCCTGGTTCAATGCTTGTATATAAAAGAAAAATGTATTCATACAGAGATTTACCTTTAAGAATAGGTGAACTTGGACAAGTACATCGTCATGAACTTTCAGGTGCACTTCACGGACTTATGAGAGTTAGAACATTTACTCAAGACGATGCTCATATCTTTATGTTACCTGAACAAATTAAAGATGAAGTTATAGGCGTAATTGATTTTATCGATTATGTATATAATATGTTTGGATTTAAGTATCATGTAGAATTATCTACACGTCCAGATGATTCAATGGGTTCTGATGAAGATTGGAACATGGCAACAGAAGCTTTAAGAGAAGCTATGGAAGCAAAAGGAATGGATTATGTTGTAAATGAAGGCGACGGTGCATTCTATGGTCCAAAACTTGATTTCCACTTGGAAGACTGTCTCGGAAGAACATGGCAATGTGGTACAATCCAACTTGATTTCCAAATGCCTCAAAGATTTGACCTTACATATGTAGGTCATGACGGAGAAAAACACAGACCTGTAATGATTCACAGAGTAATCTTCGGTTCAATCGAAAGATTTATTGGTATCTTAACAGAACACTTTGCAGGTGCATTCCCACTTTGGTTAGCTCCTGTTCAAGTTAAATTAATTCCTATTACAGATAGAAACCTTGAATATGTAAAAGGAATTAAAGATAAATTGGAAGAAAAAGGCATTAGATGCGAAATTGATGATAGAAGCGAAAAAATGGGATATAAAATCAGAGAAGCTCAACTTGAAAAAGTTCCTTATATGTTAATTGCAGGAGATAGAGATATGGAAGGTAACGTTGTTTCTGTTCGTGCAAGAAAAGATGGTGAAAATTTAGGAGCAATGAGCGTTGATGAATTTATTGAAAAAGCTTTAAATGAAATAAATACAAAATCACTTTAAAAAAACACCCTTTGGGGTGTTTTTTTTAATTAAAATATTTACCGTTTGGTTTATTATACTTATATTTTTTATAGTGTTTATGACATATTATGTAGTATACAATATATCCGATTACAGCGCTTATTGTATTAAATATCACATCATCAATATCAGCAACACGGCTTACTAAAAAGAAAAATTGCATTATCTCAATAAATAGAGATAAAAAAAATGCACTTTTTACAGTTCTTTTAAAAGTTATTCTTCCTGGAAAACTTAAAGGAAGTAAAAATCCGTAAGGAAGTAACAACCCAATATTACCAAATAAATTGATGAAAGCTATCATGGAAAGCTTTCCTCCGTTTATAAGTTCAGTATATTGTAAACTTTGCCAGTAGTTTTTAATACTTAGAAAAGGAACTAAGTTATAATGTTGTTCATATGTATATTCTCCAATATAAGGAACTAGCGTCATTGAAAATACAATAAGCAGATATATTGATAAAATTAAAAAGCAAAGCCAATTTACTTTTTTATTTTTTCCTGTCAAAATTTTACCTCTTTTCTAAAAAAATGCTATTTAATGATACAATAAAGAAAAGCAAAAAACAATTAATATGAAAAAGTTTAATTTTTTCTTAATAAACTTCATTGTAAATTAAAGATATATTTATACTACATTGCTATTTATATTTTTTAGATGTATAATATTTAAGATTTCAAATTAATGGAGAATAAAGATATGAGCTTTCAAATAATAAGCGATGGTGCTTGTGATTTACCTAAAAGTTATGTAGAAGAAAATGATATAAAACTTGTTCCTTTTTATGTTTCATTTGGCGATGAAGAATTACACAAAGAGGGTAGTTTTATAACTGTTGAAGAGTTTTATACTAAAATGGTTGAAAACCCTTCGGTTTTCCCAAAAACATCTCTTCCAAGCGTTAACGACTATATAGATGTATTTACTCCTTTTGTAGAAAAGAATATTCCTATATTATGCATTTGTACAGATTTACAATTAAGCGGTTCTTTTAATAGTGCGAGAATGGCAAAAGAAGTTTTAGAGGATAAATATGATAATGCTAAAATAAAAGTAATCAATTCAATTAATATAACAGCTTCTCAGGCAGTTTTTGTAGGTGAAGCCATAAGAATGAGAGATAATGGTATTGAATTTGAAGATTGTTATGAAAGACTTGAAAAACTTAAAGAATATGGAAGAATTCATTTTATGGTAGGAAGTATTGATTATCTTAAACATGGAGGAAGAATAGGTAAACTTGCTGGCTTTGCTGCCGGTGCACTTGGTTTGAAACCTCTTATTGAGCTTAAATATGGAGAGGTTTGTTCAGCAGGTGTAGCAAGAAGCAGAAAAAAATCTATTAAACAAGTTTTGGATTATACAAAAAAATTCTTTGAACGTAAAAATGAAAATCCTGATGATTATGTTTTTTGTGTAGGTTATGGATACAGTAAAGAAGAGGGGGAAGAATATAGACTTAAACTTCATAAATCTTTACAAGAGTATTCTAATGTTAAATTAGAAGAAATACATATGATACAAATAGGAGCAACAATTGGTGTTCATACAGGTCCTTATGCTCTAGGACATGGATTTATAAAGAAATATGATAAATAGTATTCCTAAGCGAGTTTATATTAATATAAGCTCGCTTTTCTTTTTGTATGGTATAATATGTAAAATTAATTTTAAATTGAGGTAGATATGAATAATATAATTTCCATTTTTATTGTATTAATATTATTTTTAATATGTTTAACAATAAGTATTTTACAGTTAAGTTGTAAAGGTCCGTTGTTAAATAACGCTTACCTTTTTGCTTCAAAGAAGGAAAGAGAAAATATGAATAAAAAGCCTCATTATAGACAAACAGGAATAGTTTTTCTATTTTTATCAGCAATTTTCTTATGTCTTTTAATTAATATTATATTTAAAATTAAGATTTTGGGTTATATTAGATGGTGTTTAATATTATGTACGATACTGTATGCTTTGGTATCTTCAATAAAATTATATAAGTAAAGTTAAATTTTTTCTTGACTCTAACGTTAGGTAATAGTGTATTTTAAATTTGGAGGTAAGATATGAAGTTAACTGTTGGTGAAGTTTCTAAATTATTTGATATTAGTGTGCGCACACTTCATTATTATGATGAAATAAACTTATTAAACCCAAGTGAGAAAAAAGATAACGGATATAGATACTATACAGATGAAGATTTGGTATTGCTTCAAGAAATTATTTTTTATAAAGATCTTATGTTACCTCTAAAAGATATAAAATATATTTTAAAACAAGAAAAAAGAGATAAGGTTGATATCTTAAATAAACATAAAAAAATTCTTATGTTAAAAAGAGAAAAGATTGACTTATTGATTAAATTTGTTGATGATACTTTAAATGGAGGGAAAACTAAAATGAATAAAGATAATATTGATAAAATAAATATGTATAAAGAGGAATATAAAAAAGAAGTGTTGGATAAATGGGGAAAGACTAAGGAATACGCTGAATATAAGGACAAAACATCTTCTTATACAAAGAATAAATGGAATCAAATAGAGGAAGAAACAAAGAAGATTTTTTTACTTTTCTATAAAAATAAGAACAATGATGTAACAAGCAATCAAGTAAAGGCATTAGTAAGAATGTGGAAGGATTTTATAAGTGATAATTTTTATTATTGTTCAAATGAGATATTATTATTTTTAAGTGATATGTATATAAATGATGAAAGATTTAGAAATAATATCGATAGTGTAGGGGAAGGGACTGCAGAATTTATGAGTAGAGCAATAAAAGAATTTGTTAGGGAGAATTAAATGGATAAAAAAAGATTAAAAGAAGAATATAAAAAGAAAAGGACTGATATGGGAGTTTATAAAGTTAATTTTAATGAAAGTAATAAAGTTTATTTAGGAATAGCCGAGGATTTAAAAGGAAACATAAATTCCCTTAAATTTCAATTAAAGTTAGGATCCTTTAGGCAAAGTAATAATTTACAAAATGAATATAATAAATTTGGTGATAAAAGTTTAAATATTGAAGTTGTTGAAATTCTTGAATATAAAGATAATAAAGAAAATTATATAGAAGAATTGGAAGAGCTTAGAGATTTGGTTATTGAAAATTATAAAGACGCAGAAAAAATAAAATATAGAAAGAAAAAATAATGGTAGAGAAATTCAATATTAATGATTTAGATATTATATTAGATATTTGGTTAAATGGAAATTTAGATGCTCATAATTTTATAAATAAGAAATATTTTTATGATAATTTAGATTATGTAAAAGAAATATTACCTAAAAGTGAAATATATATTTTAAAAGAAGATAATATAATAAAAGGGTTTATTGGGTTAAATAAAGGATATATAGAAGGATTATTTATAAAAAGAGAATACAGAAATCAAGGTATTGGGAAAATACTTATTGATAAGGCAAAAAGTCTTTATAATGTTTTAAGCTTAAGTGTATATGAAAAAAATAAAAAAGCTTTAGAATTTTATTTAAAACGAGGCTTTGAAATTAAAGAAAAACATATTGATGAAGATACAATGGAGTTAGAATTATTACTTAAATATAAAAAGATGTAGCATAAGCTACATCTTTTGTTTTATTCTTCAAATAATTCTGTTGAAAGATATCTTTCTCCTGTATCAGGAAGTAATGCAACAATAGTTTTACCTTTATTTTCTTCTCTATTTGCGATGATTGTTGCTGCTTTAATTGCTGCACCTGAAGAAATCCCGACAAGAATTCCATCACTTTTTGCAACTTTTCTTGCGCTTTCAAAAGCTTCATCATTTTCAATTGTTATTATTTCATCATAAATATTTTTATCAAGAGTATTTGGAACGAAATTTGCACCTATTCCTTGTATTTTATGTGCACCTGCTTTACCTTCTGTTAATACAGGTGATGATTTAGGTTCAACTGCAACAATTTTAATATTTGGATTTTTTTCTTTTAAATATTTACCAACCCCGCTTAAAGTTCCTCCTGTGCCTACACCTGCAACAAAGTAATCTATTTTTCCTTCAGTATCTTCATAAATTTCAGGACCTGTTGTATTGTAGTGCATTTTAGGATTTTCCATATTTTCAAATTGACTTGGAATAAAACTATCTTTTATTTCTTTTTGTAATTCTTCTGCTTTTTCTATTGCACCTTTCATTCCTTTACTGCCGTCTGTAAGTACAATTTCTGCTCCATATGCTTTTAAAAGTTTTCTTCTTTCAATGCTCATTGTTTCTGGCATTGTTAAAATTGCTTTATATCCTTTTGCAGCTGCTATACTTGCAAGTCCAATACCAGTATTTCCGCTTGTTGGTTCAATTATTGTACTTTCTTCTTTTAATAATCCCTCTTTTTCTGCATTTTCAATCATTGCTTTTGCAATCCTATCTTTAACGCTTCCTGCAGGATTGAAAAATTCTATTTTGGCAAGAATATTTGCTTGTAAATTGTTTTCTTTTTCATAGTTTACAAGTTCCATTATTGGTGTTTTCCCAACAAGTTGTGTTATATTTTTATATACTTTCATTTTATCCTCCATAAAATAAATTATTTTTCTTATTTCCTATATAAATACTATGAAATAAATATATATAATATTAAATAAAAAGTCAAGTGAAAAATAAAAAAAAGCAGAAAAATCTGCTTTTAAATACTATAGTTTAAATTTTCATCACTATTTTTTATAAGATCTTCTAACGTAACACTGTTTACGTAGTCTTCAATTACTTTATATAAGCCTTTCCAAAACTCTAAAGTTGCACAGGCACCACATCTTGTACAGCTGTTTTTTTCATCTTCAAGGCATGCAATAGGGGCGAGACTTCCTTCAGTAACTCTTAAAATATCACCTACGGTATAATTTTTAGGTTCTTTTGAAAGTTTATATCCTCCTTTAGGTCCTCTTACACTAATTAAGTATTCTGCCCTGCAAAGTTGAGTTGTAATTTGTTCTAAATATTTGATTGAAATTTCTTGTCTTTTTGAAACTTCTTTTAATGTAATGTATTTACCATCGTAATTTTTTGCTAAATCTATCATAAGTCTGAGTGCATATCTTCCTTTTGTAGAAATCTTCATATAAATACCTCTTTATAATGAAATAAGCTTTTTATAATATAACATAGTCATGTTTAAAAATCAAAGAAAAAAAGGATAAATTCTGTAAAAAAATAAAAAATCAAATGTTTGCATAAAATTTTGTTTAATATTATAATAATGAATATTTAGTATTTAGGGGGATATATGGAAAATACCAGAAATACAATTCAAAAGAAAATTATTTTTAATACACTAAAAGATATAAATGGGCATCCTACGGCAAAAGAAGTTTATGAAACATTACATACGAAATATTCAACAATAAGTAGAGCAACGGTATTTAGAGTGTTAAATAATCTTGCAAGTGCAGGGCATATAAATAAAATAAAAATATTAGATAGTTCTGATGTTTATGATTATATAACGGATGGACATCAACATATTATATGTACAAAATGTAATAGAATTTCCAATGTAAATATTTCATTTGATAAAAATATTAGTAGTGAAGTTGAAGAAGAAAGTAAATATAAAGTATTAAGTTATAACTTAGTTTTTAAAGGGATATGTAGTGATTGTTTGGAAAAGGGAAAAAATAAATAAATGCTTTATATAATTATATTTATGTGAAGAATATGTGAAAAAATATATATTTATTCATAAATATTATTTCAATTATAAGTTATCAAAGGTTTTATATAGCTTCATTATCGTTTCATTATATTTTCACATTTGAAAAATATAATATAAACAGTTCAAAGAAGGAGGTCATATATTATGGATGATAAAATTAATGATATGATGACAGATAATGAAGTTGATAATAAATTTGATTCTATAACAAATGATAATGCTAAAGAAAAAAAATTTTTTAAAAAGGAACATAAAAGTAATAAAAAGAGAAGAAATGCTGCTTTTGCTTTGATTATCGTTGCAATGATGATTACTTCAACTTGCTTAGGATTTGTGGGCGGTGTTGTAGCAAATAAATTTTTAGCAACTAATAAAGCTGATGGTGTTACCTCAACAGAAATTCCCGTAGCTTCAACGTCTACTGATAGTAGTGGGAAAATGGATGTTTCAAGTGTTGTAAAAGGTGTTCAAAGTTCAGTTGTTTCAATTGAATGCCAAAGTGAATCAGAAGCAAATAGATATAGTTTTGGAGAAAGTGCTACTACAACTTCTGCTGGAAGTGGTGTTATTATAACCAGTGATGGGTATATTGCAACAAACAATCATGTAGTAGAAGGTGCAAGCAAAATTACTATTACAACTGCAGACAGTAAATCTTATACAGCTAAACTTGTTGGTAGGGATGAGCAAACAGACATTGCCGTTTTAAAGATAGAAGCAACAGGATTAAAAAATGCGACTCTTGGTAAATCAAGTTCTCTTGAAGTTGGTGATGAAGTTGTTGCAATAGGTAATCCTTTGGGTGAACTTTCAGGAACAGTAACAAATGGTATTGTTTCTGCTTTAAACAGAGAAGTTACTATTGAAAATGAAACAATGAGTTTAATTCAAACAAACGCATCAATAAATGCCGGAAATTCAGGTGGTGGTTTGTTTGATAAAAACGGACTTCTTGTAGGTATTGTAAATGCAAAAGCTTCAGGTGAAAATGTTGAGGGGCTTGGCTTTGCAATTCCAATAGATACTGCAAAAGAAGTTATAGAACAGATAATGGATTATGGTTATGTTAAAGGCAGAGTTACAAGTGGTCTTACTCTAATAGATATTTTAGATAAACAAACTGCAATGCAATATGGAGTAAATGAACTTGGAGTATATATTTACAGCGTAGAAGAAGGTTCGAATGCTGAAAAAGCAGGATTGAAATCAGGATATATTGTAACAGTGGTAAATGATACAAAAGTTGAACGTGCAAGTGATTTTAAGGCAGTAATTAATAAATTAGAAGTTGGGGATACAATAAAAGTAACCGTTTCAAACGGTATAAATCAGGGAAGTGTAGAGTATAAGTTAACAGAAAAAACTAATTAACAAATACATGAATATTTCAAAATGAGTTCACATATTTTACACATTACTTTGTTAACATTTTTGTATAAGCAATATGCTTATGGATATTCGTTTTAAACGAATAATTCCCTCTTTTAAAAATATGTAATCTAATATTACCGATGCATTTGCATCGGTAATATTAGTATATGAACAAAAAAAGTGATATAATATATTTAAAATTATGGGAGGATATTATGCCAAGGATATTAATTGTTGATGATGAGCCAAAGATAGCAGAACTTATAAATAAATATGCTACTTTTGAAGGATATGATACAGTAGAAGTTAATGATGGAATGAAAGCCATTGAGATATGTAAAAATGAAGATTTCGATATTATTGTAATGGACATAATGATGCCGGAACTTGATGGTTTTTCAGCTGTAAGAGAAATAAGAAAAGTAAAAGATACGCCGGTTATCATGCTTTCTGCAAGAGGAGAAGAATACGACAGAATACATGGGTTTGAAGTTGGTGCTGATGATTATGTTGTAAAACCTTTTTCTCCTAAAGAGCTTATGATGAGAATTGAAGCAATATTAAAAAGGACTAAACCTCGTAAAGATAAAGAAGAAAATGATGTAATTAACATAGATGGCATAAGTATAGATTTAGCAGCAAGAATTGTTAAAGTTGAAGGTGAAGTTGTAAATTTAACTCCTAAAGAATATGATTTACTTACATTCCTTGTTGAAAACAGAGGAATTGCTCTTTCTAGAGAAAAGATTATTTCTACAGTTTGGGGATATGATTATTATGGAGATGATAGAACACTGGATACTCACATAAAACTCCTTAGAAAAAATTTAGGACCTTATTCTAATAAAATTGTTACTTTAAGAGGAGTTGGATACAGATTTGAAAAAGAAGACTGATTTGAGCCTTAAATGGCGTATGTTTAAATACTTCGCCATATTTGTCGCAGTAGTATTGATTTTTTTATGGTTTTTTCAAATTGTTTTTTTAGATGCTACTTATAAATATATAAAAACAAAAGAAATAAAGGAAGCAGCTTCAAAAATTTCTCAAAATTTCAATGAACAATATATTGAAGAAATTGCACTATCGAAAGATTTTTGTGTTTTGATTTTAGATAGTTATGGCAATGAAGCTTTTTCTATAAAAACTTCATCAAAATGTACGATACATAAATTATCTCCACAAGGTATAGGTTATTATGTTTCAAAAGCAATAGATAATAATGGAGAATTTTTGGAAAAATCTATGTTATCAAGAGAAGAAAAAGAATTTAGATTTGGTAATATTATTTTTTCAAAACCTGAAAGTATAGTTTATACAAAAATAGTAAATGTTGGGGATACTTTTTATGTAATGCTTCTTGATGCAACAATTTCACCTATTAATGCAACTGTTTCAACGTTAAGAGCTCAACTTTTTTGGATAACAATAGGGCTTATATTATTTGCCGGAATTTTAGCTTTTTGGATTTCAAAAAGAATCTCGTCTCCAATTGAAAAAGTGACAGGAAAAGCGAGAGATCTTGCAAAAGGAAATTATAAATCGGAAGAATTTGATGGTGGATATAGAGAAATCAATGAACTTATTAGTACACTTGATTATGCGGCTTCTGAAATAGATAAAAATGAAGAATACAAAAGAGAACTTATTGCTAATGTTTCTCATGATCTACGAACACCACTTACTATGATTATTGGTTATAGTGAAATGATCAGAGACTATCCTGATAAAACGAAAGCAGAAGATATTCAAACTATTATTGATGAAGCAAAACGTTTAAGTAATCTTGTAAATGATACATTGGACATGGCTAAATATGAGTCAGGTGCGGTTGAGTTAAATAAAACGACTTTTGATTTAACATTGGAAGTAAAAAATATTATATTAAGATTATCGACTTTTACTGATTATAATATAACCTTTAATTATGATGAACATGTATATATTAATGCTGATGAGCTTCAAATTTCACAGGTAATTTATAATTTACTTACAAATGCAATAAATTATACAGGTGAAGATAAAGTTATAAAAGTTAATCAGATTGTTAATTCAAATACTGTAAAAATTGAAGTTACAGATACAGGGGAAGGTATACCGGAAGAAAAACTTCCAAATATATGGGAAAGATATTATAAAATAGATAAAACCCATAAACGTTCTGTTGTTGGAACGGGACTTGGACTATTGATTGTAAAAACAATTCTGTTAAGACATGGTGCAAAATTTGGTGTTAGAAGTCAGGTGGGAAAAGGAAGTACTTTCTGGTTTGAATTAAAAATAGAAGGTAATAAGAATAAAGAAAAGAAGGAATAAGCTCAGCTTATTCTTTCTTTTGTATAACATATATTTTACAAAACATTGAATAATAGTATGCTTTATGATATAATATAATGCAGAAAATTTATGGAGGGGTAATATGTCAGGACATTCTAAATGGTCAACAATTAAACATAAAAAAGCGAAAACAGACGCTCAAAAAGGTAAAATATATACAAAAATGGCAAAGCTTATTGCTGTTGCAGCAAGAGAAGGTGGTTCAGATCCTGATCTAAATGCTAAATTAAAAGATGCAATTGCAAAAGCAAAATCAAATAACATGCCAAATGATAACATTGAAAGAGCTATCAAAAAAGGTGCTGGGGAACTTGGTAACAGCGTATACGAACAAATCACATATGAAGGATATGGAATCGGTGGAGTTGCAGTTATTGTTGAAGCTTTAACAGACAATAAAAATAGAACTGCCGGAGATGTAAGATATTACTTTGATAAAAATGGTGGTAATTTAGGAACAACAGGATGCGTATCTTTTATGTTTGATAAAAAAGGAACAATTCTTGTAGATAATGACGGGAGTGTTGATGAAGAAGAACTTATGATGATTGCACTTGATAGTGGTGCAGAAGATTTTGATGTAAGTGATGATGGTTTTGAAATTACAACACAACCTGAAACTTTTTCAAAAGTATGTGATGCTTTAGAAGAAAATAATATAAAAACATTATCTGCTGAAGTTGCTATGGTTCCTAAAAATTATACAAAGTTGGAAGATGAAGAACAAATTAAGAAATTTGAAAAAATGCTTGAAATGTTCGATGATAATGATGATGTACAAGATGTATATCATAATGCAGAACTTCCTGATGATTATGAATAATAATTTTATAAAGCCTTAAAAGATTTTTCTTATAAGGCTTTTTTTATTTAATAGAATTAAACAAAATTTTGTATCATATATAAATTATAAATTATCTGAGTATAATTTATAATGTTATAAATTAATTTATATTGAAAATATATTACCTATTAAGATATTAAACAAACTTTATGTAGTTTGTTTTTTTATGTATAAAATTTCCGTATATGGCTAAAATATGAAATAACAAATAAATCTGATAAGAGGTTATTATGGAAAATTTAAGTAAACATAAAATTATGTTAATAGGATTTTTATTTTTAATGATATGCACAGTGTTCAGTGCTTGTTCTTTTGCCGGGATGGAAATTACAAAATCTGATGGGAATCAAGTAAAGGGAAGTTTGGAAAATAATAAAGAAAATATTATAACTACTACGACAACAAGTGTAACATTTAAGCGCTATTATACTAAAACTAATACAAAAAAAACAGAAACAGTAAATATAGAAGCTGGAAATGTAGGTTTAAATAAAAGCCAGTTTTTAGAAAAATATAAAGATTGGACGGTTGAAAGTTTTAATTCTGATTCAATTGTATTATCAAAAAATATAGATTCTTATCCTAAAGGATATTATTTAATTACTGTTAATGAAGATACTCCAGAAGGGTATATTGCTGTATATTCTTTTGATGATGATGGAAATAAAAGTATAGTAGAACAAACTCAAACTCCTATTGAATTATTAGACAGTACTGCAGTTGAAGAAATAAAAAAAGGTATTGTAGTTCAAAGTGAAGATGAGATGTATAATATATTACAAAACTATGCGGAGTAAGGTGAAAATGAAAAATAAAACAATGAAGAAAAAGACAAGTAAGAATAAGACAATGAAGAATAAAACAATGATTTTTATTATATTAATTTGTATTTTAATGACTACAGGTGTTTATTTTGTAAATATTTATGCTGGAAATTATGTTTATTATGGTTCCCCATCTTCTCAAGTTACTCCTGTGCAGCAAAAACTGAAAAGATGGGGGTATTATGATGGAACGGTAGACGGGAAATTTGGTTCACAAACGGAAAAGGCTGTTAAATATTTTCAAAGTAAAAATGGCTTAACAGTTGATGGTAAAGCAGGAAAGAGAACTTTGGAAAAAATGGGACTTTACAATTTATTGTCTTCAAGTTCTTCATCTTCTTATTACAATTTAAGCAGTAGTGAAATAAATTTAATAGCAAGAGCCGTAAACGGAGAGGCAAGGGGAGAACCTTATGAAGGGCAGGTTGCTGTTGCTGCCGTAATTTTAAATAGAGTAAAATCTTCATCATTTCCTAATACAGTAAGTGGTGTTGTTTATCAAAACGGTGCATTTGATGCAGTTGCAGATGGACAAGTTAATTTAACTCCAAGCACTTCTTGTGTAAATGCTGTAAAAGATGCTATAAACGGCTGGGATCCTTCCGGAGGAGCTTTGTATTATTATAATCCTAAAACAGCAACAAATGAGTGGATAAGAACAAGACCTATTATCAGAACAATAGGAAATCATGTTTTTTGTAAGTAGGTGAAAAGATGAAAAAAAATATTTTGATTGGATTTTTATTGATTACTGTAGTTACACTTGGTGTGTTTTCTTACCTTGAAATAAAAGATAGCAAAGTGTTGGCAAATAGCATAGAAAATAACTACGATAAAAGTTTAAATTCGCTTCTTGAAAGTTTTGAACAGCTAAGTTCCAGACTTTCTAAAGTTAATGTAAGTAATGACGAGGAATTTATAAAAGAAGAGCTAATAAACTTATATGGACTTAATTTATCTATTAACGAAAATATAAATAATCTGCCTATAAATCATAGTGCAGTTGTTGATGCAAGCGAATTTTTAAATAAAACGACAAACTATTATTATTCATTAATAACATCTGATAAAAAAATTACAAATGAAAATAAAAAAGATATAAATGAAATATATGAAGCATGCGATAAAATATACAAAAAATTGGATGAAATGAATAGTGAAATACAATATGGAAATGAAGGTTATGATTGGATTGAAAACAGTAATGTATTTATGGCAAATGAGTATACAAAAATAGATAATACCTTTAAAGCTTTAAACGAAGAGGTAAATGAATATCCTACACTGATATTTGACGGTCCATTTTCTGATGCTATAAATCAAAATAAGAAAATATCATTATCAGATAAAATAATAACTAAAGAAGAAGGTATAAAAATTGTAAAAGAACTTATAGGTAATGGTGTAGACGTAACTTATAACTCTGATATGAATTCAAGCATAGAATGTTTTGTATATTCTTATGAAATTTCAGATGTTAAATATTATGCGTATGTTAGTAAAAGAGGTGGAAAAATAATAAGCATAAACAGTAATTATGATGCTGATGAAACAGCTAACAGGTTAGTAAGCATAAAGCAAGCAATTGAAATAGGAAAAGAATATATGCAAAAGATGGATATTGATAATATGGAAGAAAATTATTATGAAACAAACGGAAATGTTATCACCATAAATTATGCTTATGAAACGAATGGAGTTACTTGTTATCCTGATTTAATAAAAATTAAAGTAAGCCTAACCAATAAAAGTGTTGTAGGATTTGAAGCTACAAACTATTATTCAAATCATAAACAAAGAACTTTTGATAAAGATATTTTAAGTAGCAAAGAAGTGTTAAGTTTGGTTAATGAAGATCTTGATGTAACAAGAGTAAGGCTTGCTGTTATTCCGACAAGTACGGAAGAAGAAAAATATTGTTATGAAATAAAAGGCAAATATAATGATGAAATTTTTATAATATATATAAATGCTAAAACAGGACATGAAGAGGATATTTTAAAAGTTATAGAAGCAAATGAGAGTATTCTTACGATGTAATATTTTGTTGAAAAAGATTTTTAAAAATGATATAATAAACCTTTAAATAGCAAGTCGTTTGATCGCTTTTATTTTAAAAGAGGAAAGTCCGAGCTCCATAGGGCAACGATGCCGGTTAACGGCCGGTTAGGGTAACCTAAAGGAAAGTGCAACAGAAAGGAAACCGCCTTTTAAAGGTAAGGGTGAAAGGGTGAGGTAAGAGCTCACAGGCAAATAGGTAACTATTTGGACGTGTAAACCCCATCGGGAGCAAGACCAAGAAATAACCAGACTTTATGTCAGGTGGCTGCCCGTCACTGGTTAGTGGTAGGTCGCTTGAACTTATTGGTAACAATAAGTCTAGATAGATGATCATTAAAACAGAACTCGGCTTATGAACTTGCTATAAAGAAACACCTTTTGGTGTTTCTTTTTTTGTATAATTAAGTTTTTTATCATTTATGAGCAGACGTATTATACCAATTTTAAAACTTCATTAATATATCTATAATCAATTATACAATCTATAAAAAAAGCATCTGTAAAAACAGATGCTTTTTTTTATTTATAAAATCTGAAAGGTGAAACAACCGCTCTGTCAAATTCTTTTCTTGCTTTTTTTAGTTTATCCATTTCGTTATTAAATTCAACTTTGAATTCATCAGGAAGATTTGTATTTTTAAATGCTTCTTTCATTCTTGCCATTTTTTCAAGATATCTGTCAAGTCTTATGGCAAATTGAGATTTGTATTCATCTTCTGTATAATCTTTATCAAGAGTTTCTTTAAATAATTTTTTTAAATCTTCATATAATGGAATATTTCCAATAGGTGTTTCAACTGCATCATAATCTTCGTGAATTCTTCCTTCAGCCCAAAGTAACCATACTTTTTTATCAAGTTTTCCATTTAAGAAATTGCCATCAATATCTTTTAAGAAATAGTTTGTTGCATATATTCTTGGAATATGTTTTAACTTTCTTCCAAATTCAAAATGTTTTTCAATAAATTGTTTGAAAGGTACTGAAATAAAGTCACAAGTTGCAAGAGGGTCGTGAGTTCTTACACCTTCTTTTCCAATTGAAGCCATTGTAGTTTCTGATTCAATGATGCTTCCTGTTACCATACCTTGATTCCAAGATGATGATTCAGCTATTGGAACTGTTGTATGAGCATCTCTTCCTCCGAATATCATTGCATCAAGAAGAACCCCTTCTTTATTATTTAGATTTTCATCTGCATTAGCAAGTTCTTCTATTTTCATTGTATATCTTGCATTTTTACTTGATGGAATTATTCCGTATTCTTTTTTCCATTCTCCGCTATGGTTAAATCCTTCTTCAGGAAGTTCAACTCCCATTTTATTCCAATACGTTTTTCCATCACTTACAAGTGTATTAGAGAAAATTACTTCTCTTGGAGTTGTTAATGCATCAAATATAACAGGGTCATCTTTACCGTTTATTTCGTTTATTATACCAAATATACCTTGTTCTACATTTACGGCTTTTGGATTACCATCTATATTTCTTATATATGTTATATCATCTCCTACGATACTTTGTCCTGAAATCATGGCTGTACTTGTTTTACCACATCCAGAAGGGAAAGCACCTGCCATATATGTTTTTCTTCCATCTTTTCCGTGTACTCCCATTAAAAACATATGTTCAGCTAACCAATCTTCGTCCATTGCTTTTTTTATTGCAAGTCTGAAACATAATTTTTTTAGTCCTAAACTGTTTCCTGCGTATTGGTTATTACAAGTATATACAGTGTTATTATTTATATCTATGTAAATTCTTCTTTTATCTATGTTTTTAGTAACGCCGTTTACTAATTCTCCTGCACTATGTATTAAATAAAAAAAGTCATCGCTACCATTTAAATTTTTAAAATCTGAATAACCTTGTCTGTATAAAAGGTTTTCGCTGTGTACTACATAAGCAGAATCTGTTATTTGTAAAGCTGGAATAGAGAAAATTGAATTGCTTGGTCCTAGGCAGTAAAAAGCAACGAACATTTCTTTGCCTTTCATCATTCCGTCCATTATTGAGTATATTTCTTTAAGTCCACTGTCTCTGTTTGTCCAGTTTATATCAAGTCCCCAGTTAACTTCTTTATCAAGTAAATATTTTGTGTTTACCTTGTCTCTTGCTTGGTCAAGTGGTGAATCAAAATGATATGTATGACCTTCAAGATTTAAAGGTGTTTCTTCTCCGTTATTTATTGAAATTTCTTTAATATAATTCTGATCTTCAATACTGTCTGTTAAAACAGTAACTTTATTTGGTTTTAATAGTGAAACCATATTTATTACTTTTTGCATAACATATGGATTTTTCAATGCTTCAAGTTTCTTTAGATTTTCAACGCTAATAATATCTTTCATAGTTGTCTCCTTCTTCCTTAATTGTTAAACGTATACACCACATATAAATAATTTACTACAAATTTGATTTTTTTTCAAGATAAGATTATTTATATATTTCAAATTAAAAAAGGAAAAGTTATATTTATTGATAAAAAAAGGCTTTTAATGTATAATAATTTAATTGTAAAAATAAAATTAAGGAGTTTAAAGTGTCTATATTTAGAAAATTTATTAGTTATTATAAACCTTATAAAAAACTATTTTATCTTGATATGTTTTTTGCATTTATTGTTTCGATAGTTGATTTGGCTTTCCCTCAAATTTTAAAATATTTGACAGGTGGGCTTTTTACTTTAGGTAAAGAAACAATACTTAAATATATATGGTTAGTAGCGATTTTAATGTTAATTATGTACATTGTAAGAACATACGGAGAATTTTTTATTACATCTTGGGGGCATATTATGGGTGCAAATATGGAAAGTAATATGCGTCAAGATTTGTTTGATAAATATCAAAGATTATCTTTTTCCTACTATGATGAAAACAATACAGGGGATATGATGTCCAAACTTGTATCAGATTTATTTGATATTTCTGAACTTGCACATCATGGACCGGAAAATATTTTTATTTCTACGTTTAAAATTGTAGGTTCATTTATTTTCCTTTTATTTATAAATATTCCTCTAACTTTAATTTTAATATTAATAACTTTTAGTATGCTTGTTTTTTGTTTGTATTTAAATAGAAAAATGCAAGCTACTTTTACCGATAATAGAAAAAAAATTGCAGGTGTAAATTCAGCTGTTCAAGATAGTTTGGCAGGTATAAGGGTTGTAAAGTCCTTTGCAAACGAAGAAATAGAACATGATAAATTTGATTATAGTAATAGACTTTTCTTATCTTCAAAAACTGCACAATATAAAATTATGGGTAAATATCATGCTGGTACATCTTTCTTTAAAGGTCTTTTATATCTTGCTGTTATAGTTTTTGGAGGATTATTTGTAGCTTATGGAAGTATGAATGCTGCTGATCTTGCTGTATATGCTTTATATATAGGTATATTTATTACTCCTGTAGAAGTTCTTATAAACTTTACGGAACAATTTCAAAAGGGATATGCAGGGTTTAAAAGATTTTTAGAAGTAATTGAACTTAATCCTGACATAAAAGACAGTAAAAATGCAGTGGAACTTAAAGATGTTGAGGGAAATATTACTTTTAAAAATGTTTCATTTTCATATGAACAAAATAATAAAGTATTAAGTAATATTAATATCAATATTGAAAAAGGGAAAACCGTTGCTTTAGTTGGGCCGTCAGGGGGAGGAAAAACAACTCTTTGTTCATTGATTCCAAGATTTTATGATGTTGACAGTGGTGAAATTTTAATTGATAATACAAATATAAAAGATGTAACTTTAAAATCCCTTAGAAGTTCAATCGGGGTTGTTCAACAAGATGTATATATGTTTGGCGGAAGCATAAAGGAAAATATTGCATATGGTAAGCCTGGTGCAAGCGACGAAGAAATAATAGAAGCTGCAAAAAATGCAAATATTCACGATTTTATTATGAGTCTTGATGATGGGTATGACACTTATGTAGGGGAAAGAGGTACAAGACTTTCAGGAGGACAAAAACAGAGAATATCAATTGCAAGAGTATTTCTTAAAAATCCTGAAATACTTATACTTGATGAAGCAACTTCTGCTCTTGATAATGAAAGTGAAAGACATATTCAATTATCCCTTGAAAAACTTTCTAAAGACAGAACAACTCTTGTTATTGCTCACAGATTAAGCACTATAAAAAATGCTGATGAAATAATTGTTATTGTAAATGGCAGAACCACAGAAAGAGGAAACCATTTGGACTTAATGAAGAAAAATGGATTATATGCTAAATATTACAATATGCAGTTTGATGGGCTTGAAAAATTTGATATATATGAAGAATAAAAAAGAGATAGTTTAAACTATCTCTTTTGTTTTTATAAAACGTAAATAATATATTATTCCAACAACCATTGGAATAATAGGGGAGATGAATTCTGCAATATATATTCCTATATAAGATAGATTAAATATTTCTATTAATATTATGCTTAAGGAAACTCGTATTATAACTGCTTGAAGAATTGAGTTTAGCATTGCCGTAAAGGAATCTGATACTCCTGTCATAAATGAATCCATAATATACATTACTGCATAGGATACAAAATTTATTGAACAGCATATTCTTAAATATTTTACTCCTTCATTTATAACCTGTATATCAGTTGTGAATATGCCTATAATTTTATAAGCATATATTTGGAAAATCATAATAAGTATAAAACAACTTAATATTGCATAAATTATGGAAAGATGAATTGTTTTTTTTATGTTATTAATATTTCTTGCTCCATAATAATAAGATACTAAATTTATTACAGCTTGACCTATTGCCCAGCATGGTAAGGCAGCAAAAGTATTTATCTTTAGTCCTATTCCTGCTGCTGATGCTATTGTTGTTCCATATCCGTTTAATATTTTTGTAATTATTAAATACGAAATATTTAAAATAGTCATTTGTACTGCACAAGGTAATCCGATTTTTATTATTTTTATCACGTAATCTTTTTTCATATACATATGTTTATATCTTATTTTTAATAATAGTTTTGTTCTTAAATATATATAAGAACAAAAGAAAGATATTCCTTGTGAAATTACTGTCGCAAAAGCCGCTCCTTTTACTTCTAAATTTAGTTTATAAATAAATATATAATCTAAAAATATATTTACTAAGGTTGAAAGTATCACAAAAAATAAACAACTTAAAGAATCTTCATATCCTTTAAGAATTGAATAGACTGCATTATATCCAAAAGTAAAAATAATTCCAAAGGAAATTATTTTTATAT
The DNA here is from genome assembly GCF_052119445.1 of Anaerofustis sp. LCP19S3_F7. NCBI lineage: Bacteria > Bacillati > Bacillota > Clostridia > Eubacteriales > Eubacteriaceae > Anaerofustis > Anaerofustis sp. LCP19S3_F7. The sequence goes on along the minus strand of NZ_JBQKFF010000004.1, from coordinate 52,558 downwards.
AATCATTTGCATAATTTAATGCACTTAAAGGTACATTCATAAACTCAAAAATGTTTTTATGCGATAATAAGATGATTATAGTAAGCATAAAAGATATAATTACGGAAAGTGAAAACAACGTAGCTATGGTATGTTTTATATTTTCTTTATTATGTTCCCCGTTAAATTTTGAAATCATAACGCTGGCACCTGTTGTTATTCCCATACAAACAGAATTTATTATGAATGAAATCATTATTGCACTACTAAGTGCCGTTATAGCATTTTTACCCACAATATTTCCTACAAAAGCAATATCAACAACTGAGTAAAGCTGTTGTAATATATTAATAAAAAATAATGGTAAAGCAAGTTTAATTAATTTATTATTTATTTTATATTCTTTTTTCATGTTATTCTCCTTATCTTGATATAAAAATAAAAGACCTAAGATAAAACATTATCCTAAGCCTTTAAATTTGTATTAAAATAAGAATTTCATAATATTAAAACATGAAATAGGATTTTTATATTAAAAATCTTTTATTTTTGGCTTCGTATAATGTTTTATCAAAACTTAACTTATACGAAGCTTGGATTATGCAAAGTTTCATTTTTATCTCCTTTAAGGATACTAATGATTCATTATATAGTCTGCCGTATCTTTATCAATTACAAGAGTATTAATATATTTACCTTTTAAAGCTGCAAGAATTGCTTCGTGTTTATCTTCTCCTCCTGTAATACATATGACGTTTTTACTTCTTTTTATTGCATCTATATCAATAGACATTACTCTATTATTAAAATCGCAGTCTATTTTATTGCCGTCTTTATCAAAATAGTTTAAGCAAATATTTCCTACTGCGCCTTTTTCTTTTAATTCGTTGTAGTCTTTTGGATTTAAAAACTGTTCTTTTAGAGAAGATGTTGAACTTGCCATTAATCCAACGCTGCCAAGAATTATATCGCAGTAATTAAATAGGTTGAATAATTTTTTTAAACTTTCTTCTTGCATTAAAGTTTGTTTTGTTTCTTTTTTTGAAACAAATGTAGGTGCAAACATATAGTATGCTTTTGCATCTATTTTTTCTGCAAAGTTTTTTGTTATGTCATTTGTTAGGCGTGTATCTCCAAGATTGTTAAGACTTCCAACCAATTGAAGCGCTTTAATATTTTTGTATTTACCTTTTAATGCAGGGAAATAATTTACTGTATTGTATATTGTTCTTCCCCATGATATACCTATTGTTAAATTATCTTCAAGTAAATCAGTTACAAGCTCTACTCCGGCTCTACCAAGTGAATGGAATATATCTTCGTCTTCTTGAGGCTGTGCAACCATTACTCTTTTTAGTGAGAACTTCTTTTCTATTTCTGATTCAAGATTAATAAGATATTCTTCATATCCTTTAATGTTGATGTCAACAATTCCAAGTTCTCTGCTTTTTTTAAGAAGTCTGTTTACTCTTTGTCTGGACATGTGTAATCTTTGTGCAATTTCACTTTGGGTTAATTCTTGTTTATAATAGTAATATGCTATCTTTGTAAGGATTTTTTCTTCAACTGCCATAACCAACCTCCATAACAAATGTTATTTTTCTAAATTATATCATAATATTGAGCAAATGTGTCAAATTATTTTTAAAAAAAGTTAAAATTGGTACAAATTATAGTTGAAATTTTAATTGTAATGCTTTACAATGTGTTTAAAGAGAAAGTCATTTGTTACTTTTGTAAACAAATGCTCGTTTAAGAAAATTTTTTCTAACAGCATTAAAAAATAGGAGGATTAAAAATGATGACGTTTGAAGAAAGAAAAAAAGACAAAAACGAAATGCTAAAAGTCTTAAAAACAATGCTTACTTCTAGACATTTTGAACTAAAAGTAAACGAAATGTTTATGGCTGGATTGATTCACGGTACAACTCACCTTGGAGTTGGTGAAGAAGCCTGTCATGCAGGAATTAGTTTAGGTCTTAAGGAAGATGACTGGATTGTTCCTACACATAGAGGACACGGACATTGTCTTGCTAAAGGTGCAACTCCTTATAATATGTTTTGTGAACTTTTTGCAAATTATGAAGGTGGTTGTAAAGGACTTGGCGGTTCAATGCATTATATTGATTTAGAACATTGTAACCTTGGAAGTTCTGCAATTGTAGGTGCAGGTGTTCCAACAGCCGTAGGTGTTGCATTTGCACTTAAAAAACAAGGAAAGAAAAATTGTGTTGCCGCATTCTTTGGTGACGGTGCTTCAAATCAAGGAATGGTGCTTGAAGGAATGAATCTTGCAAGCATTTGGGATGTACCTATTTTACTTTGCTGTGAAAACAATAGATACGGAATGTCTACACCAGCAAAATTCACAGTACCAGTTGAAGATATTGCAGTTAGAGGAGAAGGCTTTAACATAAAATCTAAAGTAGTTGACGGAATGGACGTACTTGCCGTTATGGAAGCTGTTATGGAAGCCAGTGAATATTGCAGGGAAGAATGTAAACCTTATCTATTAGAATTTAAAACATATAGATATCTTGGACATTCAAAATCAGACCAAAGAAAATACAGAACAAAAGACGAAGAAGAAGATATGAAGAAAAATCATGATGCTATCGAAAGACAAAAAAATTATATGATAGATCAAGGTATGATTACACAAGAAGAATTTGAAGAATTAGATAAAAAGATCGAAAAAGAAATTGAAGATGCTGCTGAACAAGCAAAGAAAGTTAGCAAAATCATCTCTGTTGAAGAAGCGATGAATTATGTTTATGCTGAGTAGGAGGAAATAAAATGGGAAAAATATCTTATTTACAAGCAATAAAAGACGCAATGAGCGAAGAAATGCGCAGAGATGAAAATGTGTATTTCTTAGGTGAAGATATAGGTTTATACGGAGGATGTTTCGGTGTAAGCAGAGGAATGTTCGATGAATTTGGAAGAGAAAGAGTTATTGATACACCGATTTCTGAAACAAGTTTTACATATGCTGCATTTGGTATGGCAATGTTTGGACTTAGACCAATAGTTGAAATTATGTTTGGTGACTTTGTTTCATTAGTAGTAGATCCAATAGTAAACGGTGCCGCAAAATATAGATTCATGACAGGCGGTCAAGTAAAAGCTCCATTGGTTCTTAGAACTCCATTTGGTTCTGGAACAGGTGCTGCTGCACAACATTCACAATGTCTTGAAGCTTTATTTTTAAATACACCTGGACTTAAAGTTGTTATGCCTGCAACTCCTTATGATGCAAAAGGCTTATTAAAATCAGCAATTAGAGATGATAATCCTGTATGCTTCTTTGAAAATAAACTTTTATATAGAACAAACGGTGAAGTTCCTGAAGAAGAATATACTATCGAACTTGGCAAAGCTGATATTAAAAAAGAAGGAAGCGATATAACACTTGTTGCATGGTCAAGAACTTTACTTTTCTGTTTGGAAGCAGCAGAAAAATTAGCTGAAGAAGGAATAAACTGTGAAGTAGTAGATGTTAGAACTCTAAGACCATTAGATACAGAAACGATAATTAATTCTGTTTGCAAAACAGGAAAAGCGTTGGTAGTTTACGAAGCTCCAAAATTCGGAGGTTTTGGTGGAGAAATAGTTTCAACAATAAACGAAAGTGAAGCTTTCTATCATTTGGATGCGCCTGTTGAAAGACTTGGTGGAATGGAAATTCCTGTACCTTACAATCCAATTATAGAAAAACAAATTGTTCCTTCTGTTGATGATATTGTAGCAAAAGTAAAAGAAATGATGTAAAGGAGGGTGGTAATATGAGTAAAATATTAGCAACTCCTGCTGCCAGAGTTTATGCAAAAGAGAAAAATATTGATCTTGCAAATGTGGTTGGCAGTGGCAAATATGGTGCAATCGTATTAAAAGATTTGGAAAATGTTCTTCCTGTTATGAGAGAAAAGGGAGTTAAGATTACCCCGGTTGCAAAGAATGTTATGAATTATTACGATGTTGACATTAAAGATGTAGCTTATTCTAATAATAAAATAACGAAAAATGATGTAATGAGTGCCGTTGGTTTGGAAAAAGAAGAAAAAACAGCATTGGAAAACGCTACTGTTGTTAATGCTCCTATTCTTGAAGATAAAGTTATTCCATATAAAGGAATGAGAAAAGCAATCGGAGATAACATGATGACATCAATGTTAAATGCTCCTCAAGTATCTCATTTTGCAGATATAGATACAACGGAATTTATGAATATATTTGAAAAAACCAAAGCTGTATTTAAAGAAAAATATAATAAAAAACTTACCGTTACTGATTTATTAATGAAAGCTGTTTGTATGACTTTACAAAGATGTCCTAAAGTAAATGCAAACTTTGACGGAAAAGAAATTCATAGAAGAAGTACAGTAAATATAGGTTTGGCTGTTGCACAAGAAGATGGGCTTGTAGTTCCTGTTTTCAACGGTGTTGAAAATAAAAATATCTTTGATATTTGTGATGAAAGAAGCGAAATTGTACCTCAAGCAAGAGCAAATAAATTAAGCGGTAAATATTACAGAGGTGCAACTTTTACAATCAGTAATACAGGTAGAAGTGTAAATAATTTCTTTACACCAATAATCAATCCTGGTGAAGTTGCAATTCTTGGGGTAGGAAGAACTGCTCAAATGCCTGCTGTTGTTGACGGAGAAATTGTTGTAAGAACATTTACAGGATTTAGTATAACAATAGATCATAGGGTATTGGACGGTATGGATGCTGTTGGTTTCTTAAATACTTTAAATGAAGTTTTAAGCAATCCTATAGGTATAATAATTTAATCAGGAGAATGTTTTAATATGGGAAAATATATGTTAATGCCAAAACTTGACATGTCTATGGAAGAAGGTCAAATTCTAAAATGGATGTGTAAAGTAGGAGATAAGATAAAAAGAGGCGATATAGTCGTAGAAGTTGAAACGGGCAAGGTTGCTTTGGAAGTTGATAATCCAACAGCCGACGGAACAGTTCTTGCCCTTTATGTTGACGAAGGAGAAGATGTAAAAGTAAATACTCCTATAATGTATATTGGAGAAGATGGCGAAGTTCCTCCTACAAAAGAAGAAGCCATGGGGAAAGATGAAGAAGTAAAAGAAGAATCAAATTCTTCCGGTGATGTTTCAATGGATGATTTTGATGGTAAATTTATGTTAATGCCAAAACTTGATATGTCTATGGAAGAAGGAGAAATTCTAAAATGGATGTGTAAAGTAGGGGATGATATAAAACGAGGCGATATAGTTGTAGAAGTTGAAACAGGTAAGGTTGCTTTGGAAGTTGATAATCCAACAGCTGACGGAACAGTTCTTGCTTTATATGTTGAAGAAGGAGATAATGTAAAAGTAAATGAACCTATAATGTTTATAGGTAAAAAAGGTTCAACTCCTCCAACAAAAGAACAAGCTCAAATGCTTACAAACCCAGATAAAAAAGTTGAATCAAAACCTAAAAAACAAGAAAAAGAATATGATTATGATTTAGCTGTTATCGGTGCAGGTCCTGGAGGATATGTTTGTGCTATAAGAGCTGCTCAATTAGGAGCAAAAGTAGTTATATTTGAAAAAGAAAATATAGGTGGGGTATGTTTAAATAAAGGATGTATTCCTACAAAATCATATGTAAAAAATGCAGAAGTTTTAAGAGAAATAAAACATGCTGATGAAATGGGTATTGAAATTGATTCGTTCAATGTAAACTGGTCTAAAGTTTTAGATAGAAAAAATAAAGTTGTATCAAAACTTACAGGCGGTGTAAAAGGTTTATTAAAACGTCATAAAGTTGATGTTGTTATGGGCGAAGCAGTAATCAATACAAACCATGAAATCTTGGTAGGTAATGATTCATACAGCGTAGATAATATCGTTGTAGCTTGTGGTAGTGAATCTGTTATGATTCCTATTGAAACTGATAACAGTGTTGAAATTTTCGATTCTGAAAAAATACTTAACTTAGATAAGTTACCAAAAGACTTGGTAATTATCGGTGGTGGTGTTATCGGTGTTGAATTAGCCGGTGTAATGAATGAATTTGGTGTTAAAGTAACAATAGTTGAAATGCTTGATAGCATTCTTGCAATGGCAGATGATGATGTTATTAACGTAGTTGACAAAGAACTTAGAAACCACGGTATAGATATTATAACAGGAAAAGGTGCAAGCAAGATAGAAGGCGGTAATGTAGTATTATCTGATGGTACTAAAGTTAAAGCTGACTGTGTACTTATGTCTGTTGGTAGAAAACCTGTTAAAGTTGCAAGTAATGTAAATATTGTTGTAAGTGCTAAAGGATTTATTGAAATTGACAATAAATTAAAAACAAGCATTGACAATATTTATGCTATCGGTGATGTTACAGGTAAAGTTATGCTTGCTCATACCGCAAGCAGACAAGGTATTGTTGTTGCAGAAGATTTATTCGGAGAAGGTGAAGAAGTTGATTACAGCATGATTCCTTCTTGCGTATTTACAATACCTGAAGTTGCTTGGATAGGTTTAAATGAAAAACAAGCAAAAGAACTTGGTATTCCATATAAAACAAGCAAGATGCCTTTCGCAGGAGTTGGAAAAGCGCTTGCAATGAATGATACAACCGGATTTGTAAAAGTTATTACAGATGAACGTTTTGATGAAATAATCGGTGTTCATATTGTAGGACTTAATGCTTCAGATATAGTTGCACAAGGTGCAATTGCAATGGATCTTGAAGCTACAAGTGAAGAAATTGCCAATATTACTTTTGCTCATCCTACTTTATCAGAAGGTTTTATGGAAGCATGTGAAGGTATTAAAGGTAAAATGATACATGGATAAGTATTAATTAAAGAGCTTGATAAATTCAAGCTCTTTTTTTTATTGTCTTATAACAAAATTTTATTCAAGTTCATATAATGTAATGTATAATCAGGAGAATATTTATATGAAAAAATTAACTAATGTAAAAATAGGGCAGACAAAAAAAGTAAAAAAAATATTTGCAAATAAAGATGACAAAAGAAGATTTTTAGACTTAGGACTTATAAACGGAACAAAAATAAAGCCTGTATTTGTAAGTCCTTTAAATGATCCTGTTGCATATGAAATAAGAGGAAGTATTATAGCCCTTAGAAAAGAAGACAGTGATAAAATTTATGTATATTGATTATTTGTAACCAAAAACCTCTTTATGCATATTCTATTATTAGGAAGCATAAAGAGGTGATTTTATGGGGTTAACTATAGGTTCAACAGGTTCTAAGTTATTAAAAAAAAATGTGTTTGAAAAAGTTGTTGGATGTGATTTTACCATAGGTCTTTGTGGAAATCCCAATGTTGGTAAGTCTACGGTATTTAATGCTTTGACAGGTATGCATCAACATACAGGGAATTGGACTGGTAAAACAGTAATTAATGCTGTTGGAGAATATGAGTATAAAAATAAAAACTTTCTTTTGGTAGATATTCCCGGCACTTATTCTTTAATGTCAAATTCGAAAGAAGAAGAAATAGCGAGAGATTATATTTGTTTTGGTAAAGCTGATTTAATGGTGGTTGTTGTAGATGCAACTTGTCTTGAAAGAAATTTAAATTTAGTTTATCAAGTTATGGAAATAACAAATAATGTTATTGTGTGTGTAAATTTACTTGATGAAGCAAAGAAAAAAGGAATAAATATCGATTTAAAACTTTTAAGTGAGTATCTTGGTGTGCCTGTTGTAGGAGTAAGTGCTAAATATAAAAGGACTTTATTTGATTTAACAGAAGAAATTTATCGTATTTGTGTAGGTGAAATAAAAATAACTCCAAATAATATTAAATATGACATAAAAATAGAAAATGCAATAGAGCATATATCTTCTGTCCTAGAGGGATATGATTTAAAAAATACATATATCAAAAGGTGGATATCATTAAAGTTTATTGAAGATAATAAAAAAATTTTAAATTCAATTGAAGAATATTTGGAAATTGATTTAAAAAATAATGCTAAGCTTAAAGAAGTAATTGATTATGAAAAAAATAGATTAAATGAATGTTTATCATATGATTTTACTGAAATGATTATGCAAACTATACTTAAAAATAACGAATTTTTATGTTCTAAAGTAATCCGTTTTAATAACAGAAATTATAACGAGCGAGACCGAAAGATCGATAAAATTCTAACTTCAAAATTATTTGGAATACCTATAATGCTGGGTTTTCTTTGTTTAATTTTCTGGATTACAATATATGGAGCAAACTATCCGTCGGAAATACTTTCTAAGTTTTTTTCTTTTATAGGAATTAAACTATATGATTTGTTTGATTATATGAATATTTCTGTATTTTTTAAGGGCATGTTGTTAGATGGTATGTATAACACATTAACCTGGGTTATAAGTGTAATGTTACCGCCTATGGCAATTTTTTTTCCATTGTTTACGATTATGGAAGACCTTGGGTATCTTCCAAGAATTGCATTTAATTTGGATAGATGTTTTAAATGTGTATGCGCATCCGGCAAGCAGGCTTTGACAATGTGTATGGGATTTGGCTGTAACGCAGCCGGAGTTGTTGGATGTAGGATTATAAATTCTACAAGAGAGAGGCTTATAGCTATTATTACAAATGTATTTGTTCCTTGTAATGGACGTTTTCCTTTTTTAATTACGGTTGCAACAGTATTTATAGGTGGAGTTGGATTAAATTTTAAAAAGTCACTATTATGTACTTTAACGGTTTTACTTGTTGTATTATTGGGTGTTTTTATGACTTTTGTTGTTTCAAAATTTTTATCGGTTACTTTTTTAAAAGGAGCACCTTCAACTTTGGCTTTGGAACTTCCATCTTTTAGAAAACCAAAAGTAACAGGCATAATAATAAGGTCCATATTTGATAGAACTTTATATGTTTTATATAGGGCTATAATTTTTGCTGCTCCTGCGGGAATAGTAATATGGCTTATGGCAAATATTACAATAGGAGATATTAGCATTTTAGGTTTTGTAGCAAATTTTTTAGACCCATTTGCAAAGCTTATGGGACTAGATGGTTATATTTTAACAGCTTTTATTCTTGGTATTCCCGCAAATGAAATAGTTCTTCCTATTATTTTAATGTGTTATCTTGGTAATGGAAGTATTGTTGATATAGGAAGTACCATGCAAATAGGAAATATTTTAATTCAAAACGACTGGACAATATTTACTGCAATAAATGTTATGATATTTATGCTTTTGCATTTTCCTTGCGCCACTACTTTAATGACAATAAAAGCTGAAACAAAAAGTATAAAATATACTGTTTTATCTTTTTTAATTCCAACTTTTTTAGGGGTTATGTTATGTATGTTTACAAATTTAATATTTAATTTGTTTTTTATATAATAATATTATTTATTTTCAATTTTATAATATGTTAAAACTTTTTTTAGTACATTATTGTATTCACCACTAAGAAAAGAAAAAACATTTTGTATATTTATATTTTCTTCTTTTAGTGGTGAAATTTCTTTGTAAATCAAATTATAATAAATTTTTATTTTCTTTGATAATCTTTTTTTATCTCTCTTTTTATTTTCAAATAATAAAAGATTCTCAAGTCCAATTATATTGCTTAAATATTTTACGACATTAAAACGAATACCATTTAATTTTTTTTCATTCATATTTTTTATCTTCCTTTACAAAATTTTTAATACGAAAGTATATATAACTATTTACCATAAATATGGTAAATAAAGGTAGTAAATTATTGATAAAAAAATTAAAATGTGGTACTATTTTTGTATATAAAAGAGTTTTTAATCTAATTATATAATTATTAGATAGGAGATATTATAATGTGTAAAATAAATAAAACAGAAGCAAGTTGTGTTAGTGAATATACAGTTCCTGCAGATATAAAAGTAATTGAAGAAAAAGCTTTTAAAGACTGTAATAACTTAAAAAAAGTTATTATTTCTGAAGGTGTAACTGTTATAGGAAACAGAGCATTTGATAAATGTAAAAATTTGGAAGAAGTTGTACTTCCTTCTACTCTTAAAATAATAGGAAACAATGCATTTAAAGAATGTTCAAGTTTAAAGAAAATAGTTTTTCCTGAAGGACTTGAAAAAATAGGTAATATTGCTTTTTATATGTGTGAATCTTTGGAAGAAGTTGTAATTCCAAGAAGTATGAAAAGTATTGGATACTACGTATTTTACGGTTGCTCAGGACTAAGAAGCGTAACAATTCCTGATACAGTGGAAAATATTGATTTATTTGCTTTCCATGGATGTACATCTCTTAAAGAAATTAACTTACCTAATAGCTTAACAAGCATTGGCGGTTATGCTTTTTCAAATTGTACTGGGCTTAAAACAATTAAATTACCTGAAAGCTTGGAAAGCATAGGTATTTGTGCATTTGATGGATGCTCAAATCTTGAAGAAATTTTCCTTCCAACAAGTCTAAAAAGCATAAGCGATTATGCATTTGATGGAGCAAACGGACTTAAAAGATTATTTATTCCAAAAACAGTTGAAAAAATCGGCGCATATGTTTTTGCAAACTGTTCAAATTTAGAATGTATAAATGTTGATGAAGAAAATGAATATTATTCAAGTGTAAATGGTGTTTTATATAATAAAGATCAAACAACACTTTTATGTTGTCCTGGTGGAAAAGATGAAGTTGATATTCAACCAAATGTAACTGCAATAGGACCAAGAGCTTTCCTAGGTTGTGTAAATCTTGAAAGTATTGATATTTTAGATGGTATTACAAGTATTGGAAATTCTGCTTTTGACGGATGTAAGAGTTTGGAACAAATCAATATTCCTAACAGCGTTGAAAGTATTGGTGCAGGAGCATTTAGCGGTTGTAGACATATTATAGATATGGTTATTCCAGACAGCGTAAAAGAAATTAAGAGAAGCGTATTTAACGGATGTTGGAGACTTGAAAGATTAACACTTCCATTCATTGGTGAAAGTGAAGAAAAAAATACTTATCTTGGATATTTATTTGGGGCAAGTTCTTATTATGAAAATGAAACTGATGTTCCTGCTTCTTTAAAAGAAGTAACAATAACAAGAGGTGGTATTGATGATTATGCATTCTTCTTATGTTCTGATTTAAAACAAGTTAACATTAAAAACGGTGTTACAAGAATAGGTAGACTTGCTTTCCATAAATGCACGGGACTTAAAGATATTTATATTCCTGAAAGTGTTGAAGAAATTGGCATTGAAGTATTCTCAGGATGTAAAAACTTAACAACACTTACTGTTGATGAAGATAATAAGAAATATTCAAGTGAAAGCAATATTTTATTTGATAAAGAAAAAACAACAGTAATTTGTTGTCCATTTGTAAAAGGTGCGGTTGTAATTCCAAGCGGAGTTAAGAAAATAGAAGAAAGAGCATTCAGTTACTGTGATAGAATTTCAAGTTTATCACTTCCAAAAACAGTTGAAGAAATAGGAAGAGAAGCCTTCTTCGGATGCAGGAGTTTAATTCAACTTGCAGTTCCAAGTGGTGTTAAAAATATAGGTGATTATACTTTTGCAGGTTTTACAGGACTAAAAAGCATAACAATTCCTGAAAGCGTAAAAAGTATTGGTGCATATGCATTTGACGGTTGTACAAATCTTGAATATATTACACTTCCAAGCAGTGTTGAACAACTTGGAGTAGGTGCTTTCAATAACTGTGCAAGCCTTAAAGATTTTATCATTCCAGAAGGTATGAAACATATTTCAGGTTTTGCTTTCTATGATTGTATTAGCTTACAAACAATAAGAATTCCTGATAGTGTTGAATATTTAGGTGAAAGAACATTTGATGGATGCAGCGGACTTACATCTGCAACAATCGGTAAAAATGTTCAAAAAATGGGAAGATATATATTCAACTATTGTAAGAACTTAAACAGTGTAACTATTGAAGGTAGCGATACTGAAATAGGAGAACACGCATTTAAAGCTTGCGATAATCTATACATGTTTGTAAATAAAGGTTCAAAAGCTGAAGCTTATGCTAAAGAAAATGATATTATTTGTATAGCTGAATAATAAATAAATTTAAAAGACACACTTATGTGTGTCTTTTTTTGTATATAATATTTTCATATCATTTAACGGCACTGTAAATCATGAAGTGAATTTCTTTTCTTGCTATAGTATTATCATGGAAGGAGGAAAAAGTATGAATTTGATAGATGGATTACAAAATGCAATAAATTACATGGAAGATAATATAACAGAAGATATTGATTATGATAAAATTGCAGAAGTTGCTTGTTCTTCAAGTTTTCATTTTCAAAGAATATTTCAAATTGTTTGTGGATATACATTAGGGGAATATATAAGAAGTAGAAGGTTATCTTTGGCAGCGGAAGAACTTTATAATAAAAACGTGAAGGTTATAGATGTTGCCTTTAAATACAGCTATAATTCCTGTGAAAGTTTTAGCAGAGCTTTTACTAAATTTCATGGAATTAGTCCAAGTCAAGTAAAAAGCGGTAATTCAAATTTAAAATCTTTTTTTAAACTTTCCATAAAAATTGTAATAGAAGGATGAAAAGACATGAATTACAGAATTGAAAAAACAGGTGAATTTACTATTATTGCCAAAAGAACAAGGTATGGAGGGGGTAAGGAAATAAGCAATAAAAATATAAAAAAACTTGGCAGACATATTTTGAAGATGGCACTATTAAAGAATTATGTTCTTATACTAAACCCGATAATATGTTTAAGGGAGCAATAGTAGGAGTATGTTTTGACGATCCAACAAAAGGAGATTTTGATTATGCAATTGGGACTTTATATGATGGGGGAAAAGTAAATGAAGAATTATCTCTTGAAAATGTTCCAAAAAATACATGGGTAGTATTTCCTTGTGTAGGGAAAATGCCAAAGGCGTTTGAAGAATTATATAAAAGAATATATACAGAATTTTTCCCTACAAGTAAGTATCAACCTTACGGAGGAATGTGTATAGAAGTATATTATAGTGATAATATTTTAAGTGAAGATTATAAATGTGAAATATGGATTTCTGTAAAGGAAAAAAAAGACCCTGTTAGAGGTCTTTATATTTTTTCAGTAAACATTAATTGTTCTCCTGATTCTTCCATTTGTTCGTCTATATGATTTTCCAAATCATTAATAAAGTTTTCAAAATCAGGTAGTTCAGATATTTTTTCTATTCCCGCAAGTCTTAAAAATTCTTTTGTTGTTTTAAAACTCATAGGTTTTCCTATTACGTCTTCTAATCTTCCAGCTTGTTCAACAAGTCCTCTGTCGATTAATAAGTCTAAAGAACTGCTGGATTTAACCCCTCTTACAAGCTCAATATCCAGTCTTGTAACAGGTTGTTTATATGCGACTATTGCAAGTGTTTCTAAAGCTGCTTGTGAGAGGTTTGTAGTATTATAATTTGTAAGAACTTGTTTTACATAATCAAAGTATTCACTTCGTGTTGTTAGTTGATATGTATCATCTGTTCTAACTAACTTTACACCTCTCATATTATAATCATATTCGCTTTGTAATTTTTTTAGTAAAGATGTTGCATATTTTTCATTAATATTAAGTACTTTTTTTATTGTATCAATATGCACTTTATCTCCTACAGCAAATAAAATACTCTCAATAATATGTAAAAGTTCATTTTCATCTTTGTTTATAAACTCGTTATTATTTGTTTCGCTCATCTTTACTCCTAAATCTTTTCTAATAAAATATCTCCGTATACTTCCGATTGTGTAAGTTTTACGGCATTGATTTTTAATAGTTCCAATGTTGCAAGGAATGTTGCAATAATATATCCTTTTTTATGATTATTTTTAAATAATGATAAAAAACTTATCTTGTTTTCTGTTTCAAGTATTTTAGATATGGTTAAGATAGAATCGTCAACAGAAAAAGTATCTGTTTCTATTGTTTGATGGTCACTTATTTCGTTTACTCTTAATTGATGTTTTACAAGAATATTTTTAAGAGCTTTTGCAAGTAATGATACATCTATGTCTTTTACGACATATTCATCTTTTATTTCACTGAAATATTCCGGATCTTTTGTAAGTGACTTATTGTAAACTTGTTCGCCTTCTTTTAAGTTTTTAGTAAGCTCTTTAAAGGCTTTGTATTCGATAAGTCTATTTACAAGTTCTTCTCTTGGGTCGATTTCTTCATCATTTTCATCTACCTCAACAGGAAGAAGCATTTTTGATTTTATTTCCAGTAATGTAGATGCCATTACAACAAATTCACTGGCAACTTCCATATCTAAATCGTTAAATTTATATATATAATCTAAATATTGTTTTGTAATTTCAACAATTGGAATATCATATATATCTATTTCATTTTTATGTATTAAATGAAGTAGAAGGTCCAAAGGACCTTCAAAACTACTTAAATGTAAAATATTTTCTTTCATAATACTCCTTTAAAGCAGTATATTTAAAAACGGCATCATTAGAGGAGATAATATAAATCCTATTACTCCAGTAACAAGTAAAACTATAAGTATGATATATAAATATCTTTCATATTCATAAAACTTAGCTTCATATTTATAAGGAAGTAAACTTGCAAGTATTTTTGAACCATCAAGAGGTGGCACAGGAATAAGATTAAATATCATTAAAGATATATTTATTATTACTCCGTATTGTAAGATATAATATAAAGCGAAAATATCAAACATGGGTGCAACAAATTTATATAAAATTGAGAAAATGATGGCTAGTATCAAATTAGATAAAGGTCCTGCTAAACTTACGAGTATCATTCCTAATTTTCTTTTTTTGAAATTCATTGGGTTAATTGGAACTGGTTTTGCCCATCCAAATCCAAAGAATAGTAGAGCAAGAAACCCTAAAATATCTACATGACTCGTTGGGTCCATTGTCATTCTTCCAGAAATCCTTGCAGTAGGATCTCCCATTTTGTCCGCTACAAATGCATGTGCAAATTCATGAACACTAAGTGCCAATATAATTGGAATAAGCATATATAACATTTGTATTAAATTTTGATTACTAAATAAATTCATTACATCTCCTTTTTAATTAGTCCTCAAGCCAGCTTGGAACTACATCGTTTTGAATTAGATTTTCATAAGTATCTCTTTTTACCATTAATTCTGCTTTGTCATCTTTTAAAAGTACAACAGGAGGAGTTTTAAGTCTGTTATAATGACTTGACATTGAATAGTTATACGCTCCTGTGTTTAATACTGCAAGAATATCTCCAGGTGCTGCTTTTGGAAGAAGAATATCTTTAATAAGAGTATCTGTTTCACAGCATTTACCACTTACAGTATAAAGTTCATTTGCTTCTTTGTTGTATTTATTTGCAATAACAGCATGGTAAATCGCATTATATAGAGCTGGTCTTGGGTTATCACCCATACCACCGTCAACACTTATATATTTTCTTAAATAAGGAATTTCTTTTATTGTTCCTATTGAATATAAAGTTATACCTGCAGGACCGATAATATATCTACCAGGTTCAACTATAATCTTTGGAATTTTTATTCCAAGAACATCACATTGTTTTCTTATTATTTTGCTGATTGTATGTACATATTCTTCAACATCGAATACAGGGTCGTCGTGTAAGTAGTTTATTCCAAAACCACCGCCAAGATTTAAAGCTTCAATTTCAACACCCATTTCTTTTATGTTATATACAATTTCAAGCATTGTTGTTGCTGCTATTTCAAAAGGTTTAGGTGAAGAAATATCAGAACCTATATGACAGTGTACCCCTGTTAAGTTTAAGTATTCTTCATCAATAATCATTCTTGCTGCTCTTACAGCCATATTTACAGGTATACCGAATTTTGAATCGATTCTTCCTGTTTGTATATATTCATGTGTATGAGCTTCAACCCCAGGAGAAACTCTGAAATGTACGTTTTGAACCTTTTTAAGTTTCTTTGCTATTCTTCCAACCAAACCTATTTCATAAAGGCTGTCGATTGTAATAACACCGACACCTGCTTCAATAGCTTCTTTGATTTCTTCTGCTGATTTATTACTTCCATGGAAACATATTTTTTTAGGGTCAAGACCAGCTTGTAAGGCTGTATAAATTTCTCCGCCTGAAACAGTATCAAGACAAATTCCTTGTTGTTTTATTATTTTAACCATAGCAATATTTGTAAAAGCTTTTCCGGCATAATTTATATCATAATCAAGTCCGTATTCTTCAAAACTTTCTTTGATTAAATTAATGGCTTCTACAATTTTATTTTCACTTATAACGTAAAGTGGTGTTCCGAATTCTTTTGCAAGCGCCACGGTATCATGACCTGCGAAAATAAAATGTTCATTCATGTCTACTAACTCCTAATTTTAATTATTTTTTCTTTAGCTTAATTACACATTATATCAGATATTTATTTCTTTTT
The DNA here is from genome assembly GCF_052119445.1 of Anaerofustis sp. LCP19S3_F7. Taxonomy (NCBI): domain Bacteria; kingdom Bacillati; phylum Bacillota; class Clostridia; order Eubacteriales; family Eubacteriaceae; genus Anaerofustis; species Anaerofustis sp. LCP19S3_F7. The sequence continues at coordinate 36,192 of NZ_JBQKFF010000004.1, read as the reverse complement.
AAATAAATTATATTAATTTTTAGTTAAATAGTATATAATAATTTGTATGAAAAATGATAAATTAATATATTTAAGCGAACAGATTTATTTACTAATGAATAACGATGATTATAAGCCTATGAAATTTAAAGATTTTGCTTATATTTTTTCTCTTCATTCAAAGAATCAAAAAAATCTTTTATCTAATGCGCTAAATCATCTAATCAGCGAAAAAATGATAAAGTATGTTGACGGAAGATATTCTCTTACCAAAAATAAAGTATATGAAGGAATATACGATAGAGGTAAGGGTTTATTTGGTTTTGTCAGTGTTGATGAACTTGATGAAGATATATTTGTCTTAGGAAGTGATTCAATGGATGCTTTTAGCGGAGATAAAGTAAAAGTAGAAATAATAAAAGAAAAACAAGGAGATAAAAAAAGAGAAGGCAGAATTATCGAAATAACAAGTAAGGTTAAAAGACAAACTGTCGGTACATTCTTTAAAGAAAAAACTTTTGGCTTTGTTGTAAGTGATAATCCTAAATTTACAAATGATATATACATTCCAAAATCAGGAATAAAATATGCAAAAAATAAAGATAAGGTTGTTGTAGAAATAACAGATTTCCCAAAAGATAAAAATTGGGTTGGAAGAATAAAAAAAGTACTAGGACACCAAGGTGATGACGGCATTGAAATAGAATCATTAATATATGAATATGATATCCCAAATGATTTTTCAAAAGATGCAATCAAAGAATCTAAGGAGCTTACTTTTGATAGTCTTGATAAATTTGAAAATAAAAGAAAAGATATAACAAAAGAAAATATTTTTACAATAGATGGTATAACGGCAAAAGATCTTGATGATGCAGTTAGCATTAAAAAAGACGGTAAGGATTATATTTTGTCAGTTCATATTGCAGACGTAAGCAATTATGTAAAAAGAAACAGTGAAATTGATAAAGAAGCATATGAAAGAGGGACAAGTGTATATTTCCCTGATAGAGTTATTCCAATGCTTCCAAAAGCTTTATGTGAAAATTTATGTAGTCTAAATCCAAATGAAAAGAAAAAGGCTTTTAGTGTTGACATGAGGATAAATAATCAAGGTAAACTTATATCATATGAATTCTATAAATCAATTATTATGTCAAAAGCAAGATTTGTTTATGATGAAGTAAACGAGCTTTTTGAAGGAAGTAAAGAATTAAAAGAAGAATATTATATATTTAAAGACGATTTGTTTTTAATGAAAGAGCTTTACGAAATTTTAAGACAAAGACGTTTTAAAGAAGGAAATATAGATTTTGATGTTGATGAAAATGAAATAATTGTAAAAGATGGAACTGTTGAGGATGTTAAAATTAGACATCGAGGTATTGCGGAAAGAATAATAGAACAGTTTATGCTTATAGCAAATACTTCAGCTTGCGAATTCTTTTCATCAATGGGAGTAAATGGTATATACAGAGTCCATGAACAGCCGGACAAAGAAAAAATTTCCGATTTTGTTCGTTTTGCAAATGCTCTTGGTTATAAATTGAGACTTCATGACGAACATTATAATAAAGAGTTACAGCAGTTTTTAAAAGAAATAGAAGGGGATAAAAACGAGCAGCTTTTTAAAACCGTTCTTTTAAGATGTATGAAGAAAGCTGTTTATACTACCGATAATAAAGGACATTTTGCCCTTGCAATACCGAACTATACCCATTTTACATCTCCAATAAGAAGATATCCTGACTTAATGGTTCATAGAGTTTTATCAAATATTTTACTTGGTAACATTAATTTGGATAACCTTGAAAAAGAAAGAGAAAAAATGGAGAAAAAAGCAAATTATATTTCAAAAGCTGAAAGAATAAGCGAAGAAATAGAAAGAGAAGCAGATAAAATTTTTATTTGTGAATATATGGATAGATTTATAGATGAAGAGTTTAAAGGAAGAATTTCCGGTTTCAGTCAAAAAGGTATGTATGTAAAATTAGAAAATGGTGTAGAAGGCGTTATATATTTTAATAATTTAAAGGACGATTATTATATATATGACGAAGAACATTATTCTCTAATCGGAAGAGATTTTGGCAAAAAATATATGATGGGTGAAGAAATTAACATTAAAGTAATTGGCGTATCTAAATTGAAAAGAGAAGTAGAATTTTGTATAATATAAGATAAATGTTTTTAAAGAGAGAGTAGTTATGGAAGAAAAAATGAGAATAAACAAATATCTTGCAAGTTGTAATGTTGCATCCAGAAGAAAATGCGAAGAAATTATTTCAAGCGGAAAAGTTACATTAAATGGAAAAGTGGTAAAAGAACTTGCAACGATGGTTGATGTAAAAAAAGATAAAGTAAAAGTATTTGGAAAGCCTGTAGAACTTGATAACAGCAAAGTATACTATATGTTAAATAAACCTGCAGGTGTAATAAGTGCCAGCAAAAGCAAATATGGAGAAGAAACAGTTGTTGATATTATAGGGAAAAAAGAGCATAGATTATTCCCTGTGGGAAGACTTGATAAGGATACTACAGGTCTTATTATTCTAACAAATGACGGAGATTTTGCATATAAGCTTACTCATCCAAAATATGAAAAAGAAAAGACATATGAAGCTTTGGTAAAAGGTCATATTGATTCTAAAGGATTAGAAAGGCTTAAAAAAGGTGTTGTAATAGACGGTAAAAAAACATCAAAAGCGAAAGTAAGACTTATTAAAATGGCTGGTAATAACTCTTTAATAGAAATAACCATAATTGAAGGAAGAAAAAGACAAGTAAAGAAAATGTGTGAAAGAGTAGGGCACAAAGTACTAAAATTAAAGAGAACCATGGAAAATGGACTTGGGCTTGGAGATTTACAAGAAGGAGAATACAGAAAGCTTACTAAAAATGAAGTAAATAGGCTTTTAAGATAATATGAATTTATTTGATAATGTTACGGATATAACAAATTTTATAATAAACAGTAAAGTTAAAATAGGAGATACCGTACTTGACCTTACAATGGGGAATGGAAACGATACTTTATATCTTGCAAAAAAGGTATCACAAAAAGGTAAAGTATATTCTTTCGACATTCAAAATGAAGCAGTGGAAAATACGAGTAAACTTCTTAGAGAAAATAATATAAAAAATGCGGTTCTAATAAAAGACGACCATAAAAATGTATTAAATTATGTTAAGGAAAAGGTTGATTTTGGGGTTTATAATCTTGGGTATTTGCCAGGTTATGATAAACATATCGTTACCAAAAGCGAAAGCACTGTTGAAAGTTTAAAAAATGTAATGACACTTTTAAATATAAAAGGAATTATATGTATATGTGCTTATATTGGTCATGAAGGCGGATTTGAAGAATATTTAAAAGTTAAAGAATATTGTATAAATCTACCTAAAAGAAACTTTAATGTATTACTTCTTGAACATATAAACAGGAGTGAGAATGCTCCTAGAATGATAATAATAGAAAAAATAAAATAGTGGAGATAATATGAAAAAATATTTAATAATAACTTACGGATGTCAAATGAATGAAAACGACAGTGAAAAAATGAGCGGGATGCTTGATAATCTTGGATATATACAAACAGATAAAGAAGAAGATGCTGATCTTATTATCATGAATACATGTAGTGTAAGAGAAAATGCAAATAACCGCTTCTTTGGAAATTTGGGTAATTTTAAGAAGCTTAAAAAGAGAAAAAAAGATTTGATTATCGGCGTTTGCGGATGCATGATGCAGGAAGAACATATTGTAAAGAAAATAAAAGAAAAATATTCTTTTGTTGATATTGTTTTTGGAACACATAATATTGCATCTCTTCCTTCTTTACTTGAAGAATGCGAAGCAAAGAGAAAACTTGTTGTTGAAGTGTTAAGTGACAGTGATTCCCTTCCTGAAGGACTTCCCGTTCACAGACAGTTTAAACATAAAGCCTTTGTAAGTATAATGAAAGGTTGTAATAACTTTTGTACTTATTGTATAGTTCCATATACAAGAGGAAGAGAAAGAAGCAGAGAATATAAAAATATTTTAAGTGAAGTAACAAACCTTGCAAAAGACGGAGTAAAAGAAGTTACATTGCTTGGTCAAAATGTTAATTCATATGGAAAAAATTTGGAAGATAGAATTTCATTTGCCGAACTTTTAAAGAGAGTAAGTGAGGTTGAGGGAATCGAAAGAGTAAGATTTATGACTTCTCATCCAAAAGATTTAAGTGATGAACTTATTGATGTAATAAAAAATAATGATAAGATATGTAATCACATTCATCTTCCAATGCAATCAGGTTCAAGCAGAATATTAAAATTAATGAATAGACACTATGATAAAGAAACATATATAAATCTTGTTAAGAAAATAAGAAGTGAAATTCCTGATATTGCAATTACGACAGATATTATTGTTGGATTTCCAACTGAAACAGAAGAAGACTTTAATGATACTTTAGATGTATATAAAGAATGTGAGTTTGATACTGCTTTTACTTTTATTTATTCAAAAAGAGAAGGTACAAAAGCAGCTGTAATGGAAGGACAAGTTGACGAAGATGTTGTAAAGGTAAGATTTGATAAACTTGTAAAACTTCATGATGAAATATTATTTAAACAAAATCAAAAATATCTAAATAAAACCGTTGATGTATTAATTGACGGAGTAAGCAAAACAAATGATAATGTGCTTACAGGTAGAACTGATACATTTAAACTTGTTAACTTTACTGGAAATGGTAAAGCAGGGGATATAGTTAAAGTAAAAATAACAGATGTAAAAACATTCCATTTAAGTGGAGAACAATTATAGAATAGGAGAAAAATTTTATGGCTTCATTGACACCAATGATGAGACAGTATTTGCAAACACATGAAACAGTGCCGGATACTATACTTTTTTATAGACTCGGTGATTTTTATGAAATGTTTTTTGATGATGCAAAGACTGCAAGCAAAGAACTTGATCTTGTTTTGACAGGCAGAGACTGTGGGTTGGAGGAAAAAGCTCCAATGTGCGGAGTTCCTTATCATAGTGCAGATACATATATTGCTAAATTGGTTGAAAAAGGTTATAAAGTAGCTATATGCGAACAAGTAGAAGACCCTAAAACTGCAAAAGGACTTGTAAAAAGGGAGATTCAAAGGATTATTTCACCGGGAACAATTACAGAAGGAAAAATGCTAAAGGCAAGTGAAAATAATTATATTATGTGTATATATTATAACAAGCTTGAATTTGGTGTTACATACTGTGATATAACAACGGGAGAATTTAATGTTCTTAATTTAAGTGGTGAAAATAGAGAAAATGAGTTATTATCTTTACTTTCAAGAATAAATCCTGCTCAGATAATAGTAAATACTATTTTATTTGAAGATTTATCTTTAAAGAAGAAAATTTCAAGTGTAACAAAAGTTCAACTTGAACCTCATCCATTAAATTATTTCTTCTTTGATAAAGGAAAAGAGCTTATACTAACTCAGTTTAATGTTTATTCTCTTTCTTCAATAGGTCTTGATAATAATGAAATAATAGTAAGAAGTGCAGGGGCTCTTTTAAAATATTTGGATGAAACCCAAAAAAGATCATTAATGCATATAAATGAAATAAAAATAAACGAAGATAAAGGATATATGCATCTTGATTACAATACAAAAAGAAATCTTGAAATAGTAGAAAATTTAAGAACAAATAATAAAAAAGATACACTTCTTGACGTTCTTGATGAAACTATTACTCCTATGGGCGGAAGAGAAATGAAGAAGTGGGTTTTGGAACCTCTTCTTGATAAGGATAGAATTATAAATAGACAAGATGCAATAAAACTTTTTTATGATGATGTAATGATTCTTGAGGATATTAGCTCAAATTTAAAATATGTTAAAGACATAGAAAGAATAATATCAAGACTTTCTCTTGATATTGCCAATGCAAGAGATTTGATAGCTTTGAAAGAATCAATAGGTGTAATACCAAGAATAAGAATTCTTCTTTCAAAGTTTATGGAAAAATCAACACTTGTAAAAGAGATATATAATAACTTAGATGAGCTTGGAGATATTTATGATTTAATAAATAATTCCATTGATGATGATTGCCAAATAAGCCTTAAAAATGGTGGTTTGGTAAAACTTGGATATAATGAAGAAATTGACGAACTTAAGAATTTAAAAGAAAATTCTGCAGGAATTCTTGCAAACATTGAAAAAGAAGAAAAAGAAAAAACAGGTATAAAAAATCTTAAAATAAAATATAATAAGGTTTTTGGTTATTTCTTAGAAGTTACTTCTTCTTATAAAGATTTAGTTCCTGACTATTTTATACGTAAACAGACTTTGGCAAATTCTGAAAGATATTTTACGGAAGAATTAAAAGAAATAGAAGTAAAATTACTTAGTGTTGAAGAAAAGTTAAAAGAAAAAGAGTATGCTGTCTATGTTGATATAAAAAATAGGGTTCTTGAAAACATAAAGAGAATACAAAAATCTGCAAAAATGATTGCCGTTATTGATGTTATTTTATCATTAAGTGTTGTTGCAAAGAAAAATAGATACATAAAACCAACAATAACAACAGACGGAAGTATAATAATAAAAGAAGGAAGACATCCTGTTGTAGAAAAAATAACAGGAATAGATAATTTCATTCATAACGATACATTGCTTGATAATGAAGAGAATAGAATGCTTATTATAACAGGTGCAAATATGGCTGGGAAATCTACATATATAAGACAAGTTGCACTTTTATCTATTATGGCGCAAATGGGTTCTTTTGTACCTGCATCGTTCGCAAGCATAAGTATAGTTGACAGAGTGTTTACCAGAGTAGGAGCAAGTGACGATCTTGCAAATGGACAAAGTACATTTATGGTTGAAATGAGTGAAGTATCTAATATTTTAAAATATGCTACAAAAAAATCACTTGTAATTCTTGATGAAGTTGGAAGAGGTACCTCTACATTTGATGGACTAAGTATTGCTCATGCTGTAATAGAATATTTGCTTGACAAATCAAAAATAGGAGCAAAGACACTATTTGCAACTCACTACCATGAATTAACGGAACTTGAAAGTGAAAAAAGCGGTGTGAAAAATTATTCTATCAGGCTTGAAAGTAATGGTGATGAAATTATTTTCTTAAGAAAGATAGAAAGAGGCGGAATTGATAAAAGTTATGGTATTGAGGTAGCAAAACTTGCAGGACTTCCTGATGAAGTAATAAAAAGAAGTATACAGATACTTGATGTTTTAGAAGAAAATGAAGAATCCTATAAAACAAAAATAGATAATGTAAATAAGAGTTTAAATAATGGAAGTGAAAAGTTTACTCAGCTTGTTCTTGGAGCTGATGTGAATAATGATAAATTAATGGAAGGCTATGAATTAAATAAAAAAATAGTAAATAAAATTAAGACTTTACCTATTGAGAGTATGAGCCCAATTGAAGTTATGAATTTTATTTACGAACTTAAACAATCTTTAGAAAAAGAGGAAATTTAGTCGTGGCACAAATTATAAAACAATTATCGAATGAGCTTGTAAATAAAATATCGGCAGGAGAAGTTGTTGTTTCTCCTGCTTCGGTTATAAAGGAACTTGTAGAAAATTCAATAGATGCAGGTTCAACTCATATAAAAATAGAAATAGAAAACGGTGGAAAGACAAAAATTCTTGTAAGTGACAATGGATGTGGAATAAAAGCTGATGAATTAAGTTTGGCTTTTAGTAAAAATGCAACATCTAAAATTGATAATATAGACAAACTTTCAAGTATTGATACGTTAGGATTTAGGGGAGAGGCTTTGTTTAGTATTTCCGTTGTAAGCAAAGCTAAAATTAAAACTAAATTTAAAGATGAAAAAATTGGGACAAGGGCTATGATAATAAACGGAAAAGTTCAAAATGTATCAAGCATTGCCCTTAATACGGGAACTAGAATAGAAGTTGATGATTTATTTTATAATACTCCCGCAAGAAAAAAACATATGAAAAGTGCTAAGGGAGAAAAGACATCTTCTTTGGATATAATTTCAAAGCTTGCAATAGCAAATCCTAATATTGCTTTTAGCGTGTATAGTGACGGAAGGGAAGTTTTTGTTACAACAGGAGATAATGATATAAAAAATGTTATTACAACAATTTTAGGTTATGATTTTATAACAAAAATGATAGATGTAGACTATGAGGACGAGCCTTTAATTGTAAAAGGAGTTACATTATCGCCTAATTATTTAGATAGACAAAATGAAGAAAGTATTTTTATAATAAACGGCAGATATGTAAAAAATGATTCTTTATCTAAAGCAATAAATAATATTTACAGAGAACAGTTTGGGCTTTTTACAAAAAGAATATCATATGTTTTATATATTAATCTTCCTTATAATTTCACTGATGTAAATGTGCATCCTTCAAAGACTACAATTTCTTTTAGAAATGAAAGTCTTATTACAATGCTTATTTGTGAGGGAATAAGAAAAGCAGTTAGAGAATCTATAAATTTAAATGAGAATTCAAAAATAAGAAAAGAGAAAAAAGAAAATCCTCTTGATGCTCAAATTGCTTTTGAAACTGCAGAAGAATATGTAGTAGATGAAAAAGAAGTAGAAAATAAACTTTACAGCATAAAGGATAATGAACAAGAGAAAGAAGATAATAATTTAAAAGGTGAGATAAAAAATACCATAGATATTACTGAGTTTTACGAACAAAGTAAATATCCTTCTTTCGTTGACTTTGAAGAAAAACCTTTATTTGAAGAAAATAAGACGAAAGAAGTTATAAGTAAAGATACAAATATTTCTGATAAAGAAAATATTGTTGATAAAAGTATTTTTGATAAAATTTCAAATATGAAATTTATCGGTACGGCTTTTAAAGCTTATGCTATGTTTGAAAGTGGAGATACTATATTTGTAATGGATACCCATGCAAGTCACGAAAGAGTATTATATGATAAATATTTAAGGGAATATCAAAATGAGGATGTAAGAACTCAAATTTTAGCTGCTCCTTTTGTATTAGAACTTGGAGTTACATTAAAAGATGTTTGTATTAATAATTTGGAAAGTTTGAGAAAATTAGGATATGAAATAGAAGATTTTTCCGGCAGTAATGTGATAATAAGAGAAATTCCGGAAATGTTATCTATTGAAGATACAAAAGAAATAATATTAAATATTCTATCTACACTTAAAAACACATCGGTTTTATCAAATGATATAAACAGAAATGAAAGATTAATTAAATCAGCTTGTCACCATGCCGTTAGAGGGCATGATGATATATCTGAAAGTGAAGCAAGAAAACTTTTAAATGATTTAAAGAAAAGTGATAATCCTTTTTCTTGCCCACACTCAAGACCAACAATTTCTAAAATAAAGAAAAAATATTTTGAAAAAATGTTTCAAAGGATTTAGATATGAACAAAATTATTGTTATCGCAGGACCTACGGCTTCTGGAAAAAGTGGGTTATCTATAGATTTAGCGAAGAATATAGATGCGGAGATTATTTCTGCGGATTCAGTGCAGGTGTATAAATATATGGATATAGGTTCGGCAAAAGTTACAAAAGAAGAAATGCAGGGTATAAGACATTATCTTGTAGATGAGTTTTATCCTGATGAAAAGTTTAATGTATCTGTATTTGTTGAAAAGGGGATAGAATATATAAATGAAATCTTAAATAAAGGCAAAGATGTAATTATTGTCGGGGGAAGCGGTCTTTATGTTGATGCGCTTATTTACGATTCTTATGAATTTAAAAAAGAAGATTCTGACGATGAATATAGAAACTATCTTGAAAACCTTGCAAAAGAAAATGGAAAAGAATATATTTATAATATGCTTTTAGAAGTTGATGAAGAAAGTGCAAAAGAAATTCATCCAAATAATTTAAAACGTGTTATAAGAGCTCTTGAAATATATAAAAATACAGGTAAGAAAAAATCTGAATTAAATGTAAAAAAGAAAAAATACAGGTTTGATAATACACATTATTTTTGTTTAAATGATGATAGACAAAAATTGTATGATGGGATTGACCTTAGAGTAGATAAAATGGTTGAAGAGGGACTCATTAAAGAAGTTAAATCTTTACTTGATATGGGATATGATGAAAATTTAACTTCCATGAGGGCTTTAGGATACAAAGAGATTGTAAGTTATTTAAAAAATGAAATATCTCTTGAAAAAGCTATTTATATTATAAAAAGAGATACAAGACATTTTGCAAAAAGACAGCTTACATGGTTTAGAAGAAATGAAGATATAATATGGATAGATAAACAAGAATATAAAAATAATAAAGAAATAATAGAATTTATGAGGGGTTGTATAAATGAGTGAGTTTGCAAGTGAGAAAGCAATAAAAATAGTTAAAGACGCAGAAAAGCAGGTTGAATATAAGTTTAAAGAAATTGATGAAATATGTGAATATAATCAATTTAAGGTTTTATCAGCAATGCAAAAATATAGGTTAGCTCTTCGTCACTTTAATGAAAGTACAGGATATGGTTATGATGATGAAGGAAGAGAAATAACCGAAAAAATATATGCCGAAGTTTTTGGTGGGGGAGCTGCATTGGTAAGACCTCAAATAGTAAGCGGGACACATGCAATAAGTCTTATGCTTTATGGTGTTTTAAGACCAGGAGATACTCTTTTAAGCATTACAGGAGACCCTTATGATACAATAAGGTCTACAATTGGTATAAATGATAATGGAGAAGATTTAGGCTCTCTAAAGGATTATAACGTTGATTATGATAAAGTTGAGCTTTTAGAAGATGGTTCAATTGATTATGAAAAAATAAAAGAAAAATTAAATGATAAGGTAAAAGCAGTATTTATACAACGTTCTAGCGGATATAAAGACACAAAAGCTCTTTCAATTAGAAAAATTAAAGAAGCTTGTGAATTTGTTAAGGGAATAAAAAAGGATGTTATTATTCTTGTGGATAACTGCTATGGTGAATTTTTAGAAAAACAAGAACCTTTAAATGTAGGGGCAGATATGATTGCCGGTTCACTTATAAAAAATCCCGGTGGTGGACTTGTATCTGTTGGAGGATATATTGTAGGAAGTGAAAAAAATATAAAGAAAGTTGCTGCTAGACTTACATCTCCGGGAATAGCTCTTGAAGTAGGTGCAAATCTTGGAGTAATTCGTTCATATTTACAAGGACTTTTTATTGCTAGTAAAGTTACAAGCGGAGCAATAAAAGGAGCAATACTTGCTGCGAAAGTTTTTGAAAGCATAGGGTATAGAGTATTCCCTGGTGTAGACGATGAAAGAAGTGATATAATACAAGCTGTTGTTCTTGGAAGCAGTGAAAAAGTTTGTGCATACTGCAGAGGTATACAAAGTGCTGCTCCTGTAGATTCTTATGTTACTCCTGAGCCTTGGGATATGCCTGGATATGATGATCAGGTTATTATGGCAGCAGGAAACTTCATTGAAGGTTCATCAATTGAGCTTAGTGCTGATGCGCCAATGAAGGAGCCTTATATTGTTTATCAGCAAGGCGGACTTACATATGAACATTCAAAAATAGGAACAATAAAAGCTTTGGATGAAATTTTAAAAATTGACGATAAAAAATAATATGATATTTTAATCATATTATTTTTTTGCAATAACCGTATAAATAAATCCTTTTTCTTTTTTACTCTCTATAATTGTAAATCCGCATTTTATCATCATTTTTTCAATTCCTTTTTTGTTTGTTGTTTTATAATCTCCACTTTTTAGGAAAGGAAAAATAAAGTGATTATCAATAAACGCAGGAATTCCTCCTACTCCGGTATCAGATAAAATATATAGTCCTCCTTTTTTTAAAACTCTGTAAGCTTCTTTCATTGCTTCTTCTTGATATGGGTAGTGATGGAAACTTTGTATACATGTTACTATATGGAAAAATTCGTTTTTAAAATCTAGTTTATTTGATTTTCCAACAGTAAAAAATGTATTTGGAATATTTTTACTTTTTGCTACTTTAATCATATTTTCAGAAATATCTATGCCAAAATAATTTTGTCCTGTTTTTAAATTTTCAAATAAAAAACCTGTTCCACATCCTACATCTAATATATTATCGTATTTTAAATTATTTAAATATGCCAATACACTATTGCAGCTTATTTTTCCTTCTTTTGAATAATATATTGTGTTTTTTTTATCATAATCTTTTGCTTGCTTATTAAAATGCGTTCTTGATAATTTTTCAATATCGTTCAAAATAAAACTCCTTTTTTATTTAGAATAACATAAAAACAAGTTAGCTTCAACTAACTTGTTAGATTTTAATTATAAACTTTTTATTAACTTCTATAAATATATTTAAATATAATAAATTTTTATAATTATTCTAATTAAAAGATATTTCATTTTTTATTTTATTAAGACCATTTTTTTCAAGTCTGGAAACTTGTGCTTGACTTATTCTGATTTCATTGGCAACTTCTATTTGAGTTTTACCCATATAGTATCTTTTTAATATTATTTCTTTTTCTCTTCCTTTTAATTTGTCAACGGCTTCTTTTAAAGATAAATTTTCTGTCCAATTTTCTTCTATATTTTTTTTGTCTCCTACTTGGTCAAGAAGGTATATACTATCCCCGTTATCGTTATACATTTTATCATATAAAGAGCAAGGTTCTACTATCGAATCAAGAGCAAAGTTTAGATCTTTTTCCTTTATTCCAAGACTTTTTGCAATTTCTTTGTTTGATATATTTTTATCTTTATTTAACTCTTTAAATTTAAGAGCTTTATATGCAGTGTCTTTTAATGAACGGCTTACTCTGATACTTCCGTTATCTCTAAGGTATCTTCTAACCTCCCCGATAATCATAGGTACGGCATAGGTACTGAACTTTACATTGAATTTTGTATCAAAATTATTTATGGCTTTAATAAGGCCTATACATCCTACTTGAAATAAATCATCCATATTTTCATTACGGTTTGAAAAACGCTGAACAACACTTAAAACAAGCCTTAAGTTGCATCTTATAAATTCGTTTTTTAAATTTTCTTCACCATTCTTTATTCTAAGTAACATATCTTCAATTTCTTTATTTGATAAATTGGGTAATGATGATGTATTTATACCGCATATTTCAACTTTTCTTATCACTTGGCTTCTCCTTTGTATGAAAATTTGTATATTAAAATTTTTACCTTAGATAAGAAAGTTATTCCAATACAATAAAAATTTATAAGGGAGATAATGGAATGGATTTTTCTTAGCTTTTATTTAATTTAAGTTTGTAGTATAATATTAATAATTTTTATAAAGGAGAAAAATATGCCAAGATTTTTTTGTATTGATAAAGAAAACGATACTTTTTATTTAGATAAAGAAGACAGCAAACATATAAAAAAATCCCTTAGAATGATTGAAGGGGATAGTATAACCATTTGCGATAAGAATGGGTATGATTATGAATGTATATTAAATTATGAAGGAGAAAATGTTGTTGCAAAAATAATATCTAAAAAAGAAAATGATACGGAACCAAGTGTAAAAATAACATTGTATCAAGCAATGCCAAAATCAGATAAATTTGAAACGATTGTTCAAAAAGCTGTTGAACTTGGAGTTAGTGAAATAGTTCCTGTAATGACAAATAGATGTATTTCTAGACCTGATAAAAAATCAATGAAAAAGAAAATTGAAAGATATAACAAAATTTCTTTATCTGCTTCAAAACAAAGTGGCAGAGGAATAGTTCCATTAGTTAAAGAAATGGTTTCTTTTAAAGAAGCAGTAGCACAAATGAAAAAAAGTGATATGGCAATAATGTTTTATGAAAATGGAGGAAAGAATCTAAAGGAATTTGATTATAAAGATATAAAATCAATATCTTTTATTGTGGGAAGTGAAGGAGGTTTTGATGCTTCTGAAGCTGATTATGCATCTAAAAATGATATTATTTTAATGGGACTTGGAAAAAGAATTTTAAGATGTGAAACAGCTCCTATTGCTGCGCTTTCAGCTCTTATGTTATTTACGGATAATATGTAAAAGCCTTTCTATAAGGCTTTTTTTGTTGCTCGTTTTATTAAAATTAGTATAGGCAGTACAAATGAAATAAAGATAAAAAAGTATTTAAAATTGCTAAAAACAACAATAACTTTGTTTGTTGTTTGAGGCAGTAATGTAATGATAAAAAATACTAACATAGAATAAAATAGTCTTATATTTTTTATACTTTTTAAATTAAATATTTTTTTTATTCCAAGTAGAGCTACAAATGTATATATTGAGATTTTAATAAGAGTTGTTATAAAAAAATTAAATCCAACTACTATTTCCATTCTTGTAATATAGGTTCCAATGCTTGAAACTCCCATGGTAATGAAATTAGGGAAAGGAACTTTTAAAATTAATGGAAACCCCAGTAATAGTACGTTTGTAAAATATGTTAATAATATAATTACATAACTTATTGTTATACCTATAATATATGTTTTTTTTGTATTTTCAAATTTGTTAAGTCTATTTATTATAAAAGAAAATAAAATTATATCGCTGTAAGGAAGTAAGGAGTTAAAAAAATATCTTTGTTCATGTCATTATAAGTGCTGAAATTTAATATTTCATTTATATTGTTTATATCAAACATTTTAATAGGAAATAAAAGACAAAAAAATACTATTAGAAGATTTACTGGAATCAAAAATGTTGATATTTTACCAAGTGTCAATATTCCGTTTTTTAAAGTAAGAAATATTAATAATAAAAATATTATTGTAGTTACGATGATTGGTGTTTTTGTAAGAATATTGCCTTTAGTAAATAATACAAAATATTTTAAATGTATTGCTTCAAGTACTAAAGAATATACAATAAAACAAAGAGTAATAAAAATTGCAAAAATTTTATTAAAACTTGAAAATATTATATCAAATAAATTTTGTTTATACTTTAGTAAGAAAATTAAGCTTATTATAATCGGAATAATAGATGAGATAAAAGATATTAAAATATAAACTGGGCTTTTTGCTGTATAAAAATAATATCCCGTAAGTACAGATGTTCCTAAGGTAAATAATATCATCATTGAAATAATTTCTTTTGTTGAGAGTCTATCCATCTAATCCTCCGTCATTTCTTTTATTTGAACATTTATTTTTACATTTGGTGATAGATTAATAAAATAATCATTCCAGTCACTATGATTATTTTTTATTTTTTTATTGTTTAAATTAAATCCATAACCGAAAATATCAACTTTAAATTTTTTTTGTGTAATATTTATAAAAGAATAAATTTCTTTTGTAATTTGTTTTTCCAATTTTTTTTCTATTTGTTTTTGTGAAATATTATTGTCATTGCTTTCTATATATGCATTTATGTCCATTTTTATATTTAGTTTATTATTTTCGATTTTATCTTTTGTTTTATTTAAAGATATTTTTGTGTTTACTATGCTGTCATCAATATTTAATTCTAATTGTATTGAATCTTTTTTATTTAATAAAAAAGAATAGTAGTTTACATCTTTGTCTTCTATATATCCAAATAATTTATCACTTTTAAATACAGCAATTTTATTTGCATAAAAATTCTTTTTTTCATTCTCATTTGTTCTTTTTATTACAGGTAATGTCAATTCAATACCTTGATTTTCTATTGCGTTTATTACTTTGTATGCTCTTGCACTATCATTAAATAATTTATTTTTGCTTAATTGCTCTAATATTTCAAATCCGTGAAAAGTTCCGTTTTCTGATGATGAGTTTAAAATTTCTTTTGCCGTTGAATTATATGTTGTTGTAAATGTTGTATTAAATCTTAGATTATTTTCTTCAAATACTAAATTTAAGATATCATTTATTCCGTCTTCTCTTGCATATTCTTCACCCACAATAATAAGTCCACAGTGGCTTAAATTTACTTTATTGTTAAATTTACCGTCAAGTTTGCTTAATGCTTCATATATTGAAACTCCTGTTGATGTTATAACCTGAGGTTTGATGGAAAGCTGACCTCCATAATCTTCAGCCTGCAATGTTTCTGCGCTTACTTCGTATCCAGTTTTAATTTTATCTACTCCTATCGTGAAAATCAGTATTTCTCTTTCAAGTTCGGTATAGTCAAAACAGGATGTAAGAAGTGGAAGCATAATTATTAAAAATATAACCGAAATTATTTTATTTTTCATGCTAATTTATCCTATCTTTCTTTTCAGACATATCGGTAGGTCTTGTTATCATTTTGTACCATGGAGATCTGTAAAATGAATCTTTAAATTGCTGCATTGATTGAAAAGTAACGTTTGCCATATAAGACATACCAAAAGATTTTATTGACGATAAGTGAACAATTAAAAGTAAAAAAGCAATGGTAAATCCATATAAACCAAGTATTGAAGAAAGAATTATAAATATAAATCTAAATATTATAGTAGAACCTTTTACACTTGGAATCATTAATTCACTTATAGCAGATAGAGCTACAACTATTATCATAGGTGCACCTATAAGTCTTGCTTCAACTGCAGCCTGTCCAACCACAATACCACCTACAATACCAAGAGCAGTTGTTGCTCCACTGCCGCTTCTATTACCCGCCTCTCCTAGAATTTCAAATATAATTATCATAAGAATACATTCCGTAAAACTTGAACATGGTATGCCTTCTCTTGCTCCGATTATGCTTATGGCAAGAGAACTAGGTAAAATTTCTTTATGAAATGTTATTATTGCTATATATAATGCCGGTACACATATAGATAAAAAATAGCTTATTATTCTTATCATTCTTGTAAAAGATGCAAAATAATAATTTAGATAATAATCATCGCCCGACATAAAATTTTCAATAAATAAATAGGGAACAGTCATAACAATTGGTGTCCCATCAACAAATAAAGCTACTCTTCCCTCCAGTATTTTACTTGCGATTACATCAGGTTTTTCGTAAGTCCCAGCTGTTTTAAAAGGGGAGAATCTGTTATCTTTTACGGATTCCAAAATATAATTCACATCAAGGACTGAGTCAATATTGATTTTTTTTATTCTTCTTTTTAATTCCTTTAAAACCTTTTTATCAACTATTCCTTCGATGTATGCAAGGCAGGTTTTTGTTTTTGTAACATTACCGATAGTTGAAAATTCAAATTTTAAATTTGGGCTTTGTATTTTTCTTCTAAGCAATGATAAGTTTGTAAGGATATTTTCTCCAAAGCCTTCTCTTGGCCCTTTTGCAATTTTCTCACTAGGGGGCTCCATTATAGCTCTTAAAGTAAAACCTTTTGTATCAATACTTAAAGCTTTATTTTGCCCTTCTATTAGTAAAATTGTATTTCCGTAAAGCAAATCGGAATAAATATCTTCAAATGTATTTTTTTCTTTTACATCATTTGAAAATAATATTTTTGTTTTTAATTTATCTAAAATATTAAATTTAAAACCAATTTTTTTATTTTCTAAAATTGGTTTAATTATATCTTCATCTATTCTTTCGCTGTTAGACATTCCGTCAATAAATAAAAGAAGATAATCTATTCCTTTGTTTTTAAATTCTCTGTATCTTATTGTGTCGTCATTATTAAATTGATTTTTTATTATTGCCTTGTTAATTTTTAAATTTTTATATAATTTATTCATTGTATACCTTTGGGAAAATTATTTATATAGATTATTTTTTCCAAAATATTAATTTGTATACTTTTTAATAAAATAAAAAAGCACCTTTTATAAGGTGCTTTTTTTTAAAATAAGCTATAAAACATATTTTTTATACTGAACGTATTAGAACTTTTTAAACTTGCTTGGGTTACTTTATTATTTCTGATTCTTCCTTCATTATCTTTAACATGTACAGTAAATGTTTTTTCTCCAAGTTTCGTTCCGTTATAGCTTACTGAGCAAGTCATTGAATATGTTCCCGGAGAGTCGCTGTCAAAGTCATCATCATCAATTATTGTTACAGAACCATAATCTGTTGACCCATCAGATAAAGTTACTTTGGCTGATGGTGAATAATAATTTTCGCCTTTATTTATCCATATTGATGAAGGGTTTAACGAGAATGAGGTTACTGTAGGGCTTGATGAGCCACTAACACTAATTGTAGCACTTGCAGTTAAGGTTGTTCCTTCTTGTGTGTATTTTGCGGTAATTGTTGCACTACCGCTGCTTACACCGGTTATTGTGCTTCCTGATACTCTTGCTACAGAGCTGTTACTTGAAGATAGACTTGCACTAATATTCTTAGTTGATCCATCTGCTAATGTTCCTGTAACCGTTGCTGTAGCTGTTTGTCCAGCTTCAATAGATCCTGGGCTTATTGTTAATTTTATAGAATGTATAGTTGATTTTCCATGTACATCACAAGAACCTTTTAGACTGTATTTTGCTTGTGATCCAATTTCATTTTTACCTGTTACTCCAGGTGGATAAGTTATCTTACTTAAATCTAATAGTACAGATGTTTTAACTTGATCCGTAGGACAATATTCTGTTGCTTTTTTCTTTGATGCTTCACATATTTTTGCTGAAACATGAATGTTATCACTTCCGCTTGGTCCTTTTCCTGTTAAGAAATATTCTGTATATACTTTTGAACCTCTTGGATCTTTATATGATAGGGAAGTAGGGTTTTTACCCGATACTCCGTCTACTTTTGCTTGGTATACATCATCAGGTTGGGATGCAAATTTACTATTTTGTATGTCTTTCTTACTGTATATTTCAGTAAATGCTTCTTTCCAGAAAGCTGCAGGTCCGTTTGTAGAACCCCCATAAGTACCGATATTCAAGTTATAGGTTGTTCCATCTACCGTGACGACGTTCTGGTCATATCCATACCAAACAGCTCCGGAATATTCAGGAGTATAACCACAGAACCATGCATGTCTATTTTCATCAGTTGTACCTGTTTTACCTGCTACTTCTGTGCCGTCAATTGAAATATATGTTGTACCACCTTTTACAACATCTTTAAGAATGTCTGTAATAATAAATGCAGTACCTTCTTCAAATACTTTTACTTTTTCTGATTTGTTACCTAAAATTACTTCTCCGTTTTTATCGGTTATTTCAGTATACATTATAGGAGTTTGTCTAACGCCTCCATTTGCAAAGGTAGTATAAGCACTTGCCATTGCAACTGTTGTTTGACCATGTGTGTAACCTCCAAGAGCCAATGCAGCAGGGTTTAAGTCATTTACATCATCTTCATCTTTTACAATATCAAGTCCAAGCTTTTCAGCATATGGAAGAATTGTTTCAGTACCTGTTTGTAACATTGCCTGAACAGCTACCGTGTTGACAGAGTTAGTAAGACCTTTTCTTACTGTCATCAGTCCTTGATTTCCTCCGCCGGAGTTCTTAGGTGACCAGCCTCCATAAGAAATAGTAGTATCATTAAATGTTGTTCCTGCTGTTATTTTGCCGGAATCTATTCCTGGACTATAAGTTGTAAGTGGTTTTGTTGAAGATCCAGGTTGGAATTTTTGAGTTGCTCTATTCATAGATAAACTTGCTGTTTTTTCTCTTCCTCCAACTATACCTACTACATTTCCTGTTTTATTTTCAATTACAGTCATACCTACTTCTGGATTATATTCAACTTCTTCACCCTTTTGTTTTGACATAGCTTTACTTGCTTGTTGAGCCGAATATGATTGTGAAGGGAATATAGAATCATCTTTTGCTGTTTTTTCAAGTGCATTTTGAACATCAGGGTCAACTGTTGTTTTTATTGTTAATCCATTATTAAGAATAAATGTTGATGCATCTTCTTTTGAATAGTTGTATTTTTCTGCTATATCATTTACAACTTGTTCATATACAGCATCTGTAAAATAAGAATATACGGTGTTACTTTTATTTTCAACCAATCCGATCTTGTTGTTTTTCAACTCGTCCACTGCTATATCATATTCTTCTTTGCTTATATGATTTAAATCATACATTTTTTGGACTACTTCCAATGCTCTTTCTTGGTTGTTTTCATCATATGCAAGAACTGTTTTTCCTTCGGAATTTTTTTCTTTTACAAGTGTATATTCACCGTCTCCGTTTTCATCTTCATATACAAGTGGATTGTAATATGTAGGGGCGTTAATTATTGATGCTAAAACAGCAGCTTGAGCAATGGAAAGCTCATCAACATCTTTCTTGAAGAAATATTGTGCTCCTGATTGAATACCCCATGCTTGAGACATGTTTACTTTATTTAAATATGCTTCAAGAATTTCTTCTTTTGATAATTTTTTTTCAACTTCTATCGCTAATTTCCATTCTTGAACTTTACGTTTTATTGATGTTTCACTTGTTAAGTGTGTTAATTTAATTAGCTGTTGTGTTATTGTACTTCCACCCGGACCATCAGTGCTTCCTGATGTTAAAACTCCAAGAATAGCTTTACCAGTACCTATAAGGTCAACGCCTCCGTGTTCATAGAAACGTTTGTCTTCTATTGATACAAAAGCTAATTGAACAATTTCCGGTATTTCTTCTATACTTATAGGTTCTCTATTTTCAGAACCTTGAAGTTCCTGATAGTATTTTCCATCTTTATCTAATAAATGAGTTGCACTCGCATAATTAAATTTATCTAAATCAAGTGCAGGTGCTTGAGCCATCCATACAAGCATTAGAGCGAACCCACCTATAAAACATACAATACCTAAAGTAACAATAGCTGCAAGAACTCTTTTGAAAGTTATTTTTTTGCCTGGTCCTTTTTTGAATTTTCCTTTGCCAGCTTTATTTTTACCTAAGATGCTTTTCTTGGTAATGTTGCTTTTTTTCATGTTGTCTTTAGGTTTTTTAACTCTGACTCTTTTCTTACGCACTTTTACTTTTTTTTGCATATTATTAGGAGTCATGTTGTCGTTTGTGCTCATTTTTTACCTCCAAATTTATATGACATAGCATATTCTTTAACATTATATAGCATAGAAATATTTTTATCAATGCTATATGTTCCATTTTGGAAATATTTAATAAAATTTTAACATTATCATCACTTTTTTGTAATTAATTTTATTTATAAAAAAAGTAAAATATTTAAATTTATATAAATAAAGTATTTATAAAAAGAGCAAAATTATATATAATATATTTTTATGATAAGTAAAATAAAGAATACATTTGGAGGTACAAATGAAATTAGAACAAAATAAAGTATATTCAAACTTTATATTGAAAAATGTAAAAAATGTTCATGAAATAAATTCTGTTTCATATGAATTTGAGCATATAAAATCCGGTGCAAAACTTTTATATATTAAAAATGATGATAACAACAAAGTGTTTAGCATAACATTTAGAACTCCTCCTGTTGATAATACGGGAAGTGCTCATATTTTAGAGCATAGTGTTCTTTGTGGTTCAAAAAAATATCCTTTAAAAGAACCTTTTGTTGAGCTTATAAAATCATCACTTAACACTTTTTTAAATGCGATGACTTTTTCAGATAAAACAATGTATCCAATCGCAAGTACAAATGAAGCTGATTTTAGAAATTTAATGGATGTTTATTTGGATGCTGTTTTTAATCCTTTAATATATGATAAAGAAGAAATTTTAAAACAGGAAGGATGGCATTACCATATAGAGAATAAAGACGACGAAATAAAATACAATGGCGTTGTTTATAATGAAATGAAAGGTGCTTTTTCTGATCCTGAAGATATCCTTGCAAGAAGCATAGAGTCCAATTTATATAAAGATACTCCTTATTTCTACGAATCAGGAGGGGATCCTAAATATATTCCTGATTTAACTTATGAAGAATTTTTGAATTTTCACAAAAGGTATTATCATCCAATTAATTCTTACATTTATATATATGGTGATACAGATATTTTACATCACCTTGAGTATATAGATAAATCTTATCTTTGTAATTATGACAAAATAGAAATAGATTCAAAAATCAATGAACAAGTTGATTTTAGTAATATTGCAAAAAGAGTGGAAAAAGAGTATTCTGTAAATTCAAATGAAGATATAGACAGTAAATATTTGCTTGCTTTGAATTACAGTATTGGAAATGTTTTAGATGTTAAGCTTGGTCTTACGTTTGGAATATTATGTAAGATTCTTTTTGATTCAGATTCTTCTTATTTAAAGAAAGCCCTTCTTGATGCTAAAATCGCTGATGAAGTGGTTCTTGATTATAATAATGGAATACTGCAACCTGTATTTAGTGTAGTCGCTAAAAATGCAAAGAAAGATAAAATAGAAGTATTTAAAGAAACTGTTATTTCTACATTTAAAAAAATTATTAATGATGGTATAGATAAAGATATTATTAAATCTGCTATAAATAATTTTGAATTTGAATTAAAAGAAGCAGATACAGGAACATATCCAAAAGGATTAATTTATGGTATTACAATAATGGAAAGTTGGTTATATGATGGAAATCCGACTTTACTTTTAGAATATGAAAATGCATTAGAACAAATAAAAGAAGAAGCTGAAAATGGTTTGTTTGAAAATGTTATAAAAGAATTTATTGTAGAAAATGATAAATATAACTTTGTGATACTTTCTCCAAAAGAAAATTTATCAGATAAAAATGATGAAATTTTAAAAGAAAAACTTGGTGAATTCAAAAAAAGTTTAAATGATAAAGAGTTGGAAAGCTTGGTAGAAAGTACAAACGCTTTGCTAAAAGCTCAACAAACACCTGATAGTGACGAAGTGAAAGCTTTGGTTCCAAGAATATCTATAAAAGACATAGATGAAAATCCTATTGTTGTAAATGATATTGAAATTATTCATGAAGGAATTAATGATATTTATGTAAGAGTAGATGATACAAAAGATATAACTTATTTAGATATAAATTATGAAGTACCTTTAAATTCAAATGAAGAAATTCACGCTTTGTCTCTTCTTACAAAATGTTTTGAGAATTTTGATACTAAAAACTTTGATATGATTCATTTAAATAACGAAATAAATGAAAATTTAGGTGACATTTTATTTACTGTTTCACCATATCAAAATGTAAAAAATACTGAGGAATTCAGATCATTTTTTACTTGCTGCATAAAGGCATTTAGTGAAAAAGAAGATAAAATGTATGATATAATGGAAGAACTTTTGTTAAGAAGTGATTTTGATAACAAAGAAAAACTAAGAGATGTTATTAAGGAAGAATTATCAAAAACACAATCTAAGATAATGTCAGCAACACATAAAATGGTACTAAATGAAATGTTTGCTAAAATAAGTAAAAAATTTAAGTTTATTACTCTTTTAAGTGGAATAAGTTATTATAATTTTTTAAAGGAAATAAATGATAATTTTGAAGAAAAATATGAAACAATAATTAAATTATTTAAAGAACTTGTGGATAGAATTATATCTTCAAGAAAAGATGTTATAATAACTGTAAGCAAAGAAGACAAACAAACAAGTATACAAAAAGCTAAAGACTTTTTAAATAAATATCAAAGTACATCTAAAACAACAATTAACTTTGATTATGAAGAAAACAAAGAAAATACTTCTATTATAATGCCTTCACTTGTTAACTATGTAGGACAAGGATACCTATACAAAGATTTAGGATATGAGTATGAAGGTTCAATGCTTGTATTAAAAAAATATTTGTCAACTGAATATTTATGGAACAATGTAAGAGTTATGGGCGGTGCATATGGTTCATTTATTCAAATTGATAAATATGGAAATTTAGGTTTAGTTTCATATAGAGATCCAAATGTAAAAAGAACGTATGATGTGTACCAAAATCTTTTTGAGTGTATAAATAATCTAGATTTAACTGATGAGGATGTAAATAAACTTATAATCGGTACAATATCTGACATGGATGTTCCTTTAACAGTTTATGGAAAAATAAGAGAATTTGTTTCAAGAGTATATACATTAGATACTTATGAAGATATAAAGAAAAGAAGAAAAGAAGTATTAACAACTAAAAAAGAAGATTTAATTAAACATGCAAAAATGTTTGATGATGTAATTAAGAATTCGGTTAAATGTGTTGCCGGAAATAAATCAAAAATAAATGAGTGTAAAGACTTGTTTGATAATGAAATAACATTGTTTTAGACTAGTATATCGAAAGGATGCAATATGCAAAACAAAAGAAGATTAAAAAGAGTTGTTTTAAGCTTTTTAATGACTTTTATATTAATATTTAATATCAATTCAAATATAAATGCAGCTGCACCTACTGTTAAAGAAGGTTCAAGCTTGGGGCTATATTTATATGAAGATTCAACCCAAAGTGAACTTTATAATTATAATGGAAATAAAAAAATGTACCCAGCCAGTACGACAAAAATTATGACAGCAGCCATTACTTTGGATTATGTAAAAAATTTAGATGAAGAAGTTACCGTAGGAAGCGAACTTGATTGGCTTCCTGCTGGTAGTTCTGTATCTGATTTAATAAAAGGTGAATTCTTATCATATGAAGATTTGCTATACGGTTTAATGATTCCTTCCGGTAATGATGCTGCCATTGTTCTTGCATGTAATGTTGGAAATATTATAAATGGAGAAAAAACTTCCAAGGAAAAAGCATATGATATTTTTGTTGATGCAATGAATAAAAAAGCAAAAGAACTTGGAATGAATGACACTCATTTTGCAAATCCTCATGGATTTCATGATAGTAATCATTATTCAACACCTCATGATATGGTTTTAATTGCTGCTTATGCAGATAATTATGATTTTTATAATAGGGTTGTTAATTCTACATATTATGAAACAACTACTAATAAAACAACTCATAAATGGTCAGGTCATAACTATATTATAGTTAAGTCTAGCGATTATTTTTACAATCTTGCAAAAGGAGATAAAACTGGATATACATCAGAAGCTGGAAGATGCGTAATTGTTTCTAGTGAAAATTCACAAGGTGTTAAATATTATGCAGCAGTACTTCATGCATCTTCAACAAAAGAACAATTTACATATGCAAAAAATCTTTTAAAATATGGTAATACAGAAACAAAAAAATTACTAATTGAAGAAAAAGAGAAAACTTTATATAAATATACTGTTCAAAATCTAGCTCTTGGAGAAACAGGAGAGTTAAAAGTTAAGGTTAATGACGATATTTATGTTTATACTAATAAAAATTCAACTGAGGAAAATTTTAGAATAGAATTTTCTCCAAATGAAGATTATTTAAAGAAAACAGCAGGAGAAGAATTAGGACTTGTAAATTCAATACATGAAGATGACAATATTGGAGATATAAAAGTTTATTATAATAATAAACTTTTTAAAAGTGTTCCTGCATTTTCTAAAAGTGATGTAAATATGAGGTCTACTTTTGATATATTTATTACAAATGCTCTTATATTTATAGCATTAGCCTGTCTTATTGTTATGGCTCTTGTTATTTCTTCAAAACACAGAACAAAAAAAAGATTAGAAAAGAGGAAAAAAACAAGAAGAAGAAGACTTCAAAATGAAATAAAAGCATATGGTTCACAAAGTGTAAGACCTAGACCTGCTTATAATTCAGAAGGAAAAAAGATTAAAATTGTTAAAAAAAATAAACCTCAAAAAAGACGCCCAATTACAAAAAAAGTTTATAAAAAAGGGAAAAGAAGAAGATAAAAATGAATGATAAAACTTTTAAAGCTTTAGAATTTAATAAAATAATTTCATTAATAAGTGAACATGCTTATAGCGATAATGCAAAAGAAGAGATATTAAGTTTGCTACCTACAGATAATATATATTTAATTTCTGATAAATTAAATGAGCTTGATGAACTTGTGAGATTTTCTCATTCTTTTTCATCGCTTCCTATTTATGGTTATAAAGTAAATAAAGATATAATATCAAGAGCATCTAAAGATGGAATACTTATAAATGATGATTTTATAAATATTTCAAAAAGTATAAAATGTGCTTCTTTGGTAAAAAAACATATTTTATCTAATCTGTCACAAGAAGATGTTTTCCCTACATTAGAAGATTACGCAAATAATATTGAAGATTTATCTTATCTTCAAAAGGAAATTGACAGAGTAATAATAGATAGTGAAACCATAAGTGATAAAGCAAGCAGTACTCTTTATGATATAAGAAGAAACATAAAAAATACAAATAATAAAATAAGAGAAAAATTAAACAGTATTATAAATTCAAATAAGTATCAAAAATACTTAAGTGAAAATATTGTAACTATAAGATATTCGAGATATGTTGTTCCAGTAAAATCTGAATATAAAGGTGAGGTTAGAGGTATTGTTCATGATACATCTCAAAGTGGTGCAACATTATTTATTGAACCTGAGGCAATAGTAAATTTAAACAATAAATTAAAAGAACTTGAAATAAGTGAACAAAAAGAAATTGAAACTATTTTAAAAATTTTATCACTAAAGATAAAAGAAAATGCAAATAGTTTGAAATTTAACGAAAACATTCTCTTATATTTAGATGTTTTAAATGCAAAAGCAGATTTTTGTATAAAAAATGAATATAGTAAACCTGTTATAAGTGAAGATAACACTATTGATTTAAAAAAAGCAAGACATCCTCTTATAGATATTAATAAGGTTGTCCCTTCAAATATTGTTTTAAACAATGACTTTAAAGCATTGATAATTACAGGTCCAAATACAGGAGGTAAGACTGTTACTTTAAAAACGGTTGGCTTATGTTCACTTTTAATGCAGTGCGGACTTTTTATTCCTGCAAATGAAAACAGCTGTTTGCCTGTGTTCGAAAATATTTTTGCCGATATAGGAGATAAGCAAAGTATTGCTCAAAGTTTAAGTACTTTCTCTTCTCATATGACAAATATAGTAGATATAGTTAATTCTTCAAACGATAAAACACTTGTATTAATAGATGAATTAGGAGCCGGTACAGACCCTATAGAAGGTTCTGCTCTTGCGGTTGCAATTATAGACAGACTTAAGAATATCGGAGCAAAGGTTTTTGCGACAACTCATTATAGTGAAATAAAGGAATATGCTATAACTAAAAAGGATGTAATGAATGCAAGTGTTGAATTTGATGTTGAAACATTATCACCAACATATAAATTAATACTTGGTATACCAGGTAAATCAAATGCATTTGAAATTTCTAAAAAACTTGGACTTGACAGTGCAATAATTGAAAAAGCAAAGAAAAACATAAAAAAAGAAAATAGAGATATTGAAGAGCTTATAAGGGAACTTAATGATAAAACAGCTTTAGTTGAAAAAGAAAAAAATGAAGTAGAGAAATTGTTAGCTGAAAATGAAAAATTAAATGACGAGCTAACAAAGGAAAAAGAATATTTAGAAAATAATAAATCAAAAATTATGCTTGATGCTTCCTTAAAAGCTAAAGATATTATTGCTGATGCAAAAAGAGAGTCTAAAGAAATTATAAACAAATTAAATAAAATTAGCATTCCAAAAAATGTTAATGCAAATAATGATAAATATAAAAAAGATATAGATAAAATTAAAAACCAAATTAAAGAAAAAGAAGAACTTTTAAATTCTTATATTCCTTCTCATGAAATAAAGAAACAAGAGAATAAACAAAGTAAAAAAGAAGATTTTAAAGTAGGCCAGGAAGTATATATAAAGAGTTTGGATCAATATGCGACAATACTTGGATTTGATAATAAAAATAATGTATTTATTCAGGCAGGTATAATAAAAACAAAGATTCCAATTTCTAAAATAGAGCCTTCAAAAAGAGAAAAAGAACAGTTACAAAAATCAGTAATTAAATATTCAAATACCAAAGCGAAAACTATTAAAACAAGCTTGGATTTAAGAGGAATGTATGCGGATGATGCTATTTTAAAAGTTGAAAAATATTTAGATGATGCATATTTAGCAAACTTAAAACTTGTTACAATAATTCATGGGAAAGGTACTGGTGTACTAAAAAAAGCCGTTAGTGAATTATTAAAAAATCATCCATATGTAAAAAAATACAGACTTGGTGATATAGGTGAAGGTGGAGATGGTGCTACTGTTGTAACATTGAAATAATATATATTACTTTTTATTAAAATTTTTTCTTATATTTTAAATAATGTAACTAGAAATTTTAAACATGTTAAATTAATTTAATACTTATTGAAAATATAATATATTTATGTAATAAAATCGCATTAGATATTTGATAAATGATATTTTAGAGGGGTTTATGTTAAGAGAATATCATGGTATAGTTATAAAAAATATTAAATATTCGGATAATGATAGGATACTTACTGTATTTACAAAAGAAAGAGGAAAAATAAGTGTTATGGCAAAAAATGCTGCTTCAAAGAGAAGTAAAGTAATAGCCCAAACAAGCACATTTTCTTATAGTTATTTTGTTTTATATCCAGGTAAAAATTTTTATACTTTAAAAAGTGCGGATTATATTAAAAGTTTTCCGGGAATACAAACCGACCTTGAGAGACTTTCTTTTGCAAGTTATATTTGTGAGCTTATTGATATATTTTATGAAGATAAAATGGAAGAAGAAATAACTTTTAATCTTTTATTTTATACTTTAGATTTAATTCAAAAATGTAAAATAGAAAATATATCTTTTGTAGCACTTATGTTTATGTTAAAGTTGCTTGGTATTTCAGGTATTATTCCTGATTTTAAATATTGTAATATATGCGGTGATGTAAAATGCAGTGAGTACTACCTTGATTTTGAAAGCAGTATACTATCTTGCAAAAAATGTACAACAAAGTATTTTTCATCAAATAAATTAACTTTAAAACAAATAAATTTAATTAATGAACTAACTTATATAAACTTAAAGGATATTAAAAATATTGATTTTACTAAGGTATCTTTAAAAGAATGTAACAATATAATTGTAATTTTGAATAATTATATAACTTATAATCTTCAAAAGAAAACAAATAGTTTTAAATTTTTATCAGATATGATAAAATTAAGTTAATATATGCAATAAATAAAAAATGGAGGAAAAAATGACAAGAAGGCTTAGTTTAAATGAAATAATAAGTATTACAAAAATGAGAGGAATAATATTCCCAGGTTCTGAAATTTATGAAGGACTTGCAAATAGTTTTGATTATGGTCCTGTTGGAACACTTATTTTAAATAATGTTAAAAATGCATGGTTTAAAAAATTTATTCAAGAATCACCTTACAATGTTGCGCTTGATAGTGCCATTTTGGTTAATCCAAAAGTTTGGGAAGCAAGTGGTCATCTTAAAAACTTTAATGATCCTTTAATGGATTGTAAAAACTGTAAATCACGTTTTAGAGCTGATAAATTAATTGAAGATGATTTGGAAAAGAAAGGTCTTGATGCAAATGCTGATGGATGGAATAATGAAAAAATGGAAAATTATATTGAAGAAAACAATATAGTTTGTCCAAATTGCGGTAAACATGATTTTACAAAAATAAGACAATTTAACTTAATGTTTAAAACTTTCCAAGGTGTAACAGAAGATAGTGTAAATACAATTTATCTAAGACCGGAAACTTGTCAGGGGATTTTTATAAACTTTAAAAATGTTCAAAGATCAACAAGAAAAAAATTACCTTTTGGTATAGGACAAATTGGTAAATCTTTCAGAAATGAAATTACACCTGGTAACTTCATTTTTAGAACAAGAGAATTTGAACAAATGGAACTTGAATTTTTCTGTGAACCAAAAGATGAAATGAAATGGTTCGAATATTGGAGACAATATTGTTTTGATTTCTTAGTTTCTCTTGGAATTAATAAAGAAAACATTAGATTTAGAGATCATGCAAAAGAACAATTATCTCATTATTCAAATGCTACAACAGATATTGAATATGAATACCCATTCGGATGGGGAGAACTTTGGGGAATAGCAGACAGAACTGATTTCGATTTAAAATCACATGAAGAATTTTCTGGAAAAGATATGAAATATGTTGATCCTATAACAAATGAAAAATTCCATCCTTATTGTATAGAACCAAGTGTTGGAGCAGGTAGATTATTCTTTACACTTCTTTGTGATTGTTATGTAGAAGAAACTCTAGAAGATAACACAACAAGAAATGTATTTAAGTTACATCCTTATTTAGCTCCTTATAAAGTGGCAGTTCTTCCTTTAACAAAGAAATTATCTGAAAAAGCAACTGAAGTATATGCTGAACTTTCTAAACATTTTATGGTTGATTATGATGAAGCAGGTAATATTGGTAAGAGATATCGTAGACAAGATGAAATTGGTACTCCTTACTGTGTTACAATAGACTTTGATACATTGGAAGATGACGCTGTTACTGTTAGAGACAGAGATTCAATGGAACAAGAAAGAATAAAAATTGAAGATTTAGTTAAATATATTAGTGAAAAAGTTATGTTTTAATATAACATAAAACAATAATAGTTACACTTGTCATATTAGTTGAAAAATATGGCAAGTGTAATTTTTTATAGGGTATTTTTATTGTAATTGTTTAAAAATTATAGTAAAATAATATTAATAATTAATGTAAAAGTTTAAATTATATATTTAGAGGAGAAAAGTATGTCATTAAAAGATATTATCAACATGCATAACAGAGAAAAAGAAGAAAAAAAACAGTTAAGGCTTAGAAAGAAAATAGAAAAGAAAAAAACTATTGAGCCTATGACTAGAGAACAAATAGAGGAAAAAGGGGATATATTTGAACTTTTTAAAGAAAAAATAGATTACAGAGCAAGATGTTTGGAACAAAAGCGTATCGTTGATGCAAACATTACCAATAAAGATATTATGACTATTATCGATATTATGTTGGAAGATTTTGATAAATATAAAGAATTTTTATTAGAACAATGTAAAAACGGAAGTTATGAGCTTAAATACTCAGCAAGTGTTATATGCCTTAGAACAGGTTTTAACACAAATGAAGCTTTGGAAAATTTAAGATATTTTGCAAGACATAAAAAACAAAATGGTGTTATTGCATATGAAGCAAGAGAAATTTTAAAAAGGTTTCATGAAAAGAGACTTCCATCTTATGAAGGATTTGAAGTTCAATATAAAAACTAGTTAATATGCTGTTTTACAGCTTATTATAAATATTACAGTTTTTTACTGTGTAATGTCATAAACATTTATTGAGGAGGATGGTTAAAAATGTGTGCTAAAAAATTTGTTTATGCCTTTAAAGAAGGAAATGCAAGCCAAAGAGATTTACTTGGTGGTAAAGGAGCAAACTTGGCAGAAATGACAAGTATAGGTTTACCAGTACCACAAGGTATTACAATTACAACAGAGGCTTGTATAGATTATTACAAAACTGGTTGTGAAATTGACAAAGAAATTGTCAATCAAATTTATGAAAAATTAGCTGAACTTGAACAAATAACAGGAAAACAGTTTGGCGGAGTTGAAAATCCATTGTTGGTTTCAGTTCGTTCTGGAGCAAAAATATCAATGCCTGGAATGCTTGATACAATATTAAACTTAGGTTTAAACGACAGAACAGTTGAAGCTTTAGCAAGGAAAACAGGAAACGAAAGATTTGCATATGATAGTTATAGACGTTTTATACAAATGTTTTGTGATGTTGCACTTGGAATGAATAGAAATTTATTCGAAGATATTCTTACAACAAGGAAAAAACAACAAGGTTATAAATATGATACCGAACTTACAACTTTTGATTTAAAACAAGTTGTAAAACAATACAAAGAATTATTCTTAGATCAAAAAGGATACGAATTCCCAGATGATCCAAAAGAACAATTAATGGCTGCTGTTGAAGCTATTTTTAAATCATGGAATAACCCAAGAGCTATTGCGTATAGAAAGTTAAATGATATACCAAATCGTATTGGTACTGCTGTAAACGTTCAATCAATGGTTTACGGTAATATGGGGCAAACATCAGGAACAGGTGTTGCATTTACAAGAAACCCTGCCACAGGCGAAAATAAAATTTTCGGTGAATTCTTGATGAACGCTCAAGGTGAAGATGTTGTTGCAGGTATTAGAACACCTCAACATATTGATACTTTAAAAGATGTGATGCCTTCAGTTTACGAAGAATTTATAAATGCATGTAAACTTTTGGAAAATCATTACAAAGATATGCAAGACATTGAATTTACAATTGAAGAAGGTAAATTATACTTACTTCAAACACGTTCAGGGAAGAGAACTGCTCAAGCTTCATTAAAAGTTGCAGTAGATATGGTTGAAGAAGGTTTGATCACAAAAGAAGAAGCTATTTTAAGACTTGAACCTTCAACATTAAATCAATTATTACATAAAGGATTTGATACTGATGAGCTTGCAAAAGCAATTCCTTTGACAAAAGGTCTTCCTGCTTCTCCTGGTGCTGGATGCGGTAAAATTTATTTCTCTGCAGAAGATGCTGTTGAAGCAAAAGAAAGAGGAGAAGAAGTATTACTTGTTAGAAAAGAAACTTCTCCTGAAGATATTGAAGGAATGAACTCTGCAAATGGCATTTTAACTGCTACAGGAGGTATGACATCTCATGCTGCAGTTGTTGCCAGAGGTATGGGTAAATGTTGTGTAGCAGGTTGTGAAGCTGCCCATGTTAATGAAGAAGAAAAATATGTTGAAATAGGTGGTAAGATATTCTATGAAGGGTATTACTTATCAATAAACGGTTCAACAGGTAATGTATACGAAGGAAAGATTAAGACTGTAGATGCTGTTTTATCAGATGACTTTAATAAAGTAATGGAATGGGCTGATGAAATAAGAAGACTTAAGATAAGAACAAATGCAGATACAGTAAAAGATGCAACTGTTGCTGCTAATTATGGTGCAGAAGGTATCGGATTATGCAGAACAGAGCATATGTTCTTTGAAGCTGATAGAATTTTTGCTTTTAGAAAAATGATTTGTGCTAAAACATTAATTCAAAGAGAAGATGCTTTAGCTGAAATTTTACCAATGCAAAAGAATGATTTCAAAGGATTATTCAAAGCAATGGGTGGAAAACCAGTTGTTATCAGACTTCTTGATCCACCACTACATGAATTCCTTCCTAAAGAAGATGAAGATATCAAGCAACTTGCAAAAGATATGGGATTAACATTTGAAGAATTGAAAGCAAGAGTAAATGAACTTCATGAACTAAACCCAATGCTTGGTCATAGAGGTTGTAGACTTGCTGTTACTTATCCTGAAATTGCAAATATGCAAACAAGAGCTATTATAATGGCTGCAATTGAAGCAAAACAAGAAGATAATTTAGATATTACTCCTGAAATAATGGTACCTTTAGCAGGTAGTTATTTAGAACTTAAATATGTAATTGATAGAATAAGAGAAACTGTAAATGATATATTTAAAGAAACAGGAATTAAAATTGATTACAAAGTTGGTACTATGATTGAAATACCAAGAGCTGCTTTAACTTCTGATCAACTTGCAAAAGTTGCTGAATTCTATTCATTTGGTACAAATGACTTAACACAAATGACATATGGATTTAGTAGAGATGATGCCGGAGTTTATATTAAAGAATATATTGAAAAAGGTATTTTCCCTAAAGATCCATTTGCAACAATTGATACTGAAGGTGTTGGTCAACTTGTTGATATGGCAGTTAAAAAAGGTAGATCAGTTAATCCTGCGCTTCACTGCGGTGTTTGTGGTGAACAAGGTGGGGATCCTGCAAGTATAGAATTCTTTGATAGTGTAGGACTTGACTATGTATCATGTTCTCCATTTAGAGTTCCTATTGCAAGACTAGCGGCTGCTCAAGCAAGAATAAAAAATTCTAAAAAATAAATATTAAAAAAAGGCACTTATAAAAGTGCCTTTTTTTGAAGGTTAAATATATGAATAAAGACTATAAGATAAGAAAAATAAAAAGTAATGAAGTATCTTTTTTGAAAGATTTTACTTATTATGCAATTTATGTTGGGAATAATATTACAATTTCAAAAGATATTTTAAAAGATCCAAATATTAAAATATATTATGAGAATTTCAAATTAAATAAAGATATTTGTTATGTATGTGAACATAAAGGAAAAATTATTGCTATGATTTGGAGCATATTGTTTGATGAAAATTTTCATGGATATGGATATGTTTCGAAAGAGATTCCTGAATTATGTATGTCTGTAGAAAAAAGTTACAGAAATAAAGGTATTGGAGAAAATTTATTAAAAATATTTTTACTAAATTTAAGACCAATGTATAATAGTGTATCTTTATCTGTAAGTAAAGATAATTATGCAAAGGATTAATATTTAAAATATGGGTTTAAAATTTATAAGGAAAACAAAGATGACTATATAATGTTAAGTGGAAAACAGAAAATTTTTTGATAAATTTATTATATATAAAATATAACTTGACAATATTATGTAAAAATGGTAAAAAAGAAAGGTAAATATATAAAAATGATAGAGGTGCGGTGTTCATCAGTACTTTATATTGTATTTTGGGATTTATATAAAGGAAAGGGGATACTGCCGAAGAGTATAAATTACCCAAATAATTTATATTCTGGTATATTATATAATATGTAATATACTGTCACGATTGTGGAGCGCTATCTATAGTAAATTTATTTTGCCATGAATGCGTCCTAAAGTGATGTCATTTAAGGCTTTTTTATTTGTCTTTATTTACATAATTTAAATAAAATTGAAGGGGTGTACTATGAAAATTTCAAAGAAGAAATTAATGACGGGTATTGCTAGCTTTATGCTTATTTTAATGTTAGTATTCCCAATCTTAGGTGCAGAAACAACTGAAGCAGCTAAACCAGCTATGTATGCAACTTTCTGGTCTTTAGTTCCTCCAATTATTGCTATTGTTCTTGCACTTATTACAAAAGAAGTTTACAGTTCATTATTTATAGGTATTGTTTTTGGCGGTATTTTTTATGCTGCAGGTAGTTTTGAAGAAACTGTAACTCATGTATTAAATGATGGTATTATTGCTGTTCTTTCAGACAGTTACAATGTAGGTATTTTAATTTTCCTTGTTGTTCTTGGAGGAATGGTTGCCTTAATGAATAAAGCAGGCGGTTCTGCTGCTTTTGGTAACTGGGCAAGTAAAAAAATAAAAACACGTATTGGTGCTCAACTTGCTACAATTGTATTAGGTGTTTTGATTTTTATTGATGACTATTTTAACTGTTTAACAGTTGGTAGCGTTATGAGACCTATAACAGATAAACATAAAATATCAAGAGCAAAACTTGCTTATCTTATAGATGCTACTGCTGCTCCTGTTTGTATTATTGCTCCTATATCTTCATGGGCTGCTGCAGTTACAGGGTTTGTTCCTGGTGAAGATGGTTTTTCTGTATTCATTCAAGCGATTCCTTTTAACTTCTATGCATTTTTAACTATTACAATGATGATTTGTTTAGTTTTAATGAAGTTTGATTATGGTCCAATGAAGAAACATGAAGAAAATGCTTCAAAAGGAGATTTACATTCAATTTTAAATGCAGGTTTTGTTGAAGAAGAAACAACAGAAGTAAATGAAAATGGTAAAGTAATCGACTTAGTTATTCCTATTATTTCTCTTATAATTTGTTGTGTTATTGGAATGGTTTATACTGGTGGATTATTCTCTGGGGCAAGTTTTATTGAAGCTTTCTCTGGTAGTGATGCCTCAGTAGGTCTTTCTCTTGGAAGTATATTTGCTTTAGTAATAACAGTTATTTTATATGTTGCTAGAAAAGTGTTAAAATTCAATGAATGTATGGAATGTATTCCTGAAGGCTTTAAAGCAATGGTTCCTGCTATTTTAATTTTAACTTTTGCATGGACATTAAAAGCTATGACAGATAGTTTAGGTGCTGCTGAATTTGTTGGTGGTATTATGCAAAATAACGCAGCCGCTTTAATGAATTTCTTACCAGCAATAATTTTCTTGGTTGGATGTTTCTTAGCTTTTGCGACAGGTACATCATGGGGAACATTTGGTATACTTATTCCTATCGTAGTATCAGTATTTGCAAATTCAAATCCTCAACTAATGATCGTATCAATTTCTGCATGTATGGCAGGTGCTGTATGTGGAGACCACTGTTCACCTATTTCTGATACAACAATTATGTCTTCAGCCGGCGCAAGATGTAATCACGTTAACCATGTATCTACACAGCTTCCTTATGCAATGACAGTTGCTGTTGTATCATTTGTAACATATATTATTGCAGGTTTTGTTCAAACAGCATGGATATCACTTCCTATTGGTATAGTACTAATGGTAGCTGTTTTATATGCTATAAAGAATATAACCTGTCTCTTATACACATAT
>NZ_JBQKFF010000003.1:0-151744 GCF_052119445.1 Anaerofustis sp. LCP19S3_F7 | reverse complement strand
GGAGGGTAGGTAGTCGCGGGGTTTTTTTTATTCCTGTGAACCTGCTTTTTAGGTTCTTTTTTTATTTCCTTGTCTTGTATTATATCTTTATCTGGTTGTATGTTACTTTACATTATAAAAAGAGACCTCTCGATCTCTTTTTTTTATAACTTTTACTATTTTAACTTTGCTAATATTTCTGTTATTGCTTCTATCTCTTCTTCTTTTAGCCTTTGGGATTTGTTTTATTTTATTATAATTGTTTATGATAATATATATTTAGATTTATTTAACATTTTTATTAAAAGTATTAAATTTAGGTTTTTGATGTGTTATAATAAGTGACAAAATTTGTTGAAATTATATATTAAAAGAGGAAAAATAATGAAAAAATTCTTGAAAAAAAATAAATTGTACATTTTTTTGATTCTTTTTATTTTATTTATAGTAAATATAGTTTTTATTTTTATGTTCTTAAATAAAAGCGAAACATATTTAAAGAATACATATATAAACGGAATAGATTGTTCTGGGCTTACAGTAAGTCAAGCAAAGGAAAAAATTGTTGATGTATGGAATAAAAATGTGTTTATCATTAATGAAGGCAATGGTAAAAAAGAAAAAATTATATTATCAAATGTTACATATAATATTGATGAACAACTAAGTGACATTGTAAATCCTGGGTATTTTTCATACATTTTACACAAAACTCATTTAAAAGAGAATAAATACACAATAACTATGACTGTAAAAGAAACAAGCGATGAATTTAATGATTCACTAAAAAATTTATCCATTTTAGAAGATAAAAAAGATGTAACAAAGACTCAAAATGCATATATAGATTTGAATAGTTCAGATTATGAAATAGTAAAAGAAGTTTATGGAACAAATATCGATTCATACTTGTTAAAAAAAGATATATTAAAATTAATATCTAATGGTGAATTTACACTTAACTATGATAATAAAAATTATTATGATAAACCTGAAATTTTATCTACAAGTGGCATACTTAAACAAGAACAAGAATATCTAAAAAATTTAGATTTACCTGTTATTACATATAAAATGCAAAATAAAGATGTAAAGATTAGTAAAGAACAAATTTTAAAGCTATATGGTATAACAAATAAGACAATTGAAACAAAAATGAAAGAAAATAAATTAACAGTAGATAAAAGTGCAGTAAAAAGTTTTGTAAATGACTTAGCCACAAAATACAATACAAGCGGAAGAATGAGAGAATTTAAATCAACTATGAGCGGAACTATATCTATAACAGGTGGAGATTATGGATATGTTATAAATAAAGATAAAGAAATAACAAAGTTAACATCAGAATTAAATAGGAAAAAAGATATAAACAGAAAACCTTGCTATTCACAAACCCCTTATGATACATCCGATGAAGTAGGTGATTCATATGTTGAAATAGATTTAACAAATCAAAAACTTTGGGTTTATAAAGATGGAAAAAAAATTGTAACATCTGATATTGTAACAGGAGATGTATCTGGTGGATATTCAACGCCTGCAGGAATATATTACTTAAAATATAAACAAAGAGATACTACTTTAAGCGGAAATAACGCAGATGGTAGCACATATAATTCACCTGTTTCCTATTGGATGCCTTTTAATGGCGGTATTGGAATGCATGATGCAACATGGAGAAGTAAATTTGGTGGAACAATATACAAAAATAGCGGTAGTCACGGCTGTATAAATATGCCTAAAAATAATGCAAAAAAAACATATGAAACAATAGAAACGAATTATCCAATAGTAGTTCACTATTAGAAGAAGCTTTTGCTTCTTCTTTTTTTATATTGATAAAAAAATACTTATAAAAGTAATCTTTTAGTTATAAAAAATAATGAAAGAGTATATATTTTATAAGGAAAATATTTCAACACATTTTTTTTTACTACAATTTGATAAACTATTGAATTTTATATATTTTCTGCATATAATATAATCATAGAAAACGTTAACAAATCCAAAACAAAATGGAAGCAATAAAATATATTGAAAAATATAGAAATTGCATTTAAGGTATTTAAAAATTCTAACATAATAGTTAGAAAAGAATTTAAAAAAGATGATATCAAAATTACACAAAAAAGAATGAAAAGGTAAGATGCAAAAGTACATCAAAAAAAGAAGTGTAAAAAGGATAAAAAATATATTTAAACAGAAATATATATCTTTTGAAAATTCGTTTAAATAAATTAAAGTTTGTTAAACGTTGAAGCTATAAAATTCCAAAATGTATCAAAAAGAAAAAATAAAATGTCAGGGTACATTATAAAAAATCTTTTAAAGAAAAGGTACATTAAGGAAAAGAGATAATTGTGAAACAGAAGGAGGAAGAAAAGAAAACTTAATATAGTAAAAAAAAGCAATAAAATAAGAATAGATTGCTGATAGGTAAGAGGCGAGTAAACCTCTAAAATTTAAATAGATAAAAATAAATAAATAAGTAAAAAAAGAAGAAAATGAAACGTTAAGGGAAAACTATATTAAGGAAAAAGAAAACAGGAAGTTTATATAAGCAATTGGGAAGTAAGTTTAAAGAATAAAAGAAAAAGAATAAAAAGAAAAAAGAAAATTAAACTGAAGATATTGCAAAAAAATGATAGTACTGTGAAACCAAATTCTGAATCATAAGAATCGAGATACTAGGTAAAACTAGTAAAAGAAAGAGAGTCTGAAAAGACTCTCTTTCTTTTTTTATATTTTATGTTAAAATATAAATAATAAATGTTTAGGAGGCAATAATGAAAGCTATCGTATTAGAAGACAAAGAAAAAGTTGTTTACAAAGATGTTCCAAAACCTGAGTGTACAAAAGACGGCATACTTTTAAAAATTGATGCAGTTGGACTTTGTGGTTCTGATGTAAGAACATATTCATCAGGTGTAAATGGTTTGGATTTTCCTTTTATTTTAGGACACGAAAATATAGGTATAATCGAAGAAATAGGTGAAGAAGTAAAAGGATATAGTGTTGGAGAAAGAGTAATTGTAAATCCTGTTATACCTTGTGGTAACTGTTATTACTGCGAAAAAGGTATGCAAAATTTATGTGAAACAAGACTTACATATGGACATCATTTGCATGGTGGATTTGCTGAATATATGTTAATTCCGGGTATCGGCGTACAACGTGGACAAATTTTAAAAATACCTGAAGGCGTAAAAAGTGAAGATATGGTAGTAGTAGAACTATTATCAAGCGTTGTAAATTCTCAAGATTTAATTAATGTAACGCTTGGAGATACTGTTGTAATAATAGGAGCAGGTCCACTTGGATGTTTACATAGTGAAATTGCAAGACTTAGAGGTGCTAAAAATATTATTATGGCAAACAGAAGTGAAGCAAGACTTGAAAAAAGTAAAGCATTCAGTGGAACACATTTCGTAAATACATCTAAAGAAAATTTAAAAGAAGTAGTAATGGATGTTACTGATGGAAGAGGGGCTGATGTAGTAATAAATTCAACTCCTGCAACAAAACCTATTGAAGAAGGAATACATTTACTAAGAAAACAAGGTAAATTATTAATTTTTGGAGGACTTCCAAAAGATAATCCAAATGTAAGTTTAGATGGTAATTTACTTCATTACAGTGAAATTCAAGTTATTGGAGGATTTTCAACAACTCCTGATAGTTTTAGAAAAGCCTTTGACGTTGTTGCAAACGGAATGATAAATGCAAATTTAGTTTCTCATATTTTACCTTTAAAAGATATGGAAAAAGGTGTAAAAATGTTAAAAAGCGGAGAAGCCTTAAAAGTGGTTTTAAAACCATAAAAGACAGCAATTTGCTGTCTTTTTTATTGTAATACGTCGCTCGTAACAGAATAAACGGAATCTGAAAAGGCATAAGTAAGTGCATCAGAAACTACTTTTGCCATTTCATAAATATTATTTAAACGTAGTGTTGAAAGAGAATTTATCGCATCTTTTTCATTGTTGCTTACAACTAAAGTAAGGGACGTATCTCCTGTTTTGGGTAATGTTTTTCCGGTAGCTTTTCCGGGGAATATACCTTCATTAAATAAAATAATATCTCCTACATTTCCTTTTTGTGAAATCATTGAGTCAATAACGAAAATTTCTTTACCAGGATATACTGTTTTAATATATGAAAGAGTATTATTTATGTTAAGGGCATGAACAGGATGTTTGATTGTTCCAAAAATAGGATTATTTAAAAAATTATAACTTTCAAGCAAGCTTCCTACAATTGGAGCAAATGCATCTCCGATACATTTATCAGTTCCAATAAACAGTAGAATACAATCCTTAGATGTTAATTTTATTATTTCTTCTGCAAGAAATTTTGCAGCATTTTTTTGTAAATAGTTAAATGTTTTTTGCATATTCATTCTCCAAAAAAAAATATACCCTAATTATATATAATAGGGTATAAGTAAAATGTAGATTTTTGTTTATGGTTATTTCATATTTTCTAGATTATTTTTTATTGCGGTAAACATTCTTTCATCTGCATTTGGTATTTGCTTTTTTAAATATTTTACTAAGTTTTTCATTTCTTCTCTTTTAGTAAATCCATCGGCAGGGCATTCACTTTTTATTATAGGAATATTTTCAGTTTTAACAGCATGAATTACATCTTTTTCTTTAGCATATAAAAGAGGTCTAAGAGAATAAACACCGGTTCTGTCAAGATAAGTTACAGGCTTAAATGTATGTATTCTTCCTTCGTAAAAAAGGCTTAGTAAAAAAGATTCTATAAAATCATCTCTATGGTGTCCAAAAGCAATTTTATTACTGCCAAGTTTTAACGCCGTTTCATTTAAAGCTGCTCTTTTCATCTTTGAACATAAAGAACATGGATTTTTTTCTTTTCTTTCATCAAAAACGATTTTCTTTATATCCGTATGAACAATTTCAAGAGGAACTTGAATTTCATCACAAAAAGTTTCAAGTTTATCAAGCTGCATATTATCAAAGCCTACATCTATACAAATTGCTGTCAGTTTAAATTTTTCAGGTGAGAAATACATATATGTTTTTAAGGCTTTTAAAAGGAGCATACTGTCTTTTCCTCCTGATACAGCTACACATATATGGTCTCCGTCATTTATCATGTTATAATCCTTTACGGCTTTTCTAATACATCCCAGTGTTTTTCTCATGTTATATTCCTTTTCTAAAAATATTTATTTATACTTTTTACAATTGCATTTACAAGTTTGTTTTGATTTTGCTCATTTTTTAGTTGTTCTATTTCTTTTTTATTTGAAATGAAACCACATTCAATTAATACGCTTGGATAATTTGTCATTCTTAATATTCTAAAATTATTATCCTTTACTGCACTGTTTTTATTTGCAAGAAGAGGCGTAAGATAATCAAGCTTAGAAAGTTCGTCGTTTAAAATATTAGCGAACTTTAAACTTTGTTTTGCTTCTTTGCATAGTGTTATATCTTTTACTATAACATTACTTCTTCCTGTTGATGAAAGTATATTTATTCCATTTGTATAATATATGGTTGTTATACCATTATTAATTTTTTCTTTAATAAATGGATAAGTTTTTCCGTTTTCTTCAACATATATATCATTAAAGTCTAAATTGGCTTTAAAAGATGAATAGTAAATTGTATAACCGCTTTTATTGTTTTTGGTGCCTGTTGAATCATGGTGTATGCTTATTAATAAATCAGGCTTAATTTTATTTGCAATTATTGTCCTGTTTGTTAATGTGACTTCTTTTTCATCTTTGTAGGGCTGTCTTGTGAATTTAACAATATAGCCTTCTTTTTTTAGTGCATTTGCAAGCTTGATTGTAACTTGATCATTAAGCGTATATTCATTTGTTTTTTCACTGTCTATACCAATGGCACCTTTATCAGCCGAAAGTTTTCCGCCGTGTCCCGGATCAAGCAATATTACATAATTATTTTTGTTTTTTATATTTACTATAAGAAGCAGAATAAATATAAAAATTAAAAAACATAAAAATAATCTTTTGGATATTTTAATTTTCATATATTTATTCTATATTTTAATAAACCCACAAAATGCAATATTTTGTGGGTTAGTTTACATTTTATCAATTAAGTCTGCAATCTTATCAAAGTCATCTTCTGAAAACATTAAATCAATTTGATCTTTTTTTGTTGGTTTAATATTTTTATTTATTTTTGTAACATTATTTGTATTATTTTGTTTAGCTACATTTTTTGTTGTTTTTTTATTGTTTAATGGAGTTTTTATTTGCGAGTCCTTTGTTGTTGAGTTATTGTTTTTTGCATTATTATTTTTTAACACATTTGTTTTATTGTTAGATTGTTTGTTTTTATCTTTTTTCTTTGTTTCTATTTTTATAACATTATTTTCTTCTTTTAGGTTTGAACCGTTAAATAAAAACTTCATAAATTCATCATTTTCTTTTTCTTCTTTTGAAGTATTAAGAAGTGAGCTGTTTTTTAAAGCTTCTGATAAATTTTTATCTGTCTTTATTTTTTTATTATCTGATGTTTGTTTTTGAGATTGCACCGATTTGCTTTTTGTATAAGGATTTACTCTTTTCCTTTTTTGTCCAATTTTTCTATAGGTTTCTTCAAGTAATTCTTTATCGCTTAAATGT
Source organism: Anaerofustis sp. LCP19S3_F7 (assembly GCF_052119445.1). Lineage (NCBI taxonomy): Bacteria > Bacillati > Bacillota > Clostridia > Eubacteriales > Eubacteriaceae > Anaerofustis > Anaerofustis sp. LCP19S3_F7. The sequence goes on along the minus strand of NZ_JBQKFF010000003.1, from coordinate 145,134 downwards.
TTTCTTTTCTTTACTTGTTCTTTAGATGTTTTTTGTTCTATTTCCTTTTGTGTGATATCATACATTTTCATCATTAAATTATGTTCTTGCAAGTCAACAACTTTTGAACGTTCATTTAAAGATGTATGGATTGTTTTAATGTTATCTAAAACTCCGTCTAATATTTCTTGTTGTTGGAGTCTTTGTTTTCTTAATTGTTCTTGTTTTTTTATTTCTTGTTCAATTTTTATCTTTTCTTCTTTTTCTTTTTCTAATTTTTCAAGTTCTTTTTGAATATTTAATTCTTTTAAAGAAAGTGTATGTTCAAATGATTTTAGTTGTTCTTCCTTTTGTTTTAATTGATTTTCTTTTTCCTTTAATTCTTCTAAAGCTTGCTTTGTTTCTTCTTTTTGTTGTTGTTCTTGGTTTTTAATTTCTATAAGCTCTTTTTTCATTTTATTAAGCCTTAATTCTTCACTGTAGTCATAAGGGTCATCAAAAACTTGTATGTTATCTTCTTCAAGTTCCTCTTCACTTACACTTAGTAATAGCGAACGAGATATTGTTTCAACTATAATATCAACAGTTAAAGCTATAATTTGAAGATAGGTAGAAACCCCTACTTTTAGAATAAAGCGAACTAAAATAAAAACTATGATATTAGCAAGAGTAACACAAGAAATTTCAAATACCATACCTCTTGTTTCTTCTTTGTATAAACCGGCAATAAAATAAATACCAATTTTAATTAAAATTAGAAGAGGTATAAATTTAGTAAAATTAGGATCAATTGTTAAATCTGCTTTATTAAAAATCAAATTGGCTACAATATATGTAATAGCCATAAAAAATATATCAATAAAAACTAAGGATACTGTCTTAATTGTTTTTTCTTTATTCAATATAATCACCTTTTTAAATTGTTTATACATTATAACATAAATTTATATAATACCAAAATGATATTTGGTAAAATATAAAATTATATATTCTTTTTATATAAAAGGGGTATTGAGTTGACAAAAGTAAAAAAAAAATATTATAATAAAAAATAAAATTGTGTACTGTTAGGAGATATTATGTTAGATATAAAAAGAATAAGAAATAATACGGATGAAGTAAACGAACTTCTTGCAAGAAGAGGGGATTACAGTGTTAACGAAGTTTTGGAATTAGATACAAAAAGAAGAGAATTGTTATCTAAAGCCGAAGAAGGAAAGGCGAAACAAAACAGGGTGTCAAAGCAAATTCCTATGATGAAAAAGGAAGGCAAAGACGTAAGCGAATTATTAAAAGAGATGAAAGAACTTTCAAGTGAAGTTAAAGAATACAATGCACAAATCAGTGAATTGGAAGAAAAAATAAATTCACTTATTCTTTCTATTCCAAATACACCAAACAAAGATATTGTTATAGGTAAAGATGAAAATAGCAATAAAGAATTAATTAAAGTTGGTACACCAAGAAAATTTGATTTTGAAGCTAAAGCTCATTGGGATTTAGGTGTTGATTTAGGCTTACTTGATTTTGAAAGAGCAGTAAAAATTTCTGGAGCAAGATTTTCAATGTTTACAGGAATGGGGGCTAAACTTGAAAGAGCGTTAATTGCTTTTATGCTTGATACTCATACAATAGATAATGACTATATTGAGATTTCTCCTCCTTTCATGGTAAACAGAACATCAATGACGGGAACAGGTCAGCTTCCGAAATTTGAAGAAGATGCATTTAATATTAAAAATAATGATTATTTCTTAATTCCAACAGCGGAAGTTCCTGTTACAAATATCCATAGAGGCGAAATTTTAAAAGAAGAAGATCTTCCTAAATACTTTACTGCATATACACCATGTTTCAGAGCTGAAGCTGGAAGCGCAGGAAGAGATACAAGAGGTTTAATCAGAAATCACCAGTTTGATAAAGTTGAACTTGTAAAACTTTCAAAACCAGAAAACTCATATGAAGAATTAGAAGATTTAACTTTAGAAGCAAGAAAAATTCTTGACTTATTAGAAATTCCATACAGAGTTATAGAATTATGCACAGGTGATTTAGGTTTCTCAGCTGCAAAAACATATGATATTGAAGTATGGCTTCCAAGTTATAACAGATATGTAGAAATTTCATCATGCTCTAATTTTGAAGATTATCAAGCAAGAAGAGCAAATATAAGATATAGAGATAAAGATGGTAATGTTAAGTTTGTTCATACACTTAATGGATCAGCTTTAGCGGTAGGAAGAACTTTTGCAGCAGTTTTGGAAAATTATCAAAATGAAGATGGCAGTGTAACAGTTCCTAAAGTATTAAGAAATTATCTTGGAGGATTAGAAGTCATAAAATAGACTTTTTAGCTTATGGAAAAAAGAGTAAGAATAGTAAAAAAAGTAAGAAAAAGTAAAATACCCCCTAAAATAAAAAAAGAACAATTTGAATTTGAAAATGAAATAGAAAAACAAGAATCTGAAATAGAAATAGATAATTTTAATATTGATGATTTAGATATGGAAGATATCTTTGTTAATACGGATTTTGAAGCAAGAGTTAAGTCTGATGATGAAAATATAATAGAAGATAATTCTTTTGAGGATGAAAGTTTTGAAGAAAAAATAATAGAAGATAATGAAGATTCTTTTGAATATCAAGAAGAAGATAATGAAGAAAAAGTTTCTTTAAAAGAAGCCTTGAATTTTAAAATAACAAAAAAAACAATTTTAATATTCTTAGGTATTATTATTGCTGCTTCTGCATTAGGATTTGGACTTTACAAATTGTTTCCGGGAGGAAGAAGTTTTAGTGGTATTGTAAATTTGAATGACACATTATCAAATGGTAAAGTTGAATGTGTCGTTGAAGATGTCGTTGTTACTGATACTATATCTACAGTAAAAGCAAGTGAAGGTAAAACTTTTGTATGTATCTATTATGAATTTACAAATATTTCGGATAAAGAAATAAAATGGGAAGATTTTCCTTATATTACTCTTGGTATTTTTGAAAGTGATAATGTTGGCGCAAAATCAACGAAAATATTGGATAATGAAAGTATTAATAAAGACGCTTTAAGAGAATATTCATATGTAATGGGTCTTGATCTTAGAGATGATTTGGATCCACTAGCTGCATCTTCAACTAGAGATGATGTTGATGTTTTTGAAATAGATAAATCTTATTTAACAAGTAATAAAATATATATTATATTTGATATATATGATAAAGCTATAAAGGTTGAAGAGGGTTTAAGCTCTCTTCCTAACTTAGACGAAACAATTGAAGAAAATCAAGAACAAATAAAAAAAGAACAGGAAAAAATGGGTATTCAATAGAGATATCAATATTCTGAAAATACTCAGTAATGATAAAGCAATAAACAAATGTTTATTGCTTTTTATTTTAAAGGAGAAACTTTATGTTAAAAAAGGGAGATAAAATAGGAATTATTGTTCTTTCAAATGGTATTGATAAAAATAAAAAAGAACAAGTTAAACAATTAATTGTAGAAATAAAAAATTTAGGACTTATTCCTATACTTGGAGATTATATTTACAGTGAAGAAAATCATTGTTTGTTAACCGCACAAAAAAAAGCCAAGGTTTTAATGGGATTTTATAAAAATAATAATATAAAAGCTGTTTTTGATATTTCAGGAGGTGATTTGGCAAATGAAATATTACCTTTTATTGATTTTGAAATAATAAAAAATAATTATAAGCCTTTCTTTGGATATAGTGATTTGACAACTATTATAAATGCGATTTATTCTAATACAAAGAAGCCTTGCTATTTATATCAAATAAAAAATATAGTTTTAGATAATAAAGAAAAACAGATATTATGTTTTAATGAAAGTTTCTTTAATGGAAAAGACGATATTTTTAAATTTGATTATGAGTTTCTAAGAGGAGATAGTATGAAAGGTGTTGTTATTGGAGGTAATATAAGGTGCTTTTTAAAACTTGCCGGAACAGGTTATATTCCTGATTTTAAAGATAAAATTTTATTTCTTGAAAGTAGAAGTGGGAAAAGTCCCTTGATGATATCATTTTTTAATCAATTAAAGCAAATGAATGTATTTGAAGATATTAGAGGAATTATTCTTGGAACATTTACTCAAATGGAAAGAGAAAATAGTTGTCCTAATGTAAAAGAAATTGCTCTTGATATAACAAAAGAATATAATATCCCGATTATAAAAACAAATGAAATAGGTCATGGAAGTGATTCTAAATGTATTGTGATAGGTAAAGAATATAACTTAAGTAAATAAAAAAAGGAGGTAATACCTCCTTTTTTTCGTACGAATAAATAAATCTTATTCAGGTTGAGCTGCTCCTGTTGGGCAAGCGCCTGCACAAGCTCCACAATCGATGCATGTAGCAGCATCAATTTCGTATTTTCCATCGCCTTCAGAAATAGCACCTACTGGGCATTCACCAGCACAAGCGCCACAAGCGATACATTCATCAGTAATTACATGAGCCATGTTTAATACCTCCATATTATTTGTTTGTTTGTATTAATATAACATTTTTAATAATTTATTGCAATAGGAAAATTTTAAAATGATATATTGTCATATATTTAAAAAGTATAAATTGAAAGCATATTATAATATAAAAAGTAATTAAAAGTAAGGTTTAAGGCTTATTTAAAGGTGTTTTGGTTTTCTATGTAAAGAAGGAGGAAGTCCTCCTTCTTTGTTATTTTCTTATATCATCAAAAAAATAAAATAATATTCCATCACATGTTTTTATTATTCTGCAGTTGCATTTGTTTTTACATTTACAACAGCTATTATGATTTGTATTCATGTAATTACTTTCTTTTTTGCATGAGCAGCATGATGATTTTTGATTGTTACAGTTGCATTTTGAGCAAGAATTATTTCTTTGTTCGTTTTGATATTCCATTTCGTTGTCGTAACATCCACATCTGTCTTGATTTGTTCTTATAGAAGAATTGTTACATCCACATGATGTTCTATTTGAGTAATTCATTTATCTTACCACCTTTATAATATTACTGTTTTCGATATATAATATGAGAAATTATAATTTTGGTTACCCTTTACATTATTTTTGTAAAAGCAAGGATTATTAAAAGTATTCCGCTAAACCAGCTTAAGTTTATCTTTGATGTTTCACTAAAGACATTTCCTGTTTTAAATCCTGTAATTATAAGAGAGAAACAAATAAAAAAGGTAAGTATAAAGACTATAAAAATATTTGTATAAGAAAAAGATAGACCTGCGCATATTGAATCTATTGATCCGAGTATTCCAATTAAAAATGATTCTTTTATATCTAAATTATTTGAATGATTTATATCTGCTTTTGTTTCGTCAATAAATACATTAATAATTAAATTTTCTTTTTTATCTTTTTTATTAACATTTTTATTAATTATTTGCATGTTTTTAAGATATTTTTTTATTGCAAATGAAAAAATATTATAGCTTCCTATAGTTATTAAAAGAAAAAAAGAAAGTATGTTAAATAAATATATTGGTATTACCTTTGAAAGAATATTTGATAAAGATATTGATAAGCAAAGTGAAAGTGCGCTTGCAAGGGAAATGACTATTGATGTAGGTATATTTATTTTTATCTTATTACTTCCAAAATTTGCACTTATAAGAAAAGTATCCATACTTAGAGCCAATATCAAAATAATGATTTTTAGCATTCTTTTTCCTCCATTTTATAGTCATAATTTATAATATTAATGAGAAAGACTTTGTGTGCATGTTTGAAATTATTAATATTAGATATATAAAAATTTATAAATTTATGGTATATTTAAAGTAAGATAACTTATTTTAGGGAGGACGAAATGGATTTAAAAAAATTACAAAATGGTTCTGATGTCAGAGGTATTGCCTTAGAAGGCGTAAAAGGTGAAGAAGTTAACTTAACAAACGAAGCCAGTTATAAAATAGCAAAAGCTTTTTCAATATGGTTAAAGAAAAGACTAAATAAAGACAGTGTAAAGATAACACTTGGTAGGGACTCAAGACTTTCAGGTCCTGCTCTTGCTAAAAATGTAATGAAAGGTTTAAGCAGTGAAGAAAATGTTGAAGTTGTTTACTTTAATTTATGTACAACACCTGCAATGTTTATGAGCTGTGTGAATGAAGAAGTTAATGCTGATGGCGCTATTATGATTACAGCAAGTCATTTACCATTTAATAGAAACGGTCTTAAATTCTTTACAAAAGACGGCGGAGCAGAAAAAGAAGATATTATAGATATTCTTACAATTGCAAATGAAATGGAATTAGAAGATGTTGAAGCAAAATATGAAACTCTTGATTTCTTAAGTATGTATGCTGCTGATTTAGTAAAGAAAATCAAGCAAAGAACTGGAGAAGAAAAACCTTTCAGTGGTAAAAAAATTATCGTTGATGCAGGAAATGGTTCAGGTGGATTCTTTGCAAGCAAGGTTTTGGAAGTTTTAGGAGCTGATACTTCAGGTAGTGTATATTTAGATCCTGACGGAAGTTTCCCTAACCATGTTCCAAATCCTGAACTTAAAGATGTTATGGACAGCTTCTCTGAAGTAGTAAAAAAAGAAAATGCTGATCTTGGAATTATCTTTGATACAGACGTTGACAGAGCTGCCGCAGTAGATAAAAGCGGAGAAGAAATAAGCAGAAATAAACTTGTTGCTTTAATGGCAAGCATTTGTCTTGAAGAAGCTGCAGGAAGCTATATAGTAACTGACAGCGTAACAAGCAGTGGATTAAAAGAATTTATAGAAGAAAAAGGCGGAGTTCACCACAGATTTAAAAGAGGATACAAGAATGTAATAAACGAAGGCATAAGACTTAACAAAGAAGGAAAAGAATGTCTTCTTGCAATTGAAACAAGTGGACACTGTGCTTTAAAAGAAAACTACTTCTTAGATGACGGTGCTTATATGGTTGTAAAAATTCTTGTTAAATTCTTTGAACTTAGCAAAGAAAACAAAACATTTGATGACCTTATAGGTTCATTAAAAGAAGCTAAAGAAGAAGCTGAACTTAGAGCTACATTCATGGTTGAAGATTTTAAAGAATATGGGGCAAATCTTCTTGAAGACTTTAAGGTATATGTTAAAGAAAAAATGGAAGGCGCTAGTTTTGAAGAACCAAACTTTGAAGGTGTTAGAGTAAATGTTGAAAGAGACGGAATAAAAGGTTGGGTACTTTTAAGATTATCTCTACATGATCCTGTGCTTCCAATAAATATCGAATCAGAAAACGAAGGCGGAGTTGAAAACATTAAGAAAGAAATTTTAGACTTCTTAAAAGACTACGAAGTTAAATTCTAATTAAATAAAAGCATCAATAAGGGTATCTTTATTGGTGCTTTTTTTATATAATATAAAAAAAGTTATAGGTGTTTATTATGGAATTTAAAAATGTAGTTGACGGAGAATTTGAAGAAGTAAAAAGCAGTTTTAAAAATAATAAGGTAAAAAGAAAGTTAAAATTACCCAAAATGAAAATAAGGAAAGTAGTTCTTCCTTTAATTTTTGTTTTGTTTTTTATTGGACTATTTTTATATTTGATAAACGGATTTTATATAGATTATTTATGGTTTAAAGAAGTAGGGTACTTAAATATATTCTTCAAAGAATTAAAGACAAAGATTTATATGTTTGTGCCTCTATTTTTAATATTATTTATTTTTTTTATGGTATATATAAAATTCTTAAAGAAATCATTTGATCAAGAAAATAATGTTTTAAATAAATATTGGAAAAAAATATCTGTTTTAACATCAGTATTTTTTTCTTTTATATTTTCTTTTATCATTACTTCAAGATTATGGTATAAATTTCTTGAGTTTATAAATGCTGTTCCTTTTAATAAAAATGATGGTTTATTTAATAAGGATATATCTTTTTATGTTTTTAAACTTCCCTTTTATACTTCATTAAACAGACTTTTATTTATGTTTATTTTAACAATATTTATAATAACAGTTATTTTGTTTATCGTTTTTAAATCAAAAGGGTTAAGAAACAAAAAAGAAGGTGTAATAAAGTATTTATGGGAAAATTTTAAACTTCCTTTTTGTATTTTTATAAGTATACTTTGTTTATGTTTAAGTATTCATTTTTATCTTAATATTTTTAATGTATGCTATGATTCTTCGGGGATTGTCTACGGAGCTACTTATGCAGATATGTTAATTGATGTTAACAAATATAAAATATTAAGTATATTTATGATTATATTTGCCGTTATTCTTTGGATATGCTGTTTTAAAAATAAAGTTAAACCTGTTATTATATGCATTATAATAGTTCCTTTATTTGTAGTTGGTTTAGTCGGCTTAAAGTTTGTAATACAAAATTATATAGTAGTTCCAAATGAATATGCTAAAGAGGAAAAATACATTAATAATAATATTGATATGACAAGAGATGCATACAATATTGCAGACGTAGAGGTTAAAGATTTTAAAGCAGATAACAACTTAACAAAAGAAGATATTAAAAATAACTCTGTAACAATAAGTAATATTCCTATAAATGATTTCCTTCCTACCCTTGATACTTTTAACTCTCTTCAAGGGTTTAGGTCTTATTATTCTTTTAAAGATGTTGATGTTGACAGATATAATCTTGATGGAGATCCCACACAAGTATTTATTTCTGTAAGAGAAATGCAACCAAGCAGTAAAGAAAATGTAAGAAGTTTTGTAAATAAACATCAAAAATATACTCATGGCTATGGAAGTGTAGTTGCGCCTGTTAACCAAATAAATTCATCAGGTCAGCCCGTTTTGATTCAAAAGGATATACCTGCAACTACTATATATGATGATTTAAAAATAACCGAACCTAGAATATATTATGGAGAAATAAATACTGATTATGCCATTGTAAATTGTAAAAGTGACGAATTTGATTATCCTGAAGGTGATAATAATGTTGAAAACAGGTATGGCGGAAGTGGAGGGATACAATTAAATTTCTTAAATAGAATTGCTTTTTCAATAAATAATATGAATAGCAGATTTATATTTTCATCAGATATAACCTCTGATAGTAAGGTTCTTATTAGAAGAGAAATAAAAGAAAGAGTAAGTACTATAGCTCCATTTTTGGAATATGATGAAGATCCTTATATTGTAAATGCAAATGGCAGATTATATTGGATAATAGATGCTTTTACTTTAAGCAGCAAATATCCTTGTTCAACACCTTCTAAATTTCAAGATGGGCAAAACTTCAATTATATAAGAAACTCTGTTAAAGTTGTTGTTGATGCATATAACGGAACAGTTGGATTTTATCAGGTAGATAAAAACGATCCTATAGCAACTCTTTACTCTAAAATGTATCCTGGATTTATTAAACCACTTGAAGAAATGGATCCGATATTAAAAGAGCATTTGAGATATTCAGAAGTTTTGTTTAACATTCAAAGCAGTATGTATGAAACTTATCATATGACAAATCCACAGGTTTTTTATAACAAAGAAGATCAATGGCAGACTGCAAAACAATTTTATGGAACAACAAAAAAAGCTGTAAATGTAAACAGTGCTTATATGATGATGAAACTTCCTGACAGTGACAAAGAGGAGTTTATGATTATGGCACCTTTTACACCAAATAACAAAAATAATATGGTTGCATGGATGGCAGGTATATGTGATGGTGAAGATTATGGTAAATTGAAAGTATATACATTCCCGAAACAAAAACTTGTTTATGGTCCTATGCAGATAGAACAAAGAATTGATCAGGATACGAATATTGCTCCTAAGTTGAATTTGCTTTCTCAGGCAAGCAGCGAGGTTTCAAGAGGTAATATGCTTACTATACCTATAGAAGACAGTATACTTTATGTTGAACCAATATATGTTAAATCAAAAACAGATCAGATGGCACTGCCTGAAGTAAAAAAAGTTATAGTTGCTTATGGAGAACAAATCGTAATGGAAGATTCTTTAAGTGAAGGAATAAATGCTATATTTAATTTGAAAGAAGGTAGACAGGAAGATACTGAAACATCTCTTGAGGATAAAGCAAGAGAACTAATGAATAAAATGAAAGATGCACAGGCAAAAGGAGATAGCAAAGCATATAATAAATATATGAATGAGCTTGATAATATTTTAAATTCAATGTAAAAAGAACCGATTTACTTCAAGTAAATCGGTTCTTTATTTCCCGGGAAAAATAACTATAAGTTTATTTTTTCTTTAACTTTAATATGCTCTGATATAAAATGAGCAACTTCTTCAGGTTCTATCTTTAGAACATGAGAAAACTCTTCATGTAGAAGTCTGGTTGCGTTTTTTAATATTTCTTCATCGCTCATATGAAGTTTTTTACCGTTTTTAATTTGTTCTTTTTTATGTAAATACAATGTTCTTATTAATTTTATTATATTTTTTCTATCTCCTGAATGTATAATTTTTTTGTATGTTTGTTTCCTTTCATTGTCGTCATTAATCCATATTAAATCATCATCTTTTATGTCATTTATTAAATTATAGATTTCCTTTGGAGTTAAAATTTTTCTTATTTTTTGTGTTTGTTTTTTATTGTTAATTGGAACAAATATTGTAAGGCTATCTTTATTAATAGGAGTTAGAACGTAAAATTTTGCTTTAGCCCCTGCAAAGTCTTTTTCTACAATTTCACTGATTTTGCATAGTCCTTCATTATCATATTGAATTATTTCATTTAAACTAAACATTACAACAACCCCTTTTTTATAAAATGTTATAATAAAACAGCCTAATAGCAGTCATGATGTCTACGATTAAGCTGTTTGCCATAAATATATTATACCATTTTTATAGGAATTATGTAATAGAAACTTTGAAATTCTTTCTATAAAAGACTATCGTCTGTTTCTTCTTTGATTTGAAGAAATGTTTCTTTGAGACATTACATCTGATCTTGGAACCGTTATGAATTTAACCGCATATATATCGCAAACTATATATTCATTATTTGCAATATTAAAAAGAGTAAAATAGCTAAGGCCTACGTTATACATTATTCCGGATTTTGTTATTAATGTATCACTTCCTATAACAAATTCACATACGCAGTATTCGCCTTTAATTCTGTTTAGTATGTCAGGAGTAGTTCCTGCTGTAAATACAGAAGGTACATTGGAACCGTTACTGTCCTTTTCATCTTCAAAATTATTATCCATTTGATTATCAAGGTGTTTGTTATAATTTTGCCCATTGAAGATTCCGCCTAAATTATCTTCTCTATCCATTTTTACCTCTCTTTTAAGTTTGTAAATATTTTTCAGTTGGATTATAGAAGCAATGTCTTCCTATTTTGGTTATTAAACTTCCGACTTCACTTGGGAAAAAATCTCTGCAGTCATTTTGGAAAGGGTTGTAAAACCAAAGGGCATATCCAAGATTATAAAGCCTTCCTCCCGATATTGCCCAGTCTGCTATTTGATAATGAATGTTGGTAGGATTCATGTTGTATATATTTTGTGGATTATATTCCCCGTTTACGGTTTCCATGGCACAGGTAAATTGCCCTTTTTGATATATTATGTTTCTTATACTTCCACCGTTTGAAACCCTTGAATATTCTCCATATGGCGTATAAACTCTGTTCATGACTACACTTGCTACCGCAGCCATGCCTTCATTACCTTCTCCTCCTGCTTCACATTCAATTAATCTTGCCAAAAGTTCTCTTTCCGAATAAGCCATTGCTTCCTCCAGTAAGTGTTATAATATATTTATACTGTGTTCTTTTTTTTTATATAACCTAAATGTAAAAGAAATTTGTTTTGAGTATATAAAAATGATATTTAATAAATTATTATTAATAAATAAAGAGAGGATATAAGTAGAAAAAATTTAATGTTAAAAGTAAAGTTAATAAGTTATAATATATAAATTTTTTAAATTTTATTACAATTTATTATATTTTATTTATACATTATAAGATATATTATCCTATGAATTAAAATAAAAATGTGATAAAATATACTGATACATAAATTAAGAATATTATTAAATTTACATATGTGAGGTATGAACTTGGCAAGAAAAAAAACAACGGCAAGGAAAAGAACTCAGACATCATTAAGAAGAACTACAAAAAAGCAACTTGAACAAGAAATGTTCAAAAAGAAAATAATTCAAAATGAAATAATAGGTGTTATTATTTTCTTTTTTGGTGTTTTTATGCTTTATTCTATATGGTCAAAAGACAGTGGTGTTTTTGGAAATAATTTGCATAATATTTCTATGTTTCTATTTGGTAGTGTAGGAGCTTTTTTAATAGGAGTATCATTTTTAGGTCTTGGTATTTATATAACATCTAAATTAAAACCTTTTAGTGAAACACTTACTTTAGCTTGTATTGTTTTTATTATATTTAACATAATGGCATTTTTTAATGTTGGAGGAGACCTTTTAAAATATGGTGCTTTTACAAATCAGCTTTTTAATGCTGTGCTAAATGTTGTAACAAAAGGCGGCATAATAGGTATATGGCTCGGAGGTTTATATACGACTTTCCTTGGTGAAACAGGTGCATATATATTTATTTTTGCCTGCATTATAGTTTGTTTAATATTAATATTCAAAGACAATATTGCAAGTTATAAAGAAGATAGAAAAGCAATAAGACAAAAAGAAAGAGAAGTAAAAAAAGAGATAAAAGCTCAAAGATTGACAAAGAAAATACAAGACAGAGAAGATCAGTTAAGAACAAAAGCAGATAGACAACCTGTAAGAACATCTTTCTTTCCTTCTTTTAAAAGCAAACTTATAAAAAATCCATATGATGAAAAAGATGCAATAAAAACAAGTAAGGATAAAGAAGAAGTTTTAAATAAATGGGAAGATGAATATAAGAAAAGCAAAAATCCATTTAAGAAAAAAGATAATAGTGAGAATGTAAAACAAGAAGTAAAGAAAGAAGAACCTATAATAAGGACTTATTATAGAAATGAAAACGGAGACTTTAAAAAAGAAGTTAACGAAGAAAAACCAAAAGAAGAAATTATTCAAAATGAAAAACTAAGTAAAGAAGAGATAAAAAACAAAGTAAGAGAAGAACAAGGCTTTGATGAGATAATAAAAGAAACTCAGGAAAAGCAAGATGAAACAAATAAACAAATTGAAAGAACAAAAGACTTTGTAAATCATAAACCTATAGATAAAGAAGATTTTATTGAAGATGGGGAAGAAATACCTATTGAAAGAATTGATATAAGTGATATAGACAGAGCCAATAAAGCTCAAAGAGAACAGCTTGAGAAATTAAGAGTTGCAATGGATAACGGAAGTATTGCAAAAATTACGGAAATAGAAAATAAAGAACCTTTAGTTACAGAAAAAGATCAGATACCTTATGTATTCCCTGATTCATCTCTTTTAAAACCAAATAAAAATAGAAATAATAAAGGGGAGAGAGACAGGGTTTTAGAAAACACAAGAATACTTGAAGAAACTCTTGCAAACTTTAAAGTTGGGGCAAGAGTAACTGAAGTTAGTATAGGACCTACAGTTACAAGATATGAAATGGAACTTGAACCTGGTATAAAAGTAAGTAAGGTTGTAGGGCTTCAAGATAATTTGGCAATGGCTCTTGCTGCAAATGGAATTAGAATGGAAGCTCCTATTCCAGGGAAAAGTGCAATAGGTATAGAAGTTCCTAATAAAGAAGTATCTGTTGTAGGATTTAGAGAAATTGTAGAAGATGAAAAATTCAAAAATGCAAAATCTAAATTATCGGTTGCGCTTGGTAAAAATGTAACAGGAGATATGGTTATAATGGATATAGCCAAACTTCCTCATCTTTTGATTGCCGGTGCTACAGGTTCAGGAAAAAGTGTTTGCATTAACGCAATAATAAATTCTATTTTATTCCACGCAGATCCAAACGAAGTAAGACTTATTTTAATAGACCCTAAAATGGTTGAGCTTAATATTTACGAAGGTATTCCTCATTTACTAGTTCCTGTAGAGACAGACCCAAATCATGCAGCAGGAGCTCTTAAGTGGGCTGAAAAGCAGATGAAAATAAGATACGATTTGTTTGCTCAAAATAGAGTAAGGGATATAAACGGATATAATAAGAAAATGGAAAAGATCGGTGGAGAAAAAATGGCACAGTGGGTTATCATTATAGACGAGCTTGCGGATTTAATGATGACTTGTGCTTCTCAAGTTGAATCGGCAATATGTAGACTTGCTCAGCTTGCAAGAGCTGCAGGTATACATTTGGTTTTAGCAACTCAGCGTCCATCTGTTGATGTTATTACGGGACTTATTAAAGCAAATATACCTTCTCGTATATCCTTTGCCGTATCATCGCAAATCGATTCAAGAACGATTCTTGATATGGCAGGAGCAGAAAAACTTTTAGGAAGAGGGGATATGTTATATTCTCCTGTGGGAAGTAATGCTCCTATGCGTGCACAGTGCGCTTTTATTAGTGATGAAGAAGTTGAGTCGGTTGTAAAATTCATTAAGGAAACACAAAGACCAAATTATGATGAAGATGCAATAAAAGGTATTGAAACAGTTTCCGCTGAAGAAAATATGCCGGGAAGTAAGGAAAATCTTCACAAAGAAGATTTCATTGACGAAAAGTTTAATGATGCACTTAACTTAGCATTTGAACTTGGAGAAGTTTCAACGTCAATGCTTCAAAGAAGACTTAGAATAGGTTATGCAAGGGCTGGAAGTATTATTGATGAATTGGAACAAATGGGGATAATTTCTCCTAAAGACGGAAGTAAGCCAAGAAAAGTTTTGAAAAAGAGAGAAGATTTCTTCTCGAACAGTGTTGTAGAAAGTGATGAAGTTTATCCTGAGGGAACACTGGATATAGAAGATGAAATAATGTAATGGAGATAGATATGAAAAAAGTATTTATTTTAACTTTGGGATGTCCAAAGAATACCGTAGACAGTGAAAATATAATGTATTTATTAAAAGAGCAAGGGTATGAAATTGTTGATGATGCAACAATAAGCGATTATATAATAATCAATACTTGTACTTTTATTCATGATGCAATGGAAGAAAGCATTAATTCGATACTTGAAGCTACTTTGGTAAAAAAAGACAGAAATGAAGTAAAAATAATAGTCACTGGATGTCTTGCGCAAAGATATCATGAAGAGTTATTAAAGGAAATACCTGAAGTTGACGCTTTTGTTGGAACAGGTGAATTTTATGATATGGCAAAAGTTCTTGAAAAACTTGATAAAGATAGTGAAAGTACTTTAGTTAATGTTGAAAATATAAATTGTCCTATTGTTGAAACAGACAGAATATTGTCTACACCTTCATATACGGCTTATTTAAAGGTAAGTGAAGGATGTGATAAACATTGCACATATTGTGTCATTCCAAGTATCAGAGGGAAACAAAGAAGCAGAAAGCTTGAAGATATAGTATCTGAGGCAAAAAGACTTGCCCAAAGAGGTGTAAAAGAAATAATCTTAATAGCTCAAGATGTTGGAGAATATGGTACTGATTTATATGGTAAGAGAAGACTTCCTGATTTGCTTGAGGAATTAAATAATATTGAGGGATTAAAGTGGATAAGAGTTTTATATATTTATCCTGAAACTATTTCAGATGAGCTTATCGACAAACTTGCAAAACTTGATAAAGTTGTAAAATATATAGATATGCCTCTTCAACATATTAATAATGATATATTAAAGAAAATGGGAAGAAGGACTTCAAAAGAAGATATACTTTCTATTATAAGGAAATTAAGAAAGAATGTTGAAGGAATAAAAATCCGTTCTACATTTATTACAGGTTTTCCATCAGAAACAAAAGAGCAACATGAAGAACTTTTGGAATTTATAAGGTTATATCAACTTGACAGAGTAGGGTTCTTTAAATATTCCAGAGAAGAGGGAACGCCTGCTTACAATATGGATAACCAAATTGATGAAGAAGTTAAAGAAGAAAGATATGTTGAGCTTATGAAAGCTCAAGAAGAAGTTTCTGAAGAGCTTATGGAAATGTATCTAGATAAGACATTAGAGGTTCTTGTTGAAGAAGAAGTAGAGGGAGAAGATAACGTTTATATAGGAAGAAGCTATATGGATTGTCCTGAAATTGACGGAGAAGTTTATATTTATGCCCATAAACCTTTAGAAATAGGTGGGTTTTATGATATATTAATAGAAGATTCAATGGAATATGATTTAATAGGAAGGACGATATAATGAATTTAGCAAATAAAATTACGTTATTCAGAGTTTTTATGATACCTGTATATGTTGTTTTTATGATGCTTACAGGTATACAAAATAATTATATGATTGCTGGAGCGATATTTATCATTGCTTCAATATCAGATTTTGTTGATGGTCAGATTGCAAGAAGATGTAATATGGTTACAGATTTTGGGAAATTTGTTGACCCTCTTGCAGATAAACTTCTTGTAATGGCAGCGATGCTTTGCTTTGTTGAAATAAACTTTATTCCTTCATGGGTTGTAATTGTAATTCTTGCAAGAGAGTTTATTGTAACTGGTCTTAGAGTTCTTGCTGCATCTGCCGGAGTTGTTATAGCAGCTGACAAAATAGGCAAGTTAAAAACGACTACTCAAATGATAGCATTGGTATTAATGCATTTTTCAGCTTTAAGTAATATTATCTTTAATATTTCTTTAGGGCTTATGTATATAGCATTAATTTTAACTGTAGTTTCAGGAGTAAATTATTTATATTTAAACAGAAGTTTATTTAATGTAAAAGAGTAATTTTAAATTACTCTTTTTTTATAAAAAAAACCTCTATAAAGAGGCTTTTTGTTTTAGAAGAATAAAACTGTTTGTGCAAGTATTAATGCATTTAATATTAAAGCTTGAATAAATGCGTTTAGTCTCGTTGGTGAATCAACGGCTTTTAATAGTTTTCCAACTGCAAGTACAAACACAAGTAGGAAAACAAGTCCCATAAAACTTATTGCAATTGAAAATTGACCTATTATTAACATTACTATGGCAACAATAGGAATAATAAGGAAGTTAAAACATGACATTATAAATCTTTGCATTTGTGTTGCTATCATGACTTCTTTTTCTCTTTCTTCTATGTAGAATATAAAATAACATAGTATTGTTGAAAGTATTAGCCAAAATACTTTTATTGACGTAATGTTGAAAACAACATTGCAGCCTGCAACTGAAAGAAGGTATAACATTGCAATTACGCCAAGACCTACAATTAAACCCCCTTTTACATTCTTTTTAGGGTCTTTATAGAATATTTGACTTCCTATATCGCATGCAAAGTTTGTTTTGTAGTATAGATAAAATATAATCATTCCGTAGCATGATAACAATGATAATTTAACTAAAGTGTAATACGGAATTGACATAATAGGGCTTAATAAAAAGTATAGTGCTACAGGAAGCAGGAACACCATGATTAATGATGGTATTATTGCTAAAAGTTTTGATATAACAAATTCCTTGTTAAAAGGTATTGATCCTTTTTCTTTATAATAATCTTTTGCAACTATTTTATAAGAAAGGAATATTATAAAGAAAGCAATTACGCAAAGTGCTGCAGGTAACATTGTCTTTAATGTTAAAAATTTGCTTGGAGTATATTTATATCCATCCCTTTGAGCTATATAACTTACTGTTTCTTTTATTATTTTGCTGCTTGTAATTTCATTTGTTGGTAAAACATTTTGTGCAACTGTTAAAGTTACTTCATTTTCTTCGGTGCTTCCTGTTTTTCCTTGTTCTAGTCTTGTTTTTAAAGCTTCGTTTTCTTTAACACTTGATTGATCATTTAAGTTTGATGTTATTAAGTGAATATTTTCTCCGGGGTTTGAAGCATTAAGTTCTTTCATGAACGTAACATTTTCTTCTTTTACAAAGTTAATTACATCTAAATCGATTTTTCCAAGTACATTTGTTTTAGTTGAAATTAATGTTAAATCTTTAGGGTTGAAAAATCTTTTAGTTGCTGTTTGAAGAGCTGTTCTTGCGCTTTCACCTACTGCTACAATATGTATGTGTTCTTCATTTAGTTTTGCCATTTGCGAAAATGCTACAATAGCCGAATAATATTGTTCTGCCAAGTATTCATTTTGTTTATATCCAAATTCTATGTGTCCATCAGAATGTCCTTGACTTGGATAATCAAAAACATAAACGCTGTAACCAAGCTTTGCAAATTCTTCAACCATAAACCATGTGTCTTTTGCGTTGGCGCTTAAATCATTTGCTATAAATACACCCATGTTGGTAGAACCTTTATAATATCTTGCGGATATTTCTTCTTCATCTAAGTTGTAAAATTCTACTTTATCCATTTTATAATATGTATTTGTTGAGTATAATTGCGTAAAGCATCCAGCTATAAATAAAAATATTAATATTATTAATGCAATTTTTCTTTTTGAATTTATTTTAAGTTTCATGTTAAACCTCTGTTTGGGGATTAAAAATTTACTGATAATAAATTATATCATAATATTTTTTTTTTAACAATAAACATAATATACTTGTTCTTTAGTTTCTTTATAAATAAAAAACAAGCATATTGCTTGTTTTTTATAAAATAAGTTTTGCTATATTATAAACTATTAAAGCAATTACATAAGCTATTCCTGTTTGGTACATAGCAGTTAAAACAGCACCTTTAAATGAACCTATTTCTCTTTTTGCTGCTGCAAAAGCTGCTGCGCAAGGCATATAAAGAAGCGTAAATGTTAAAAATGATATTGCAGCAGGAAGAGAGAGCATTGTGCTTAAAATTTGAGGTAATGTATTTAGTGTACTTCCCGTAAGTACTGCAAGTGTACTTACAACGACCTCTTTTGCACTAAATCCTGCAATAAGTGAAGTTACGAATTTCCAATCTCCAAAACCTAAAGGTTTAAAAATTATTGCAAGATAGTTTCCTATTGAAGCAAGTATGCTTGAAGATGGGTTGTCCACCATATTAAATCTAAAATCAAAGTTTTCAAGTAACCATATAAGTACACTGGCAACAAATATTATAGTAAATGCTCTTGTTACAAAATCTTTTGCTTTTTCATAACTAAGTCTTGTAAGAGATTTGATTGATGGAAGTCTGTATGGAGGAAGTTCCATTACAAAAGGCATTGATTCTCCTTTGTAAATTGTATTTTTTAATAAAAATCCTGAAAATACAGCTGTTAATATTCCAAGCAGATAAAAACAAATCATTACAAGAGGAAGATTATCTCCAAAAAATGCTGCTGCAAATACAGTATATATAGGAAGTTTTGCACTGCATGACATAAAAGGTGTTAAAAGCACCGTCATTTTTCTGTCTCTTGAACTTGTAAGAGTTCTTGTTGCCATAATTCCCGGAACAGAACATCCAAAGCCTATTAACATAGGAACAAAGCTTTTACCGCTTAAACCTATTTTTCTTAATGGCTTGTCCATAATAAATGCTATTCTTGCCATATATCCGCTGTCTTCTAGTAATGATAAGAAGAAGAATAACGTTACAATGATAGGTAAGAACGATAATACAGATGATATTCCGTTATATGCTCCGTCTATTATTAATGAACGAAGTGTCGGGTTTATTTGAAGTGTTGTAAGTCCTCCGTTTAAAAGAACTTTTATGTGTTCAAGTAAAAGTTCAAATGCATCGCTTAAAAATGCGCCGATAACTCCAAATGTTAGATAAAATATTGCTCCCATAATAAGTATAAAAATAGGTATTGCAAAGTATTTGTTTGTAAGGAAATTATCTATTTTTACGCTTTTAATATGTTCTTTTGTATGAGAGACTTTATGTACAGTATCGCTACATAGGTTTTCTATAAAATCATATCTCATTTCTGCAATTGCAGCGGCTCTGTCAAGACCTACATCTTTTTCCATTTCGTCTACAATGTGCATTATTATATCTTTGTCTGCATCGCTAAGTTCAAGTTTGTCTTCCATTAAGGAATCACCTTCAACTATTTTTGAAACACAAAATCTTACAGGAAGATTTTTTTCTTCTGCATTTGCTTCTATTATATGAGATATTGAATGTATTGCTTTGTGAATATATCCGCTGCAAAAATCAATTTTGCCTCTATATGCATTTTCTTCAAGTAAGTCCGTTGCAACGGCAATAAGTTCTTCTGTTCCTTGATTTTTTGCGGCTTGGATAGGAATACATTCTACATTTAATCTTTTTGAGATTGTATCTATATCTATACTATTTCCGCAGGCTATCACTTCATCCATCATGCTAAGTGCAATAACCATTGGAATATTTAATTCAAGTAGTTGAAGTGTAAGATATAAATTTCTTTCTATATTGGAAGCATCTATGATGTTTATTATTAAATCAGGTTTTTCTTCCATTAGAAAGTCTCTTGTAACTATTTCTTCACTTGTATAAGGTGAAAGTGAATATATACCCGGCAGGTCTACAAGGTTTATGTTTTCATGTCCTTTTATTGGACCTTCTTTTTTGTCTACTGTAACACCTGGGAAATTTCCAACATGAGCATTACTTCCCGTAAGGGCATTAAATAATGTTGTTTTTCCACAGTTTTGATTACCTACAAGTGCAAAGGTTCTTTTCATACTAAAGCACCTCTACTTCAATTTTTTTTGCGTCTTCTTTTCTTAAAGTAAGTTCAAAACCTCTTAGATTTATTTCTATCGGATCTCCAAGAGGGGCTACTTTTCTGATAAATACCACTGTTTTAGGTATTAGTCCTATATCTAAAAGTCTTCTTCTTATGGCAGGTTCTCCGCCTGTACTTTTTATTACTGCTTTTTGACCAATTTCAAGTTTGTCTAAAGTCATTTTTTATCCCTTCTTTTTTATGTCGTTTGTTCCGTTTTTGATTATACATTCAATATAATATTTAAGTCAATGGGAAAGAGCATTGTTATTAGTGAAAACTAACAAAATATTTTCATCCATGAACAAATGTTTGTTTTATTCCCATTTGTGTGGTATATTTTATTATAAGAAAGGTGAGTAAGAAAAATGGAGAAAATTATATTTCACATTGATGTTAATTCTGCGTTTTTATCATGGCACTGTGCGTATAATAAAAAAATCAATCCGGACTTTTTGGATTTAAGGAAAGTTGCTTCTGTGATAGGTGGCGATGAAGAAGCAAGAAAAGGTGTTGTTCTTGCAAAATCAGAAGAGGCAAAAAGATATGGTATAAAAACTGGAATAAGTTTGTTTGAGGCAAAGAGGCTTTGTCCTAATCTTGTAATAGCTAAACCTAACTTTAAAATTTATAGGATGTATTCAAATAAAATGTTTGAACTTCTTTCAATGTATAGTGATAAAATAGAGAGGTTTTCCATTGATGAAGGATTTTTGGATATGAGCGAGAGCATAAATCTATTTGGTCATCCTGTTGAAGTTGCATATAAAATAAAAGAAAGAATAAAAAAAGAGCTTGGATTTAGTGTGAATGTGGGAGTTTCATGTAATAAACTTCTTGCAAAGATGGCAGGGGATTTAGAAAAGCCCGATAAAGTAATAACTCTTTTCCCAGATGAGCTTGAAGAAAAATTATACCCCCTTGGTATAGATAATCTTTTTATGGTCGGTAAAAAAACAAAAGAAAAACTTAATAAGCTTGGAATAAATACAATTGGTGAACTTAGTAATTGTTCTTTGCAGTATCTTATTAATCACTTTAAAAATTCACAGGGGATAATGCTTTATAATTATTCTCATGGCATAGATGATTCTAAAGTAGAAGTTGAAAGAAAAATAAAATCTGTTGGAAATAGTACAACCTTAAGTGAAGATACTTCTGATATTTTAAAACTAAGAAAAATTATCCTTGCTTTATGCGATAGTATAGGTTCGAGGCTTAGAGGGAAAAGTGTAAAAGGAAATGTTATTGTTGTTACAATAAAATATAGTAATTTTAAAGTATTTTCACATAGAAAGACATTGTCATTTTATACCAGCTCCACTGATACAATTTATAAGCAGGCTTTGTTATTATTTGATGAATTATGGAACGGAAACAGTGTAAGACTGCTTGGTGTTAGTATATCCGGAATAAGTGAAAATACAGTATCTCAACTGTCATTAATTGAAAATAATGCTGAAAATGATAAAATGGGAAAAGTTGAAAAAGTTATGGATAAACTTAGAGAGAGTTATGGTAAAGATATAATAAAAAGAGGTATGCCTGAGGGGAAGGTTAGTAAATCAATAAAAGATAAATGGGAATAAAAAAGAGAATATTAATATTCTCTTTTTTTTTTATAATACTAATTTATCTCCGTCAAACTTATAATCTTTATTTTTTTCTTTCATTAATGTATGTTTTATAAAATGTAGAAGTTCTTTTTCACCTTTATCTCTTAACATAATAAGAAGATATTCTGTAAGTTTCTTGCTGTCTTCGTCAATAATATAGAAGTCTTTTCCTTTTAGCCAGTATTTTAAAGGTTCGTCTTCTTTATAATTTCCGTTTAAATAATTTTTTGAAGCACTTATTCTATCAATTACCATTTCTGCAACATATTTTTTAGGCATTTTTACACCCATTATTCCTTCGTGAGGATTAGGTTTATAATCTATCCAATATTCAAAATGATGTCTATTTCTTCCTTTATGGTGAAGCCAGCCTAGTGCATATCCATTGACTTCTTTTTCTTTGTTTATTGGGCTTCTTTTACCTCCTTGGTAGTATTTTACACCTCGCCCAAATTCTATAAAACTGTATTTCGAAAGGTCATGAAGTAGACCTTGTTTGTATAATCCTGCTTTAAAACAGGTTTTTAAAACTATAATTTTGTGTCTTGTGATGGTATAAAAATGTCCCCAAAGTTTGTTCATTGTTTCACTCCTGTTTTATAAATCTGCATTTTTATTATAGCAGAAATAAACTTATAATGTTATTCAAAATATTAAATTTTACTTTTTTAAGACAAATGTAACTATTGTGACTAAAATGTGACCTGTTTGCTTCATATTATTGTCTAAATGTTTTTCGTGTATATAATAAAATCAGAATAAAATTTTATTCATATTATTTTATGATAAAAAAATAATATTGATAAAAATGAGGGATTGGTATGAGTGGTATATTAAAAGATTTATATGAGGGCAATATAAATCCTTATGCAGAGATGAAAATTGCTTTGGATGAATATGCTTTAGAACTTAGAGAGATGACTAAAACGGAAGAGAATTTTATAAAAAAGCTAGATGAAAATATGCAAAATGAATTTTATAAGATTTTAGAAAGATGGATAAGTTTATATCCTTTAGAGCTTAGGGAGGCATATATAAAAGGGTATAAATTGGGAGTAAAGACGATGGCAGAAGTTTATAAATAAAAAAGGAGCATGCTCCTTTTTTATTTTATATATTCTTCCCATTCTTTTTCTTTAAATCCTGTAAGTATTTTATCTTTACCTATTATTATAGGTCTTTTTACAAGCATGCCGTCAGTGGACAAGAGAGAAATCATTTCATCTTCGTTCATTTCCTTTAATTTATCTTTTAGATTAAGTTCTCTGTATTTCATACCGCTTGTATTAAAAAATCTTTTTATTGGTAGGCTACTTTCTTTAATCCACTCTGTAAGTTCTTCTTTTGTGGGATTATCTTCGATTATATGTCTTGATGTAAAATCAATATCATTTTCAATAAGCCATTTTTTTGCTTTTTTACATGTAGAACATTTTGGGTATTCTAAAAATAAATATTTCATTTTAATTTCTCCATAATATTTTTATTTTATTTCATATTTTATTATACATAAAAAAATAAAAAAATAAATTTTTAAAAAAATTTTTGTTTATTAATAAAAAATATGGTAAAAATTATTGATAAATGTTACAATTTTTTTACGTAAAATTTTTATAAAAAAAATAAAAAAAATGTAAAAAAAGCCTTGCATTATGGGGTTTTATAGTGTATTATTAGTAGGCTATGACAGAAGAAAATGCGTTGAAGCGGGAGGTTGCCGTGTGAACGGGTTTTTCCGTGGAGTATGTCACCATCTAGAATGGGGCGGCATGCTTGGTGTTTTTGTGCGTCTAACTCACAAGTGAAACACACGGAACAGTGTATCAAGCATGGTCGTACTGTCGAATCATAATTAGGAGGAAGAAAGTATGGCAAATCAAAAAATCAGAATTAAGTTAAAAGCCTATGATCACGCAGTGATTGACAAGTCAGCAGCTAAAATTGTTGACACAGCAAAAAGAACAGGAGCGGAAGTATCTGGTCCTATTCCACTTCCAACACAAAAGGAAGTAGTTACAATCATCAGAGCGGTTCATAAATATAAGGATTCTAGAGAACAATTTGAAATGAGAACTCATAAGAGAGTTGTAGACATCCTTAACCCAACACCAAAAACTGTTGAAGCTTTAATGAAATTAGACTTACCAGCTGGTGTTGACATTGAAATCAAGTTATAAAATTATGACTACCAAAAAGTAGTCCGCTAATGGAGGTAAAAACATGAAAAAAGCTATTATGGCTAAAAAAGTCGGAATGACTCAAGTTTTTGCAGAAGACGGAAGAGTTATTCCAGTAACTGTATTACAAGCTGGTCCTTGCTGTGTATTACAAGTTAAAACAATCGAAAAGGACGGTTATGAAGCTGTACAACTTGGTTACGGTGAAATTAACGAAAAAAATGTAAACAAACCTTTGAAAGGTCACTTTGAAAAAGCAGGTGTTAAACCTGTAAGAAAAATCAAAGAATTCAGATTTGAAGATTGTTCAGGTTATGAAGTTGGAAATGAAATCAAAGCTGATGTATTTGAAGCCGGAGATAAAATTGATATTACAGGTATCAGCAAAGGTAAAGGATACCAAGGTGCTATCAAAAGACACGGTCAATCAAGAGGTCCTATGGGGCACGGTAGTAAATCTCATAGAGTAGTTGGTGCTATGGGTGGAGCTTCTTTCCCTGGTAGAGTTATGAAGGGTAAGAAAATGGCCGGACATATGGGTAGCGAAAAAGTAACAGTTCAAAACTTAACTGTTGTTAAAGCTGATAGTGAAAATAACATGCTCCTTGTTAAAGGTGCTGTTCCAGGGTCTAATGGTTCTATCGTAACAATTACTGATAGTATCAAGGCTTCTAAATAGAGAGTACTAGGTAAGGAGGATAGAAATGAAAGCAGATGTATTAAACATAAAAGGCGAAGTAGTTGGAAGCGTTGACTTAAACGCTGAAATTTTTGAAATAGAGCCTAACATGCCAGTTGTTCATCAATATGTTAAAGCTTACCTTGCTAATCAAAGACAAGGTACTCAAAGTGCTAAAACAAGAGCAGAAGTGCGTGGAGGCGGAAGAAAACCATGGAGACAAAAAGGTACAGGTAGAGCTAGAGTTGGTTCTTCAAGAAACCCAGTTTGGACTGGTGGTGGGGTAGCATTTGCTCCAAAACCAAGAGATTATTCTCAAAGCATTAACAAAAAAATGAGAAGATTAGCTATGAAATCTGTATTCTCAGCTAAAGCAAGCGATAAAGAATTATTCATCATTGATGAACTTAAGCTTGAAGCTCCAAAAACTAAAGTAGTTATTGATATGTTCAAAAACTTAAACATTAATAAAACTTTAGTTGTTATTGATGAAAATGACGTAAATGTTGTTAATTCAGTAAGAAACATTAAAGATGCTAAATGTTCAACAGTTGGAACATTAAACGCATATGAAATGTTAAAATACAACAATTTAGTTTTAACTAAAGATGCATTAAACAAAATAGAGGAGGTATATAAATAATGAATCCTCATGATATTATTATTAAACCAATCGTTACAGAACAAAGTATGATTGATGCAGCAAACAAAAAATACACATTCAAAGTTATGAAAAATGCAAACAAGTATCAAATTAAAGATGCTGTAGAAGCAATTTTCGATGTTGATGTTAAACAAGTTAATGTTATGAACATGAACGGAAAAGTTAAAAGAATGGGTAGAACACAAGGTAGAAGAGCTAATTGGAAAAAAGCTATTGTTACTTTAACAGAAGCTAGTAAAGAAATTAAGTTCTTTGAAAATATCTAAGGAGGCTATTACTGATGGGTATTAAAAAATATAAACCAACCTCACCAGGTCTTAGAGGTATGACAGTTTCTACTTTTGAAGAAATCACAAAGACTTCTCCAGAAAAGAGACTTGTTTCTAAGAAAACAAAAACTGCCGGAAGAAACAACAACGGTAGAATCACTGTTAGACATCATGGTGGCGGTGCTAAACAAAAATATAGAATCATTGATTTTAAAAGAAATAAAGATGGTATTCCAGCAAAAGTAAATGCTATCGAATACGATCCAAACAGAAGTGCAAACATTGCATTATTATTCTACGCTGATGGCGAAAAAAGATATATTATCGCTCCTAACAACTTAAAAGTTGGCGATACAGTAATGTCAGGTAAAGATGCTGATATTAAAGTAGGTAATGCATTAAATCTTGAAGATATTCCTGTTGGTACAATTCTTCACAATATTGAACTTAAAGCAGGAAAAGGTGCTCAAATGGCAAGAAGTGCCGGAACTTATGTTCAATTAATGGCTAAAGAAGGTAACTATGCAACATTAAGACTTCCTTCTGGCGAAATGAGACTTGTAAGAAAAGAATGCAGAGCTACAATCGGTCAAGTAGGAAATCTTGAACATGAAATTATTACTATCGGTAAAGCTGGTAGAAAAAGACATATGGGTATTAGACCAACAGTAAGAGGTTCTGTTATGAACCCTAACGACCATCCACACGGTGGTGGGGAAGGTAAAGCTCCAATCGGTAGAAGTGGTCCTGTTACTCCTTGGGGTAAACCAACACTTGGTTATAAAACTCGTAAGAAAAATAAACATTCTGATAAATACATTGTAAGAAGAAGAAACGGTAAATAGGAGGTAGGAGATGAGTAGATCAACTAAAAAAGGCCCTTACGTGGATGAAAGACTTCTAAAAAGAATAGAAGCAATGAATGAAAGTGGCGATAAACAAGTAGTAAAAACTTGGTCTCGTGATTGTACAATCTTCCCTCAAATGGTAGGACATACCGTTGCAGTTCATGACGGTAGAAAACATGTTCCAATCTTTGTTGTTGAAGATATGGTAGGACATAAATTTGGTGAATTCGCACCAACAAGAACATTCAGAGGCCATGCAGGCGAAAAGAAAACAGGTGTTAAATAAGGCTTAATAGGAGGAAAATAAATGGAAGCAAAAGCAACTGCAAAATATTTAAGAGTTTCACCTATTAAGGTAAAAAGAGTTGCTTCTTTAGTTAGAGGTAAAGATTTAGGCGAAGCTATTAATATTTTAAAACTTACAGGTAACAAACCTGCAAGAGAAATCGAAAAAGTAGTAAAATCAGCAGCAGCAAATGCTGAAAATAATCATGATATGGACGTTACAAAGCTATATATCTCTGAAATTAGTGCTAATCAAGGACCTACACTAAAAAGATTTAGAGCTGGTTCTCAAGGTAGAGCGTCTATGATATTAAAAAGAAGCTCACACATTAGTGTAGTTCTTAAAGAAAGAGCATAAGGAGGAGAAAATCTAAATGGGTCAAAAAGTAAATCCACATGGTTTAAGAGTTGGCGTAATCAAAGATTGGTCTTCAAGATGGTATGCTAAAGATAAAGACTTTGGAGACTTATTAGTAGAAGATTACAATATTAGAAAATATATTAAAACAACACAATATAATACAGGTATTTCAAGAATCGAAATTGAAAGATTCGGTGAAAAGATTAAAATCTTTATCTACACAGGTAAACCTGGAAAAATTATTGGTAAAGCCGGTTCTGGTATTGAAGCTGTAAGAAAACAACTTCAAAAAATGACAGGCAAAAATGTTTATATCAACATTATCGAAGTTAAAAATGTTGACTGTGACGCTCAACTAGTTGCAGAAAATATAGCAGCACAACTTGAAAGAAGAATTTCTTTCAGAAGAGCTATGAAACAAGCTATCGGCAGAGCCTTAAGAGGTGGCGCTGAAGGTATCAAAACAAGCGTTTCAGGAAGATTAAATGGTGCTGAAATGGCAAGAACTGAACAATATAGTGATGGAAACGTGCCACTTCAAACATTAAGAGCCGATATTGATTATGGTTTTGCGGAAGCAGATACAACATACGGAAAAATCGGTGTTAAAGTTTGGATAAACAAAGGCGAAGTTCTTCCAACTAAAGGTGAATAATTAGTATTTCAATTAAGGAGGATAAATAACAGTTATGTTAATGCCTAAAAGAGTAAAACATAGAAAAGTACATCGTGGCAGAATGAAAGGAAAAGCTACGAGAGGTAATAAAATAACTTATGGTGAATATGGTATTCAAGCACTAGAACCAGCTTGGATTACTTCAAATCAAATTGAAGCAGCCCGTATCGCCATGACAAGATATATCAAAAGAGGCGGACAAGTTTGGATTAAAATTTTCCCAGATAAGTCTGTAACAAAGAAACCAGCCGAAACTCGTATGGGTAAAGGTAAAGGTGCTCCAGAATATTGGGTAGCGGTTGTAAAACCAGGTAGAGTTATGTTTGAACTTGCTGGTGTAAATGAAGAAACAGCAAGAGAAGCTATGAGACTTGCTCAACATAAACTACCAATCAAGACAAAATTTATCACTAGAGCAGAACAAGAAAAATTAGTAGGTGGTGAAGCATAATGAAAGCGCAAGATATTAGAAATATGAGTGAACAAGAATTAAATAATCAACTTATCTCTTTAAAAGAAGAATTATTCAATCTACGTTTTCAACATGCAACAGGACAACTTGATAATCCTTTAAAAATTAAGGAAGTTAAGAAAGACTACGCTAGAGTGAAAACTGTGCTTAGAGAAAGGGAATTACAAGCTAACGCTTAGTAATTTTTAGGTAGGATAATATGGAAAGAGGAAATAGAAAAGTAAGAATTGGTAAGGTTGTTTCAAACAAAGGTGATAAAAGCATCGTTGTTGCTATTGAAACAATGGTAAACCATCCATTATATAAAAAGCGTGTAAAGAAAACAACTAAGTTTATGGCTCATGATGAACAAAACATGTGTGATGTTGGCGATATTGTTAAAATTATGGAAACAAGACCACTTAGCAAATCAAAACGTCATAGATTAGTTGAAATCGTAGAAAAGGTTAAATAGCCTTTCGGCGTTTTAAGGAGGTTTAAAGAATGATACAACAAGAAAGTAGATTAAAAGTAGCTGATAACAGTGGTGCAAAAGAACTATTATGTATCAGAGTTCTTGGAGGAAGCAAAAAGAAAACTGCTAACATCGGTGATGTTATCGTAGCAAGTGTTAAAAGTGCTGCTCCAGGCGGAATGGTAAAAAAAGGTGATGTTGTAAAAGCTGTTATCGTTAGAACTGTAAGCGGTGTTAGAAGACCAGACGGTACTTATATCAAATTTGATCAAAACGCTGCTGTTATATTAAAAGAAGATAATCAACCAAGAGGAACACGTATTTTCGGACCTGTTGCTAGAGAACTTAGAAGTAAGAAATTTATGAAAATCGTTTCACTAGCTCCGGAAGTACTATAAGGAGGCTTTTATAATGCATGTAAAGAAAGATGATAAAGTAATTGTTATTTCTGGTAAAGATAAAGGAACTATTGGCAAAGTTATAAAAAGCTTTCCAAAAGAAAACAGAGTAATAGTTGAAAATGTAAATGTAAGAAAAAAACATTTAAAAGCAACAAATCAAATGCAACAAGCAGGTATTGTCGAAGAAGCATGTCCTATTGATGCTTCAAACGTTTTATTATACTGTGACACTTGCAAAAAAGGTGTTAGAACAGGTGTAAAAGTTAACGACGGCAAAAAAGAAAGATACTGCAAAAAATGCAATGCAACTTTTAAATAGTAGGGGGCAGTAATTAATGAGTAGATTAAGAGAAAAATACAAAGCTGAAGTTATAAATGCACTTACTGAAAAGTTCGGCTATACAAACGTAATGCAAGTACCAAGACTTGAAAAAATCGTTATTAACATGAGATTTGGGGATTGTAAAGACAACTCTAAACAAATGGAAGCAGCTGCAAACGAACTTGCTTTAATTTCTGGACAAAAACCAGTTATGATTAAAGCAAAAAAATCAGTATCAAACTTCAAATTAAGAGAAGGTATGACAATTGGTGCGAAAGTAACACTTAGAGGTGAAAGAATGTATGAATTTGCTGATAGACTTCTAAATGTTGCTATTCCAAGAATCAGAGACTTTAGAGGTGTAAATCCAAAGAGTTTTGACGGAAGAGGAAATTATTCTTTAGGTATTAAAGAACAACTTATCTTCCCTGAAATAGATTATGATAAAATTGAAAAATTAAGAGGAATGGATATCGCATTCGTTTCTTCAGCAAATACAGATGAAGAAGGCTATGAATTACTTAAATTAATGGGTATGCCTTTCAAAGAAGCATAGGAGGATAAGATATGGCTAAAAAAGCAATGGTAGAAAAGCAAAAAAGAACACCAAAGTATTCAACAAGAGCATATACAAGATGTAAAATATGCGGAAGACCTCATGCTTACCTAAGAAAATATGGTATTTGTAGAATATGTTTTAGAGAACTTGCTTACAAAGGTGAAATCCCTGGCGTAAAGAAAGCAAGTTGGTAGAAATAATTTTAAAGAAAGTAATTAAGGAGGTTTTCTAATATGTCTATGACAGATCCAATTGCGGATATGCTAACTAGAATTAGAAACGCAAATAACGCAGGACACAAAGATGTAATGGTTCCAGCTTCTAATATTAAAAAAGCTATCGCAAACATTTTATTAGAAGAAGGTTATATAAAGAAAGTAGATTTTATAGAAGATAATAAACAAGGCATGCTTAAAATTACTTTGAAATACGGTCAAAACGGTGAAAAAGTAATCGCAGGCTTAAAGAGAATTTCTAAACCAGGTCTTAGAATTTATGCTTCAAATGAAGACTTACCAAAAGTTTTAAATGGTTTAGGGGTAGCAATTATATCAACTTCAAAAGGCGTTATGACAGACAAATTAGCTAGAAAAAATAACGTTGGCGGCGAAGTAATATGCTACGTATGGTAGAAAAAATAGGAGGAAGAAATAGATTATGTCTAGAGTAGGAAATGCACCTGTTAATTTACCAGCTGGAGTTGATGTAAAAGTTGACGAAAATAACGTAGTTACAGTAAAAGGCCCAAAAGGTGAATTAACACAAGCTATAGATAAAGATATCATTATTGAAATTAATGATAATGTGTTAGAAGTAAAAAGACCTAGTGAAGATAAAAGACATCGTTCACTTCATGGTTTATCAAGAGCTTTAATTCAAAACATGGTAATTGGTGTTACTGATGGTTTTGAAAAGAAACTTGAAATTGTTGGTGTTGGTTACAGAGCACAAAAACAAGGTAAAACATTAGTACTTAGCCTTGGATATTCTCATCCAGTAGAAATGGAAGATCCAGAAGGTATCGAAACTGTTGTTGAAGGACAAAACACAGTTATCGTTAAAGGTATTGATAAACAATTCGTTGGCGCACATGCTGCTAATATCAGAGCTAAAAGAAGTCCTGAACCATACAAAGGTAAAGGTGTTAGATATGCTGACGAAAGAGTAAGAATTAAAGAAGGAAAATCAGGTAAATAGGAGGGCGAATAGATGATATCAAAAGTTAATAAAAATGAAATCAGAAAGAAAAGACATCTTAGAGTAAGAAATAAGATTAGCGGCACTCCTGAAAGACCAAGACTAAATGTTTTTAGAAGCAATAAGCAAATTTATGCTCAGCTTATTGACGATGTAAACGGAGTAACTCTTGCAGCTGCTTCAAGCTTAGATGCTACAATCAAAGAAGAATGCGCTAAGTTACCAAAACTTGAAAGTGCAACATTGGTTGGTAAAGAAATCGCTAAAAATGCTAAAGAAAATAACATTAGCGAATGCGTTTTCGACAGAGGCGGTTATGTATATGAAGGTAGAGTAAAAGCTCTAGCTGAAGGTGCAAGAGAAGCTGGACTTGAATTTTAAGGAGGCTAAAGGGAAGAATGAATAAAAATTTTAATCCTGAAGAATTAGATTTAAAAGATAAAGTTGTTGCCATAAACAGAGTAACAAAAGTTGTTAAAGGTGGTAGAAATTTCCGTTTTAGTACTCTTGTAGTAGTAGGCGATGAAAACGGCCACGTAGGTGTAGGCCTTGGTAAAGCCATTGAAATTCCTGAAGCAATCAGAAAAGGCATTGCTGATGCTAAAAAGAACATGATTGAAGTTTCTTTATCAGGCACAACAATTCCTCACGAAACAATCGGAAGATTTGGTGCCGGAAAAGTGTTAATGAAACCGGCTGCTAAAGGTACAGGAGTTATCGCTGGTGGTCCTGCCCGTGCAGTAATCGAACTTGCTGGAATCAAAGATATCAGAATTAAATCTTTAGGTTCAAACAATGCAAGCAACATGGTAAAAGCCACATTAGCAGGTTTATCTGGTTTAGTAACAGTTGAAGAAGTTGCTAAAAAAAGAGGTAAGACTGTAGAAGAAATCTTAGGATAAGGAGCGTGAGAGAATTGGCTGGAGAAAAACAATTAAAGATTACGCTTAAGAAAAGCTTAATAGGTAGAAATGAAAAACAAAGAAAAAGTATTGAAGCTTTAGGACTAAGAAAAATCGGTCAAAGCGTTGTAAAACAAGATAATCCTCAAATGAGAGGTATTTGTCAAAAAATGGACTTCATGTTAGACGTTGAAGAAATATAATAGGGGGTTAGCAATAATGAGATTACACGAGCTAAAACCTGCTGAAGGTTCAACAAGAAAGACTATTAGAAAAGGTAGAGGTACAGCTACAGGTAGAGGTAAAACTGCAGGTAGAGGTCAAGACGGACAAAAATCACGTTCAGGCGGCGGAGTAAGACCTGGATTTGAAGGTGGTCAAATGCCACTAACAAGAAGAGTTCCTAAAAGAGGTTTCTCTAACTATCCTTTCAAAAAAGAATTTGCTGTTGTTAATCTTGACAGATTAAATGAAATTGAAAAAGACAGCGTTGTAACTAATGATCTTTTAAAAGAACTAGGTATGGTTAAAAATAAATATGAATATGTTAAAGTTTTAGGAAACGGAGAAATTACTGTTCCTTTAACTGTTAAAGTTGATAAAGTAAGTAAATCAGCTAAAGAAAAAATAGAAGCAGCAGGCGGGAAAGTAGAGGTATAATAGAATGCTTACAACTATCAAAAATGCCTGGAATATCCCAGAATTAAGAAAAAGAATTTTATTTACACTTGCTATGCTTTGTATCTTTAGACTTGGCGGTTTTATAACCGTTCCGTTTATCGATATAGCTGCAGTAGATTCAATGGTAAATAACAATTCAATGTTCGGACTTTTAAATATTATCTCTGGTAATAACTTTAGAACATTTTCTATTTTTGCTATGTCAATTACACCTTACATCAATGCATCAATTATTTTGCAATTATTGACAATAGCTATTCCGGCGTTAGAGAGACTTTCTCACCAAGGAGAAGAAGGAAGAAAGAAAATCTCTTCTTATACAAGATATTTGACTGTTGTTTTGGCATTAATTCAAGCACTTGGAATTTCATTTAGTTTTAAAGAAATTTTAACTAGTGATTCAGCACTTGCAATGGTTATGGTTGCACTTACAATAACAGCTGGTACAACATTCTTAATGTGGCTTGGAGAAAATATAACTGAACATGGTATCGGTAATGGTATATCAATTCTTATCTTTGCCGGTATTATAGCTAATATTCCATCAGCTTTAGGTTACTTGTATGAACAAGTAACTTCTGGTGCGATTAGTTCAGTAATGCTTATACTATTCTTAGTATTCGCTATTTTAGTTGTAGCGGGAGTTGTAGAAATAAATCAAGGAGTTAGAAAAATTCCTGTTCAATATGCAAAAAGAGTTGTTGGTAGGAAAATGTATGGTGGACAAAATACACATATTCCTCTAAAGATAAATCAATCAGGGGTTATGCCTATTATCTTCGCCAGTGTAATTACAATGTTCCCATCAACACTTGCATCTTTCTTCCCTAACTGGGGATTTTCAGCATGGCTAAGCAAAGCTTTAGCATGGGGAGGAACAGCTTCTACTATACTTTATATAGTGTTAATAATATTCTTCACATATTTTTACACTATTGTTACATTTAATCCTGATGATGTTGCTAAAAACTTAAAACAATACGGTGGATTTATTCCAGGTATCAGACCCGGTCATTCTACGATTGTTTATTTAAAAAGAACATTAAACAGACTTATGGTTGCCGGAAGTTTATTCCTAGTTGTTATAGCTGTACTTCCTATTATCGTAGGTAATGTAATGGATTTAAGTTTACAATTTGGTGGTACAAGTTTGCTTATCGTTGTAGGTGTTGCTCTTGAAACTGTAAATCAATTAGAACAACAAATGATTATGAGAAACTACAAAGGTTTCTTAAAATAGTAGGTGATTAAAATGAAATTAATACTTTTAGGCCCTCCAGGAGCTGGAAAGGGCACACAAGCAAGCAAAATTGTTGATAAATATAATTTAGTTCATATTTCTACAGGAGATATTTTTAGAAAAAATTTAAGTGAAAATACTCCTCTTGGTCAAAAAGCAAAAGAATATATGGATAAAGGTTTGCTTGTTCCTGATAATGTAACGGTTGAAATGGTTGAAGATAGATTATCTTGGGATGATATAGAAGGAAGCTATATGCTTGATGGTTTCCCAAGAACAATTTCTCAAGCAGAATCTTTGGATAAAATTCTTGAAAAAAATGGTGAAAAATTAGATTTGGCCCTTTGTATCGAAGCAGATTATTCACTACTTACAAAGAGAATTACTGGCAGAAGAATGTGCAAATGCGGTGCAACTTATCATGTAGAATTTCAACCACCAAAAACTGCAGGTATTTGCGATAAATGCGGTGGAGAATTATACCAAAGAGACGACGATAAAGAAGATACTGTAGTAAAAAGATTGAAAGAATATGAAGAAAAGACACAACCTCTAGTAGATTATTATAAAAAACAAAATATACTAAAAACAGTAAATGGGTCAAGAACAGTTGAAGAAGTATTTGAAGATATTTCAAAAATTCTTGATGAGTGTAAATAATGATTATATTAAAATCGAATCATGAAATAGAGCTTATGAAAAAAGCCGGAAAGATAACAGCAAAGGCTCATGAAGCTGTAAAAAAATATATTAAACCTGGTATGAGCACTCTTGAATTAGATAAGATAGTTGAAGATGTTATCTTATCTAATAATGCTATACCAACATTTAAAGGATATATGGATTATCCAAGAAATATATGTGCATCAATTAATAATGAAGTTGTACATGGAATTCCAAGCAAAGATGTTATCATTAAAGATGGAGACATAGTTAGTGTTGATATCGGAGCGACTTATGAAGGTTATGTTGGAGATCAAGCGAAAACTTTTATGGTAGGCAATGTGTCTGAAGAGGCAAAAAAACTTGTAGAAGTAACAAGACAAAGCTTTTATGAAGGTTTGAAAT
This sequence comes from Anaerofustis sp. LCP19S3_F7, assembly GCF_052119445.1. NCBI lineage: Bacteria > Bacillati > Bacillota > Clostridia > Eubacteriales > Eubacteriaceae > Anaerofustis > Anaerofustis sp. LCP19S3_F7. The sequence goes on along the minus strand of NZ_JBQKFF010000003.1, from coordinate 109,687 downwards.
TCGTAAAAGAAGGATACAGAATAAGTGATGTATCAAGAGCTATTCAAGATTACGCTGAAAGTTATGGTTTTAGTTTGGTCAGAGATTATACAGGTCATGGAGTTGGACAAAACATGCATGAAGATCCTTCAGTTCCAAATTATGTTGGAATGAGAAAAGGTCCAAGACTTCAAAAAGGTATGACTATAGCCATTGAACCAATGGTTAATCAAGGAACATACGATGTTCATGTTTTGGATAATGGTTGGACAGTTGTTACCGATGATGGTAAACTTTCTGCCCATTATGAGCATTCCGTAGCTGTTACGGATGGTGAACCCATAATTTTAACTTTATTATAAGGTGAAATATGAAATATGAAATAGGCGATTTGGTGTTATCAAAAGCCGGAAGAGATAAATCAAGTTTTCTAATTGTGGTTGGTGTTTTGGATGATAAAATGGTTTTTCTTGCTGATGGAAAATCAAGAAAAATAGAAAAGCCGAAACTAAAAAAAATTAAACATATTTCCAAAATAAATGTAAAAAGTACATTAATTTGTGATAAAATAAAATATAATGAAAAAATTCCCAATGCACTTATTAGAAAAGAAATTGAGAGAATTAAAGAAGAATTGTAGGAGGATGTGTTTTAAGTGAGTAAAAGTGATTATGTGGAAGCAGAAGGAATTGTTGTTGAAGCAATGCCTAATACTACTTTTAAAGTAAAGTTGGATAACGGACACGAAATTACAGCACATATATCTGGAAAATTAAGAATGAACTACATTAAAATATTACCGGGAGATAAAGTAATTTTAGAAATTTCCCCATATGATTTAACAAAAGGTAGAATCATTTGGAGAGAAAAAGGTAAATAAAATTACTATATAGTAGGAGGAAAAAATAATGAAAGTAAGACCTAGTGTTAAGCCTATTTGTGAAAAATGCAAAGTTATTAAACGTAAAGGCAAAGTAATGGTTATTTGTGAAAATCCTAAACACAAACAAAAACAAGGTTAATTAATTTGGTATAAAGTATTTTGTCGCGGCTGGAATTTATCTGACAAAATCTTTTATATATATAAATTTTTAGAAAATAATAGTTAAACATTAAACTTAAAAAATCATACGGAGGTGCGATTGATGGCGAGAATAGCCGGCGTGGATTTACCTAAAGATAAAAGAGTAGAAATAGGTTTAACTTATATCTACGGAATTGGTCAAGCTACTTCTAATAATCTTTTGGCAAAAGCAGGAATCAATCCTGATACAAGAGTTAAAGATTTAACAGAAGATGAAGTTAACAAACTTCGTGCTCTAATTGATGAAGAAGTAACTGTTGAAGGTGACTTAAGAAGAGAAGTTTCACTTAACATAAAAAGACTAATGGAAATTGGTAGTTACAGAGGACTTAGACATCGTAGAGGATTACCTGTTAGAGGTCAAAAAAGTAAAACAAACGCTAGAACAAGAAAAGGTCCTAAGAAAACTGTAAGTAGAAAAAAATAAATAAATAGATAGATTATTATTCTCACAAATTAAGGAGGATTTAAAATTGGCTGCAAAGAAAGTAGTTAGAAGAGGAAAAAAGAGAGTTAAGAAAAACATTGAAAAAGGACAAGCGCATATTCGCTCTACTTTTAACAATACAATTGTTACTTTAACTGACGTTGCAGGTAATGCTTTGGCATGGTCAAGTGCCGGAGAATTAGGCTTCAAAGGTTCAAGAAAAAGTACTCCATATGCTGCTCAATCAGCTGCAACAGAAGCTGCTAAAAGAGCTATGGAACATGGTTTAAAAACTGTTGATGTATTTGTAAAGGGACCTGGTTCAGGTAGAGAAGCTGCAATCAGAGCACTTCAAGCTGCTGGACTAAACGTTATTTCAATTAAAGACGTTACTCCTATCCCTCACAATGGTTGTAGACCACCTAAACGTAGAAGAGTCTAATTTGGGTTAGTTAAATTTGTATTATAAAGAATTGAAAATTTGTAGGAGGAAAAAATTAATATGGCTGTAGATAGAGTTCCTGTTCTTAAAAGATGCAGATCTTTAGATTTAGATCCTGTATATTTAGGAATTGATAAAAAGTCAAACAGACAAGCAAAAAGATCTGGTAATTTAAGCGAATACGGTCTTCAATTACGTGAAAAACAAAAAGCGAAATTCATTTACGGAGTATTAGAAAAACCATTCAGAAATTACTACAAAAAAGCTGAAAAAATGAGTGGTGCTACAGGTGAAAATCTAATGACTTTATTAGAATCAAGACTTGATAACATCGTTTTCCGTATGGGATTTGCTAGAACAAGACGTGAAGCAAGACAAATCGTTGATCATAAACATGTACTTGTTAACGGTAAACAAGTTAACATTCCATCATACTTAACAAAAGCAGGAGATGTTATCGAAATTAAAGAAAAACATAAAAAATCTCCAAGATATAAAGAAATTGTTGAAGTGACTGGTTCACGTGTAGTTCCTGAATGGCTAGATGTAGACATTGAAAAATTAAGCGGAACTATCAAAGAACTTCCTAAACGTGAAGCAATAGATGTTCCTGTAAATGAAATTTTAATTGTCGAATTATATTCTAGATAAGATATAGTTTTGATATATTGTTGGTTATATTTAAGGAATTGAGAGGTTTTATATATGTTAGAATTTCAAAAACCTAATATTGAGATTGCGGAAATTAGTGCAGATAGAACTTACGGTAAGTTTGTTGTAGAACCACTTGAAAGAGGTTATGGTATGACAATCGGTAATTCTCTTAGAAGAATTATGTTATCATCATTACCTGGTGCTGCTGTAACAAACATTAAAATTGAAAATGTATTACATGAATTTGCTACAGTTGATGGTGTAGCAGAAGATGTATTGCAAATTATTCTAAATTTAAAAGAACTATCTGTAAAGTTACATTCTGATGGACCTGTGGATGTTCATATTCACGCTGAAGGAGAAGGAGAAGTAACTGCGGGAGATATAATTTGCGATAGCGATGTTGAAATTGTAAATCCTGATTTGCATATAGCTTCACTTATGAATGATGCTGTACTTGATATGACTATTACTATTGATAGCGGTACAGGATATGTTCCAAGCGAAAAGAATAAAAAGGAAGATATGCCAATAGGTACACTTCCTGTAGATAGTATTTTCACACCTGTAAAAAAAGCAAACTTTACTGTTGAAAATACAAGAGTTGGTAATGTTACTGATTATGATAAATTAAATATTGAAGTTTGGACAGACGGAACAATTTCTCCGGAAGAAGCTGTTTCACTTGCAGCAAAAGTAATCAATGACCATCTTCAATTATTTATAGATATGAATGCAAATTTACCAAATGCTAGTTTAATGGTTGAAAGAGAAGAAAACGAAAAAGAAAAAGTTTTAGAAATGTCAATTGACGAATTAGAACTTTCTGTTCGTTCAAGCAACTGCTTAAAGAGAACTAGTATAAATACGGTTGAAGAATTAATTTCAAGAAGTGAAGAAGATATGTCTAAAGTAAGAAACTTAGGTAAGAAATCTTTAAATGAAATTAAAAAGAAACTTGCTGAAATTGGTTTATCATTTAGACAAGGTGATGAATAGTAAACACTAATAAAGGAGGTTTATAATGTCAGGATATAGAAAACTTGGTAAAGCTAGTGATAAAAGAAAAGCTATGCTAAGAGGTTTAGTAACAGATACACTTAGATATGAAAGAATAAACACTACTCTATTTCGTGCAAAAGAAGCAAGAAAAATCGTTGATAAAATGATTACTTTAGGTAAACGTGGCGATTTACATGCTAGAAGACAAGCTCTTGCTTACATTTATGACAAACGTGTAGTTGATAAATTATTCAATGAAATTGCTCCAAAGTATGAAAACAGAAACGGTGGATACACAAGAATCTATAAACTTGGTGCAAGACGTGGTGACGGCGCTGAAACAGCGATTTTAGAGTTAGTAAGTGAATAATCTAATAAAATATAGTACAAAGGGACAGTATAAGCACTGTTCCTTTAGCTCTATATAATATATATTATAAATTTGTATAATTTGAAATTGTGTAAGTTTATAATATATATAAGAGAGAAAAAATATGAGCGAAATGATAGAAATAAAAAACGTTAATTATTCTTATAAGGATAATGAAGGTAAGACGATTGTAGAAGCATTGAAAGATGTTTCTTTTTGTGTTGAAAAGGGAAGTTTTGTTGGTATAATCGGAAGAAACGGTTCTGGAAAATCAACCCTTGCAAAACTATTAAATGGAATTTTACTTCCTGAAAGCGGCGATATTTTAATTGACGGAATGAATACCAAAGATGAAAAAAAGATATGGGATATCAGACAAAAAGCGGGTATGATATTTCAAAATCCGGATAATCAAATGGTTGCAACAATAGTAGAAGAAGATGTTGCTTTTGGACCTGAAAATTTAGGTGTTGAGCCAAGTGAAATAAGAAAAAGAGTCGATGAAGCGCTTTTAAGCGTAAGCATGAGTGAGTTTAGAGATAAAAAACCTCATGAACTTTCAGGTGGTCAAAAACAAAGGATTGCAATAGCAGGAATTCTTGCAATGAATCCTGAATGCATTATTTTAGATGAGCCTACTGCAATGTTAGACCCAAAAGGAAGAACTGAAGTAATTAATACAATAAAAAAATTAAATGAAAAAGGTACAACAATTGTATTAATAACTCATTATATGGAAGAAGTAGTAAGTGCCGATAAGGTAATAATTCTTGATAGAGGAGTAAAAGTTCTTGAAGATGAACCAAGAGAGGTTTTTGCAAAGGGTGATATTTTAAAAGAACTAATGCTTGAACCACCATATGCTACTAAAGTTGCTTATGAATTAAAGAAGCAAGGAAAAATAAAAAACGATAAAATCCTTACGTTAGATGAATTAGTGGAGGAAATATGTCAGTAAAAGTTGTAGATTTATGTCATACATACGGTAAAGACAGTATATTTGAATTTAAGGCTTTAAAAAATATAAATTTTGAAGTTGATAATGGGGAATTGGTTGGAATTATAGGTCATACAGGAAGCGGGAAATCCACTTTAATTCAACATATAAACAGGTTACTAACACCTACAAGCGGGGATATATTTTTAGATGATCTTAATATAAATGAAAAAGGTGTATTAATGAAAGATATATGCTCAAAAGTAGGGCTTGTATTTCAATACCCTGAATATCAATTATTTGAAGAAACAATATATAAAGATATTGCTTTTGGTCCTAAAAATATAGGCATGGAAGATATCGACGGGGCAGTAAGAAAAGCAATGGATATGGTTGGGTTGGATTTTGAAACCTATAAAGATAAATCTCCTTTTGATTTATCAGGGGGACAAAAAAGAAGAGTTGCAATAGCAGGTGTTATTGCTATGGATCCAGATGTACTTATATTGGACGAACCTGCAAGTGGATTAGACCCTGTGGGAAGAAAAGAGATACTTGACAATATATATAAACTTCATAAAGAAAATAATTTGACTACTTTTTTAGTGTCACATTCAATGACCGATGTTTGTGAATATGCAAGTAAAATAATGGTGTTTTCTTCGGGAGAATTAAAACTTTATGATACACCAAGAGAAGTTTTTAAAAATGTTGAACTTTTAAGAAGCATAGGCTTAAATGTTCCTGAAGGAAAAGAGCTTATGTTAAAACTTAAAGAAAAAGGACTTGATGTAGATACAAATTTATTTACATTTGCTGAAGTAATAAAAGAAATAGAAAGAGTTATATAAGGGAAAAAATATGCTAAATGATATTACAATAGGACAATATTATCCAACCGGATCGATGATTCATAAATTAGATCCGAGAAGTAAAATAATGGCTACTTTTTTGTATATGATTTTACTTTTTTTTGTTAAGTCTTTTATTGGATTTTTGGGAATGTTTATTTTATTATTGATTCCTTTAATTATTTCAAAAGTTCCGGTAGGATATCTTCTTAGAGGTTTAAAAGCGCTGATTATTATTATTTTATTTACCGTTTGTCTTAATATGTTTATGACACCCGGTAATGTAATATATCAATTAGGCTTTTTAAAGATAACTGATAAAGGACTTCATAATGCCATATTAATGGCTGTAAGGCTTGTTTTGCTTGTTACGGGTACTTCTTTATTAACACTTGTAACATCTCCTATATCCCTTACTGATGGCTTAGAAAGGCTAATGAAAAAAGTACCTTTATTAAAAAAATATGCGCATGAATTATCTATGATGATGAGTATTGCACTTAGATTTATTCCAACGCTTATGGAAGAAACAACAAGGATTATTAATGCTCAAAAATCAAGAGGTGCAGATTTCGAAAGTGGGAATCTTATAAACAGAGCAAAAGCTTTTATTCCGGTTTTAATTCCTTTATTCTTATCTGCTTTTCAAAGAGCCGAAGATTTAGCTCTTGCAATGGAAGCAAGATGTTATACGGGTGGAGAAAACAGAACAAGAATGAAAGAATTAAAGTATACAAAAAATGATTTTTATACTTATTTATATATTGTATTCATGATAATTTTTGTAGTAGTAACAAATATTCTTTATACGAAGGGGATTATTTAATGAGAAATATACTCCTTACAATACAATATGACGGTAAAAATTATGTTGGCTGGCAGATGCAAAATAACGGAATAAGTGTTGAAGAGAAAATAAAGACGGCTGTTGAAAGTCTTGTAAAAGAAGAGATTAAACTTTACGGAAGCGGAAGAACTGACAGCGGTGTTCATGCTTTAGGACAAAGAGCCAATTTTTATACAAATTCAAATATATCTATAGAAAAATTTCCTTATGGTATTAATGCATTTTTACCAAAGGATATAAGGGTAATAGAGGCAGAAGAAAAAGATGAGAATTTTCATGCCAGATATGATACCACGGGGAAAGAATATATGTATTTAATTTATAATAACAGTATAATGAATCCTCTTTTTATAGGAAGGGCCACTCATGTTTTTTATAAACTTGATTTGGATAAGATGACTAGAGCCTCAAAAAAACTTATTGGTGAGCATGATTTTGCTGGATTTATGGGAAGTGGCAGTAATGTTAAAAGTACCATAAGAGAAATATATGATATTAAAATAACTAAAAAAGATGATTTAATTATTTTCAAAATAAAAGGCAATGGCTTTTTATATAATATGGTAAGAATCATTGTTGCAAGCTTGATTGATATAGGAAGAGGAAGATTTGACGAAAATAGAATAGATGAAATCTTAGAAAGTAAAAACAGAAGCATGGCAAATGTTACGGCACCTGCTGAAGGGCTTTATTTAAAGGAAGTTTTTTACTAAAAACTTACATATTATAAAAAAATATATTGACATAAAAGGTAAAATAATCTAAAATATATAGGCTAGATATTTTTCGTGTATCGTTAGCCCCGTGCATGGAAAATGTAGAGCAGATAATTTAAAATAAAAAATATTATATGTATTGTGGAGGTTTAACGAAATGTTAACAAAGTCAACTAGTATTGCTAAACCCCAACAAATTGATAAAAAATGGTATGTAGTAGATGCTGAAGGCAAAACACTTGGTAGATTATGTAGTGAAGTTGCAAAAGTATTAACAGGTAAAAACAAACCTTGTTACACACCTAATATTGATACTGGGGATTATGTAATTGTAATTAATGCAGAAAAAATTCATCTTACTGGAAATAAATTATTAGACAAAAAATATTACAGACACACAGGATATCCTGGTGGAAGAAAAGAAGTAATGTACAAAGATTTAATTGCTAATAAACCAGAATTTGTAATCGAAAAAGCAGTTAAAGGTATGCTTCCAAAAAATAAACTTGGAAGAGCTCAATTTAAGAAATTAAAAGTATACGCAGGTAGCGAACATGAACATGCAGCACAAAAACCTGAAGTACTTGAAATTAAGTAGGAGGAATAGATGGCAGAACAAGTTATGGCTACAGGCAGAAGAAAAAATTCTGTTGCAAGAGTAGTTTTAAAACAAGGTAGTGGAAAAATAACTATTAATGGTAGAGATATAGAAGAATATTTCGGCGGTAATGATACACTTAAAGTAATTGTTAGACAATCATTAGTTTTAACAGATAATGCTGATAAATATGATGTAAGTGTAAATGTATATGGCGGCGGAATTTCTGGTCAAGCAGGAGCAATCAGACATGGTATTTCAAGAGCTTTAGTTGCAGAAAATCCTGACTTAAGAAAAGAAGTTAAAAAAGCAGGTTTCTTAACTAGAGATTCAAGAATGAAAGAAAGAAGAAAATATGGTCTTAAGAAAGCTAGAAAAGCTCCACAATTTTCAAAAAGATAATATATTATATATACAGAACAGCCTATGGCTGTTCTTTTTTTATTACGAAAATATAAATATTCTGAATGTTTTTAAATTGAAAAAGGGGTTTACTTTTTCCTACAAATATGGTAGGATATAAAAATTTTGAAAAACATATTGAAAAAAAGTGGAGGGAATCATGAAAAGAATATTAAGTATATTTCTTACAGTGATGCTAGTATTTAGTATTATAACCCCTATTTATGCATCTAACGAAGAAAACGTTAATGCTACAAATATTACATTTAACAAAGATGAATTAGTATTAAACGGTATAGGAGAATCATTTAAATTAGAGGCAGCGATTGAGCCTGCGTCATATGATAAAGACTTAATTTACTGGAACAGTACTGATAAAAATGTTGCAGGTGTAGATGCAGATGGTGTTGTTGTTTCTTCAGGGGTTGGGACAGCTACTATTTTTGCAATGACAGCAAAAGGAAAAAAGCAGAATGTAAAGTAACTGTAAATGAAGTTAAAATTAATGGAGTTAATGTAATAGGTCCTGAAAGTATTTACATGGGTGGTGGAGATTATTACTTTATTAAATATTTACCTTCAAATACTACAGACAGATACGTTACTTTAACATCATCAAATGAAGATATTGTATCATATCCAAAATCATTCTACAGTTCAAACAGCTTTAAGCTAACAGCAAAAAAAGTGGGTACTACAACAATAACAGTTAACATGGGAAATGGTGTAAGTACATCTTTTGAAGTTAGTGTAAAACCTGTTATGGCAAGTTCTTTAAGACTTGATTACAATACTTTAAATTTATTTAAAGATGAAGAAAAAGTTATAAAATATGAAGTTTTGCCTAAGAATACAACTGATAAAACAGTAAAATGGGAAAGCAGTAATCCTGAAATTGCTACAGTTGATAATAATGGTAAAATAAAAGCAATTAAAGAAGGGAAAACAATAATTACTGCAAGTACAGTAAATTATATTGTAAAAACAGTTGAAGTAAATGTTTCACCAAAAAAGGTAACAGGTATTTCTCTTGATAAAGAAAATGTAACATTAGATGTAGACGATACTGTAAAATTAAATGCATCAATTTATCCAATAGATGCTAAAAATCAAGATGTAAAATAGGAAAGTGAAAATATTAATATTGCTAATGTAGATGAAAATAGAGTTGTAACAGCTCAAAATTCAGGAAATACAAAAGTTAAAGCAATTTCTAAAGAAAATGGAAATATTATTGCTGTTTGCAGTATTAATGTAAATAAAGTTAAAACAGAAAGTGTTAAATTAAATAAAACAAATGTACAATTAAATAAATTGACTGATGTTGTATATTTAACAGGAGAAGTTTATCCTTCAAATGCAGATGATAAGACAATACAGTGGAGCAGTAGCAATACAAAAGTTGCAAAAGTTGAAAATGGTAAAATTACACCTGTTGCAGACGGAAGCGCAGTTATTAAAGCTCAAACAAAAGATGGGAAAATAGCATATTGCAATGTTAAAGTTAATCTACCAAAAAAGAAAATTACAGTTGGAAAAGTAAATTCATTAAAAATAAAAAGTGGAAAGAAAAATGCAACAATAACAATTTCAAAAGCTTCAAATGCAAAATATTATGAAATTTACAGATCAACAAATAAATCAACAGGATTTAAAAAAGTTGCAACTGTGAAATCAACAAAATATGTGAATAAAAAACTTACATCAAAGAAAACTTATTACTACAAAGTAAGAGCCGTAAACGGAAGTTCAAAAGGTTCTTTCTCAAAAGTATATAAAGTAAAAGTAAAATAAAAAACATCCTTATGGATGTTTTTTATTTTACTTGCTATTGAATAAAATGTATATTTTTGATATCCTTTTTTATATCAATTTAAAATATGGAGAAAGAATTTGAGAAAATTAGCGGTACTTGGACCAAAGGGAACATTCAGCGATAATGCTTGCAGCGTGTTTTTAAGTGAGGAAAAGGAAGATTTTGATGTATTATATTATAATACTATTGATGAAACTTTTCACAGCATTGGTAAAGAATGTGATATGGGAATAATTCCAATAGAAAATACACTTGATGGATTTGTTCAAAGAACACTCGATTTACTTCTTGAAATGGATGTTCATATTGTAAGAGAGATAAGTGTTCCTGTTCAGTTTTCTTTTATAGGTAACAGTGAAAATATTGAGCAAATAAAAAAAATATATGTTCAATTTAAAACAAACGGACAATGCAGAAAGTTTTTAGACTCTTTGAAGGGTGTAAATATTATTACAACTGACAGCAATATGGAATCTTATAATAACGTAAGTAAGGGGATATTGGCAGAAGGCGGTATAATACCTATGCATATGCTAAAATATGCAAATGCAAAATATAAAATAGATAATGTAACAGATGCATCTAATAATTTGACAAGATTTGTTGTTGTGGAAAAAGGCGAAAATAAATGTACGGCTCAAAATAATAAACATTTTAAAGTTCCTATGTATATTATGCCAAATGTTGATAGACCCGGAATTCTTTTTGATATATTACATGAGTTTTCCATAAATAAAATAAACTTGGTTGCAATAATGTCCAGACCAACAAAAAAAGATATGGGTAAATATAATTTTTATTTGGAAATTGACGGGGAAAATGATCAAATTGAAATAGTAAAAAAATCGTTGGATAATGTAAAAAAACAATATGGATTAAAAGTATTAGGATTTTATTCAATATAAAAGACCGCTTTAACGGTCTTTTTTTAATATAGTAAGTGCTTTCTTATATTTTTCTATCCTTTGTAAATCTTTGTTTGTAATTTTAGATAATCTATTTACATCAAGATTATGTTCAAGGTCTAAGATTTTAATTTTTTTAGCTAGTGTATTTGATTTAATTTTATTTATGTAAGAAAAATAATCTTCATTTCTTTTTCTTGTTAAACAAGATAAAGCATTTATTACATTTTTATTAAAGCCAAAGTCTATTAAATCTTTTTTTGTAATATTACTGTCTTCCATTACATCATGTAAAAGTGCAGTAATTATTTCATCTTCGTTATGTAGCATTTTTGCAATATGAAGAGGGTGGTTTATATAGGGCTCCCTTCCTTTATCAAATTGGTTTTCATGTGCTTTATATGCAATTTTTAGTGCTTTTTCTATGTTTTTATTTTGCATTTTATTACCTCTTTTATATTATATCATAAAAAAATTTGATTAAATTTGTGCATTAGTGGACTTTATTAAAAAAAACGAATATAATACATAGATATGGCATATATTTTGCTATATTATTTTGAAGCAAGTATCTGAATAGGAGGGGTAATAATGAAGTTTGCAGATAGAATGGATATGTTCCAAGAAGGGATTTTTTCCAAACTTGCTCATTTAAAAGAAGAAAAAATAAAAGAGGGAATGCATGTAATTGATTTAAGCGTAGGCGCTCCAAATATTCCGCCTGCAAAGCATATTGTAGATGCTTTAATAAAACAAGCCGGGAATTTGGAAAGTTATTTGTATCCTTTAAATGATAAAGAAGATTTAAAACAGGCTGTGAAAGTATGGTATAAAAATAGATACGGCGTTGATATTGATCCTGAAAGTGAAGTTACATCTTTACTTGGTTCACAAGAAGGTCTTGCTCATATAGCACTTTCAATAGTTAATCCTGGAGATACTGTTTTAGTTCCGGATCCATGCTATCCTGTTTTTGCCGATGGTCCAAGACTTGCAGGGGCAAAGCTATACTATATGCCTCAAAGAGAAGAGAATGGTTATATAATTGATTTAGACGAGATACCGGAGGATATAAGAAGAGAAGCTAAGTTTATGGTAGTTTCATACCCTAATAATCCAACAACAGCTATGGCGCCTGACAGCTTCTATAAAAAGCTAATAGCTTTTGCAAAAAAATATGATATTATTGTTCTTCATGACAATGCATACAGCGATTTGGTTTTTGACGGGAATACCTGTGGAAGTTTTCTTTGTTATGAAGGTGCAAAAGATGTAGGGGTAGAATTCAATTCTTTGTCAAAAACATATGGACTTGCAGGGGCAAGGGTAGGTTTTTGTATTGGTAATAAAGAAGTAGTTAAAAACTTATCAAATTTAAAGTCAAATATGGATTATGGTATGTTTTTACCTGTTCAAAAGGCGGCAATTGCTGCTATAACAGGAGATCAATCTTGTGTTGAAACCGTAAGAAAAGCATACGAAAACAGGAGAAATATTCTTTGTGACGGATTAAATGAAATAGGATGGAAAATGAATAGATGTCCTGCAACAATGTTTGTATGGGCAAAGATTCCAAGCAAGTATACTTCTTCAGAGAAATTTTGTATAGAACTTCTTGATAAAACCGGAGTTTTGGTTACTCCCGGAAGTGCTTTTGGACCATCGGGAGAAGGCCATGTGAGAATGGCACTTGTTCAAGATGAAGTTGAGATGAAAAAAGCAATTGAAAGCATAAAAAACAGCGATATATTAAAATAAAAATTTGAATGTACATTGATTTATTTCTTTGTACATTCTTATATTTTATAGGGGAATAATAAAAAGAAATAAGGAAAATTTTTCTCATTATTGTAAATAAAAAATTTTTATGATAATATCAGTTTAATGTAAAAAAGGAGGGGACAATGTCAGATAAAATTGTTATAAGAGGCGCTAAAGAAAACAATTTAAAAAATATAAATTTAACAATTCCAAGAGATAAACTCATTGTTTTTACGGGACTTTCAGGTTCCGGTAAATCATCTCTTGCTTTTGATACTATATATGCAGAAGGACAAAGAAGGTATGTTGAAAGTTTGTCTGCATATGCAAGACAGTTTTTAGGGCAGACAAATAAACCAGATGTAGAGAGCATAGAAGGTTTAAGTCCTTCTATTTCTATCGATCAAAAGACAACAAACAGAAACCCTCGTTCTACCGTTGGAACGGTAACAGAAATATATGATTACTTCAGACTTTTATATGCAAGAATAGGTATACCTTACTGTCCAAAATGCGGGAAAAAAATAGAAAGTCAAAGTATAGATACTATTATTAAAGATATATTATCTCATGAAGAGGGTACAAGGGTTCAAATATTGGCTCCTGTAGTAAGAGGAGAAAAAGGAACTCATAAAAATTTAATAGAACATTTAAAAAAAGACGGTTATTTAAGAGCATTTATTGACGGGGAAATATTTGACCTAGATGACTCCATAAAACTTTCAAAAAATAAAAAACATAACATAAACGTTGTAATTGACAGGCTTAAAATAAGAGAAGGAATAAAATCAAGACTTAATGATTCTGTTGAAACGGCATTAAAACTTACTGATGGTTTAGTTGTATGTAAATTTAACGATGAAGATAAACTTTATTCGGAAAAGTTTGCATGTATGGATTGTGGAATTGCAATGGAAAAGTTTGAGCCAAGAAACTTCTCTTTTAATGCTCCTTTTGGGATGTGTATGGATTGTAATGGTATAGGGTATCATCAAACCATAGATCCAGACCTTGTTATTCCAAATAAAGATATTTCTATAAAAGAAGGAGCTCTTTCTAACTTTATAAGTTCAGATGACAGTACTTATTATTCTGTAATAATAAAAACATTGGTTGAGAAGTATAAATTTTCTATGGATAAACCTTTAAAAGAAGCAAGCGATGAATTTATGAATGCTCTTTTATATGGAGATAAAGGTAAAATTAAAATAGGATTTAATTCTCATTTTGGAGGATACAAAGAAAGAGAAGTAGAGTTTGAAGGAATAATAAACAATATTCAAAGAAGATATTTTGAAAGCAACAGTGAATATATAAAAGCGAAATTTGCTAAATTCTTGTCAAACATAACTTGTAGTTCATGTCACGGGAAAAGGCTTAATCCAAATTCTCTTGCAGTAAAGATAAACGGAGTAAACATAATTGGGCTTACGGAAATGTCAATAAAAGACTGTAAGAAATTTATTGATAATTTAACTTTAACGGAAAACGAAGCTAAGATTGCGGAACTTATTTTAAAAGAAATAAAATCAAGGCTGGGATTCTTAATAGATGTTGGACTTGATTATCTTACTTTAGACAGGGCTGCATCAACTTTATCAGGTGGTGAAAGCCAAAGAATAAGACTTGCTACACAAATTGGTTCAAAACTTACGGGAGTACTTTATGTTTTAGATGAGCCAAGTATTGGTCTTCATCAAAAGGATAATGATAAATTATTAAAAACACTTCGTGATTTAACGGATATTGGAAATACAGTAATAGTAGTAGAACATGATGAAGATACAATGCGTGAGTCGGATTATATAGTTGATATAGGTCCTGGAGCTGGAATTCATGGGGGAGAGGTTGTTGCAAGCGGTCCTCTTGAAGAAATTATTGATAATAAGAATTCAATAACGGCAGATTATCTTTCAGGAAGAAAGAAAATAGAGGTTCCAAAACAAAGACAAGAAGGAAACGGTCAGTATCTTGAAATAATAGGGGCAAAGGAAAATAACCTTAAAAATATTGATGTAAAAATAGAACTTGGTAAAATGACTTGTGTTACAGGTGTTTCAGGTTCAGGAAAAAGTACTCTTGTAAATGAAATACTGTTTAAATCTTTAAGGAAACAGCTTTTTGGTTCCCTTGAAAGACCGGGAAAACATAAGGAAGTAAAAGGGGCAGAGTATCTTGATAAGATAATAGACATAGACCAATCTCCGATAGGAAGAACGCCAAGGTCAAATCCTGCAACTTATACGGGAATGTTTGATATGATAAGAGATGTTTTTGCATCAACAAATGAAGCAAAAATGAGAGGTTATCAAAAAGGACGTTTTAGTTTTAATGTTAAAGGAGGAAGATGTGAGCATTGTAAGGGAGATGGAATAATAAAAATTGAAATGCACTTCTTACCTGATGTTTATGTTCCTTGTGAAGTTTGCGGTGGGAAAAGATATAACGATGAAACTTTACAGATAAAATATAAAGGGAAAACCATTGCTGATGTATTAGATATGAGTGTTGAAGAAGCTCTTGATTTCTTTGAAAATATCCCTTCAATTAAATCAAAAGTACAGACTCTTTATGATGTAGGGCTTGGTTATATAAAACTTGGACAGCCTTCTACAACTCTATCGGGAGGAGAGGCTCAAAGAATAAAACTTGCAACATATTTATCAAAACGTCAAACCGGAAAAACATTATATATTCTTGATGAACCTACGACAGGTCTTCATATGGAAGATGTAAAAAAACTTCTTGAAGTTCTTTATAGGTTAAGAGAAGGTGGAAATACTATTCTTATAATAGAGCATAATCTTGATGTTATAAAATGTGCAGATTATATAATTGATTTAGGTCCTGACGGAGGAGATAACGGAGGAGAAGTTATTGCAACAGGAACACCAGAAGAGGTTGCTAAAGTTAAAAATAGTTATACGGGACAATATCTAAAGAAAATATTAAAATAAAAGACTTTTAATAGAGTCTTTTTTATAAAAATAATGAATAATTTAATTATATATACTGTAATTTTGAATTTTTAAATAGTATAATTTAAAAAAGCAATGTAAATTTATGTGTTAAAGGAGAAGATATGAAAGCGACAATAATGTGCATAGGCGATGAAGTTTTATGTGGAGATGTATTAAACTCAAATGGTACTTTTTTTGCAAAAGAACTTACTGAAATAGGAATTGAAGTTGTTAAACATGTTGTTGTAAGTGATGACGAAGATATGGTAGAAGGCGCATTTATGGATGCGGTTAAATTAAGTGATGTTATCATTACAACAGGAGGTCTTGGCCCAACTTTGGACGATATGACAAAAGAAGCCATTGCAAAGGTTACAAACAGACCTTTGGAAGAAAATGAAGAAGCAAGAAAACACGTTGAAAGTTATTTTATCAGAAAAGGAAAAGATTATGTTTTAACACCTAATAATTATAGACAAGCATTATTTCCAAAAGGAGCAAAAATTTTAGATAACGACAGAGGAACTGCTCCGGGAGCGCTTCTAGAAATAGACGGTAAAATGATTATTATGCTTCCGGGACCACCAAGAGAAAATACAAATATGTATTATAAACATATTAAAGAATACTTAGTTAATAAATTAAATAAATTTTTTGCCGTAAAAGATTATATGACTTCAGGTATTGGTGAATCTGAAATAGAATATAGATTAAGAGATTTGCTTCCTGATATTGAAGGAGTAAACGTAAATACATACTTTAATGACAGCGGTGTAAAAGTTAAAGCCGTTTCAAAAGCTGATAACTTAAAGCATGCTGTTGAAAACTTGGACAAGGTAGATGAAATAATAACAAGTAACTTTAAAGAATATATTTATTCTGTTAAAGGAGAAACTCTTCCTCAAAAATTAATTGCAACATTAAAAGAAAAAGGACTTACTTTTTCTTGTGCAGAATCTTGTACGGGAGGTCTCCTTGCAAGCTATATTACAGAAATTGCAGGAGCAAGTGAAGTTTTTATGGGTAGTGCAGTTACATATACAAACGAAGTAAAACACTCACTTCTTGGTGTAAAAGAAGAAACTCTAAAACAATACGGTGCGGTAAGTGCAAACTGCGTAGAAGAAATGGTTTTGGGATGTGCCAAACGTTTTAATACTGATGTTGCAATTTCTATAAGCGGTATTGCAGGCCCGGGAGGAGGAAGTGAAGAGAAACCTGTAGGAACAGTTTATATGGGATTTTATTATAATGGAAAAGTCACTTCAAAACTTTACAACATAACAGGTGAAAGAAAGAGAGTTCAAACAAGAAGTGCATATTATGCAATTAATAATATATTAAAAATAATTGATGAAAATATTGACTAATTTTTAAAGTAATTGTATAATATGCAAGAACAAATGTTTGAAAGGACGTTGAGATATGAATCCAGATAAAGAAAAAGCCTTAGAGCTTGCAATGAAAAATATAGAAAGCAGTTTTGGTAAAGGTGCGATAATGAAGCTTGGTGATAAGCCGGCTGTTACCATTGATACCATTTCTACATCTTCAATTTCTCTTGATGCTGCCCTTGGAGTAGGAGGACTTCCAAGAGGAAGAATTATTGAAATATATGGACCTGAGTCTTCAGGTAAAACAACAGTAGCATTACACGTTGTTGCAGAAGCACAAAAAGCCGGTGGAGTTGCCGCTTTTATAGATGCTGAGCATGCTCTTGATCCTGTATATGCAGAAGCTCTTGGTGTTAATATAGATGAATTAATTGTTTCTCAGCCAGATACAGGAGAACAAGCTCTTGAAATAACAGAAGCACTTGTAAGAAGTTCTGCAATTGATGTTGTAGTTGTGGACTCTGTTGCTGCATTGGTTCCAAAAGCTGAAATCGAAGGAGATATGGGAGATAGTCATGTAGGTTTACAAGCAAGACTTATGTCTCAAGCTTTGAGAAAACTTGCGGGAGCAATAAATAAATCAAATACAACAGCTATATTTATAAATCAATTAAGAGAAAAAGTAGGGGTAATGTTTGGTAATCCTGAAGTTACACCAGGAGGTAGAGCTCTTAAATTCTATTCTTCAGTAAGACTTGAGGTAAGAAGAGTTGATTCAATAAAAAGCGGTCAAGACATTATAGGTAACAGAACAAAAGTTAAAGTCGTAAAAAATAAAGTTGCACCACCATTTAAAATTGCTGAATTTGATATTATGTATGGAAAAGGAATATCAAGAGAAGGCGATATAGTTGATATGGCGGCAAAATACGGTATTATCAAAAAGGCAGGGGCTTGGTATTCTTATCAAGATGAAAAAATAGGACAGGGTAGAGATAAGGCAAAACAATTCCTTAAAGATAATCCGGAAACTGCTAAGATTATAGAAAACTTAGTATTAGATGAAGTTCTTGGAAGAACTCATGAAGAAGAAAATATTGAAGAATAAAAAAAAGAACAGCTTAGCTGTTCTTTTTTTATCTTATTCATATAATTTATCTGAAAGTGTAGCACACATTACTGCTTTAATTGTATGCATTCTGTTTTCTGCTTCGTCAAATACTTTGGAATGTTTACTTCTGAATACTTCATCAGTTACTT
This sequence comes from Anaerofustis sp. LCP19S3_F7, assembly GCF_052119445.1. Classification (NCBI taxonomy): domain Bacteria; kingdom Bacillati; phylum Bacillota; class Clostridia; order Eubacteriales; family Eubacteriaceae; genus Anaerofustis; species Anaerofustis sp. LCP19S3_F7. The sequence goes on along the minus strand of NZ_JBQKFF010000003.1, from coordinate 91,342 downwards.
CCATTTCTTTTAATCCATATTTTTCATAAACATCTTTTCCTATTTCAGTATTTAAGTCATGGAAAGAAGGTAGACAGTGTAAGAATATTACATTTTCATTTCCAGTCTTTTTAAGCATATCCATGTTAACTTGATAATCTTTTAAAAGATTGATTCTTTCTTCAAATTTATCTTCTTCACCCATTGATACCCAAATATCTGTATATATTGCATCGGCATCTTTAACGGCTTCATCAACATTATCTGTTATAAGAATTGTACTTCCGTTTTCTTTTGCGATTTCTTCCATTTCTTTTACTAGATTTTCATCAGGCCATAAAGATTTTGGGGCTGCCGCAGCAAAATTTATTCCAAGTTTTGCGCATCCTATTAGTAAAGAATTTGATACGTTATTTCTTGCATCTCCAACATAAGTAAGTTTCATGTCGTTGTTGTTGTCTTTATCTATGTTTTCATACATTGTAAGAACATCTGCAAGAAGTTGTGTTGGATGATATAAATCTGTTAGTCCATTCCAAACAGGAACCCCTGAATATTTGGCAAGGTCTTCAACTGTTTCTTGTTTAAAACCTCTGAACTCAATACCATCAAACATTCTGCCAAGAACTTTTGCTGTATCTTCCAAAGATTCTTTTTTACCCATTTGTGAATTTGTTAAAAATGTTGCATGAGCACCTTCATCATATGCTGCTGTTTCAAATGCACATCTTGTTCTTGTTGATGTTTTTTCAAAAAGTAAAACGATGTTTTTACCTCTTAGTAAATCACCGATTTCTCCTCTTTTTTTCTTTGCTTTAAGTTCTTTTGCCAAATCAAGTAAAAATTTGATTTCTTCTGTTGTATAGTCTCTAAGTGTTAAAAAACTTCTTCCTTTTAAATTAACGCTCATTTGTTCCTCCTAAAATTCTATGTCTTCTCTAACTAAAGGCATGCTCATACATCTTGGGCCGCCTCTTCCTCTTACAAGTTCGCTTCCTTCTATTGAAAGAACTTTAATACCATTTCTGTCAAGTATTTCGTTTGAAATTTCATTTCTGTTATATGTTATAACAACTCCAGGGGAAATGGCAAGTGTGTTTGTGCTGTCATTCCATTGTTCTCTGGCTGAAATAACACTGCTGCTGCCACCGCTTTTTATAAGTTTTACGCTTGGAAGATTTAAAGCCTTTGCAAGTGCAGTCTTTAAGTTTTCTTCTTGTTCGTATTTTAATGTGTTTTTTTCTCCTGCTGTTATACTTACCACTTCAATGTCTTTTAAAATATTAGGGAAGATTATGAATTTATCATAGTCTACCATTGTAAATACCGTATCAAGATGCATAAATGCTCTTTCATGTGGAATTTTTACGGCTAATACTTTCTTAACTCCACTACCTGAAGTTAAAAGATTTTGTGCAAGTCTATCTATTCCTTCAAGAGATGTTCTTTCTGAAAAACCTACAAGAACACATTCTTTACTTAAAATAAGAACGTCCCCGCCTTCAAGTGTCATTCTCTCTCTTTCGTTGTCAAAATATATAGGGGAACCTGAAAAATCAGGATGATATTTATAAATAAGCCTTATTATTAAACTTTCTCTTCTTCTGATATGAGTTCTCATTTTAGAAAAAGCAACACCGTTTTTTATTACAACCCCTACATCTCTCATGAAGTAAAGATTTGGTATTGGTTTAAAATAATAAGGGTATTTATCTTGCATATAATCAGATAATGTAACTCTGTTTGATTTTATTTCGCTTTCGCTAAGTCCTGCAATAACACATCTAATAAGCTCTTTATTATCAAGGCTTAATAAAAATTCTCTAAGTCCCATAACAGTTATATCGTCATATTGTACCTCTCTTAATACAATGTCAACAAGCTCTTCTTTTGCTTGTTTATTATTACTTATAACGTGAAGTAAACAATCTGTTACATATAATACTTCCGTTCCTGTTTGTCTTAGGATATTTGCGAAACCGTCATGTTCTTTTCTCATTCTGCTCATCCATGGGATGTCATCAAATAAAACTTCTTTTAGATCGTCAGGTGTAATTCTATCAAGTTCAAAGCCCGGTCTATGAAGTAATATTTTTTTTAACTTACCAATTTCATTGTTAATTAATAATTTATCCATAATAACCTACTTTTTTTATTTTTTTTTGATATAATAATATCTATACTGTAATATATTAACATATTATAACATGGTATTGAAACAAGATTGAAAAAATTTTATAAAACTTTATATAAAAGGAGTAATATTATGTTTCCCAAAATTAAAATAAACTTAGCAGGAATAAGGGAGAATACTTCAAAAGTATGTGAAAAATGTGCAAAGTACGATATTAATGTAACGGCTGTAACAAAGATGTTTTTGGCAGACGAAAATATTGCAGAATGTTTTGTTACAGGTGGAGCAAATGCATTTGGTGATTCCAGAATTGAAAATCTTAAAAAGTTAAGTTGTTTCAATATGCAAAAATGGATTATACGAATTCCTATGGAATGTGAAATAGAAGATGTTATCAGATATAGCGATGTATCTTTAAATAGTGAATTAAAAACAATAAGACTATTAAATAAAGAAGCATATAAACAAAATAAAGTACATAAAGTTATTTTAATGGTAGATCTTGGGGATTTAAGGGAAGGTTATTTTAGTACTGATGATTTATATAGTGATATAGATAAAATATTACAGCTTAAAAATATTGAGCTTTATGGAATAGGAACAAATCTTACTTGTTTTGGTGGTGTTATTCCAATACCTAATAATCTTTCAAAACTTGTTAAAATTAAAGAAAGAATCGAAGAAGATTTTGATATTGAGTTAAAAGTTGTTTCAGGAGGTAATTCAAGTTCTTATACTTTAGTTGAAAGTGGAGAGATGATAAGCGGAATAAATAATTTAAGACTTGGTGAAGTCATTTTGCTTGGGAATGAAACAAGTTATGGAAAACCTGTAGAGGGGCTTTATCATGATAACTTTATTTTAGAAGCTCAAATAGTGGAATTAAAAGAAAAACCTTCTGTTCCAATTGGAGAAATTGGTATGGATGCATTTGGGAATACTCCTGAATTTACGAATAAAGGAACAATGAGAAGAGCAATTGTTGCCATTGGAAGACAAGATGTAAAAACAGAGGGAATGCAGCCTGTTGATAGTGATATAGAAATTTTGGGAGCAAGCAGCGACCATACTATACTTGATTTAACAAATGCCGATAAGATGTATAAGCTTGGTGATGTAATATCTTTTAAACTTGATTATGGTGCAGCTCTTGCGGCAATGACAAGTAATTATGTTGAAAGAGAATATGTTCATTTTAAATCAAAATAAAAAAAGCACTGATTTCAGTGCTTTTTTTATATGAATTCCATCATTACAACATTTGCAAAATCCAGTCCTTTATATGTTAAAGAAAAATGATTGTTTTTTATTTGTACAAGTCCCATTTCTTTAAATTTATTTATTTTGTCTTTATATACATCCTCAAAATCTAAATTAAACTTTTTATTAAAATCATCTATGTCTAAGCCTTTTGTTTTTCTTAATGCTAGCATAATATAATCTCCAATTAATTCTTCATTTGTAAGTATATGTTCTTCTTTTATTGGAATAGTATCTTTTTTTATGTCTTCAATATAATCTTTTATATTTTCTTTATTTGTACTTCGTTTATTATCATTAAAGCTTGAAGCATTGCTCCCAAATCCTACATAATCATAAAAGTCCCAACATCTTAAATTATGTCTGCTTTCATATCCATCTTTTGCAAAGTTCGAAATTTCATATTGATTATATCCATATTCATTTAATTTTTGTATTAAATAATGATACATTTGTCTGTCTAAATTATCATTTTGCTCTATATTGTTGTTTGTATAATAATCGTAAAGCTTTGTACCTTTTTCCAATATAAGAGAATAGGTAGAAATATGTTCTGGATTAAGGGATAATACAAATTCTAAAGAATCAATAAAATTTATTAATTTTTCATTCGGTAGAGAAAACATTAAATCTACGTTTATATTGTTAAAGCCTTCTTCTCTTGAAAGGAGAAAAGCTTCTTTAAATTTCTCTACTGTGTGAATTCTTCCTATCTTTTTTAAAGTTTTATTATTTGCAGATTGTAATCCCATACTTAAGCGGTTAAAACCAAAATTTTTGTAATCTTGAAGTTTTTCTTTTGTTACACTTTCGGGATTAAGCTCTATTGTTATTTCAGCATTATCCTCAAAATTAAAATTTGATTTAATGATATTTATGATTTCACCTATATATTTGCTGTCTATATAACTAGGAGTTCCTCCGCCAAAATAAAGAGTAGAAATACTTCTACTCTTTAGCTGTTCCTTTTTTAAAAGAATTTCTTTACCTAATGCTTCATAATAATCTTTAATGTAGCTTTCGCTATTTGCATAAGAAGCAAAATCACAGTAATAACATTTATGTTTACAAAATGGTGTGTGTATATATATTGAAATATTATTCATCTAATTTAAGCACTGCCGTAAATGCATCTTGAGGTACTTCAACTTTACCAACTTGACGCATTTTCTTTTTCCCTTCTTTTTGTTTTTCAAGAAGTTTTCTTTTTCTTGAAATATCTCCGCCGTAACATTTCGCTAAAACGTCTTTTCTTAAAGCTCTAACGGTTTCTCTTGCGATGATTTTTCCGCCTATTGCTGCTTGAATAGGTATTTCAAACATTTGTCTTGGAATTTCTTCTTTAAGTTTTTTTACAATAAGTCTTCCTCTTGCTTGAGCTTTGTCACGGTGAACGATAAATGAAAGTGCATCTACCATTTCTCCGTTTAGAAGTATATCAAGTTTTACAAGGTCTGACTTTCTATAATCAAGTAGTTCATAATCAAGAGAAGCATATCCTTTTGTTCTTGATTTTAATGTATCAAAGAAATCGTAAATAATTTCATTTAAAGGCATTTCATATTTTAAGTTAACTCTGTTTTCATCAATGTAGTCCATTGTTTTGTAAATGCCTCTTTTATTTTGACAAATTTCCATAACAGCTCCAACATATTCACTTGGAAGCATTATATTGGCATCAACAAAAGGTTCTTCCATGTAACTTATTTCTTGAATTGGAGGAAGGTTTGTAGGGTTGTCTACTTTAAGTTCACTACCGTCTGTTTTTGTTACATGATATATAACGCTTGGAGTTGTTGTTACAATATCTATATTATATTCTCTGTCTATTCTTTGCTGTGTTACTTCTAAGTGTAAAAGTCCCAAAAATCCACATCTAAAACCAAATCCTAGTGCAACCGAAGTTTCAGGTTCATATAATAAAGAAGCATCATTTAATTTAAGTTTTCCTAAAGCTTCTTTTAAGTCCTCATATTTGCTTCCGTCAGCAGGATAGATACCGCAGTAAACCATTGGAGTAATGCTTTTATATCCAGGTAGCGGTTCACTTGCCATATTATCAGCATCCATTATTGTGTCTCCGACTCTGGTGTCTTCAACATTTTTAATGCTGGCACATACATATCCTACATCTCCGCTTTCCAGTTTTTTTACAGGAGTTAAAGTGCTTGTAAAAATTCCAACTTCTTCAACTTCAAATTCTTTTCCTGTTGCGTAAAATCTAATTTTTGTGCCTTTTTTTATTTTACCGTCAACTATTCTTGTACTTATAACAACCCCTTTATATTGATCATAATATGAGTCGAAAATAAGTCCTCTTAGTGGTTGTTTGTTGTTTTCTTTTGGAGATGGGATATCTTTTACTATTGCTTCCAAAACATCTTCTATATTTATTCCTTCTTTTGCTGAAATAAGAGGTGCTTCATCTGCAGGAAGACCAATATAGTCTTCAATTTCTCTTCTTGCCATTTCAGGATCGGCGCTTGGAAGGTCTATTTTATTTATTACAGGGATAATTTCAAGGTCATTTTCAAGAGCAAGGTATACATTTGCCATTGTTTGTGCTTGAATTCCTTGTGTAGCATCTACTATTAATATTGCACCCTCGCATGCAGCAAGAGAACGTGACACTTCATAAGTAAAGTCAACGTGTCCCGGTGTGTCTATAAGATTTAGATAATATTCTTCTCCGTCTTTTGCTTCATAAACAAGTCTTACAGCTTGAAGTTTAATTGTAATTCCTCTTTCTTGTTCAAGGTCCATTTTATCAAGAACTTGACTTGTCATATCTCTTTTGGCTATTAAGCCTGTTTTTTCTATTAATCTGTCTGCCAAGGTTGATTTACCATGGTCAATATGTGCAATAATGCAAAAATTTCTTGTTCTTTCTTGTTTACTTTTCATCTTTCACCTTATATTATTATAATAATGCTAATAAATTTTACCATAAAATAAACATAAGTAAAAGTATGATAAAAAAATATTATAAAAAATAAAAAAAACATTTGCATTATTGTAAAAAAAATAGTATACTTATTAGGCTACGAATATAGTAAAGAATATAAAATTATTTTTTATATAATAATTGGTCAAAAGGGGTGAAAGAAATGAAAGAAGGAATCCATCCAAACTATGGTAAATGCACAGTTACTTGCGCTTGTGGAAATACTTTTGAAACAGGTTCTGTAAAAGACGAAATCCGTGTGGAAATTTGTTCAAAATGTCATCCATTCTATACAGGAAAACAAAAACTTGTAGATACAGGCGGTAGAGTTGATAGATTTAAGAAAAGATACAATTTGGACTAAGTATAATATAGAAGGAGGCATATTCTTATGAAAAGGACTTTTCAACCAAACAATCATAAAAGAAAGAAAAATCATGGTTTCAGAAGCAGAATGTCTACTCCAGGCGGAAAAAATGTAATCAGAAATAGAAGAAGAAAAGGTAGAAAACAATTATCTGCTTAGATATTAACTGCTAGGGCTACTGTAAATGTAGCCTTTTTTTATATATGATAAGGGTAGATTATGCAAAGATTAAAAAACAGTATAGATTTTAAAAAAGTTTACAATAACCAAAAATCTTTTGCAAACAGACATTTGGTTTTATATATTTTAAAAACCGATAATGAAAGCAGGATAGGTTTTTCGGTAAGTAAAAAAGTTGGCAATGCAGTAACCAGAAATAAAATAAAAAGAAGACTTAGGGAAATTTCTAGGTTAAATGCATACCAAATAGAAGACGGCTATGATATAATATGCATTGTCAGAGTTAAAGCAAAAGATATTGATTATCAAACATTGAATAATTCATTTCTTCATTTGATTAAAAAACTTGGATTATTAAAGGTGAATGAAAATGGCTAAATTGATGACAAAACTGGTAATCTTCTATCAAAAATATTTATCTGGTTTAAAAAGACCGTGTTGTAAATATATACCGACATGTTCAAATTATGCCATTGAGGCTTATAAAAAACATGGTTTTTTTAAAGGCACTATATTAAGTGTGTACAGAGTTTTACGATGTAACCCTTTCTCAAAAGGGGGATACGACCCGGTACCGGAAAAATTTCTATAGGAGGAAAAAAGAAAAAACATGTCGTATTTATATATGTTATTTGGAAAGGTTTTACTGTTTCTATATAATTTTATAGGTAACTATGGCCTTGCAATTATTCTTTTTGCTGTATTTGCAAAAATCATTTTGCTTCCACTTACATACAAACAAATCAAATCAACACAAATTATGAAAGTTATCAATCCTGAAGTTATGAAAATTCAGGAGAAATACAAAAATGATAAAGCCAAACAAGGCGAAGAAATGTGGAAAGTTTACGAAAAATATAATTATAATCCAATGAGTGGTTGTCTTCCTTTGTTAATTCAATTTCCTATAATCATTGGTTTATTTGGTGTTATAAGACAACCAGAAGCATATGTTTTTACTGAGGGAATGACAAATATCTCTATGTCATTTTTCTGGTTAAAAGATATAAGTATATCTGCAATGGATATTGCTAGAACAACCGGATTTTCTCTTGATACTTTATATGCCCTAATTATTCCTATGATTACTACTTTAGCTACTTATATTCAAATGAAACAATCAATGGCTAACCAACCAAATGAAATGGGTGGCAGTATGCAAATGATGAATTTTGTTATGACATTAATGATAGGCTGGATGTCTTTAACATTCCCAGGAGCTCTTGCTATATACTGGGCAGCAACGACATTACTTGGTATTTTACAAACAGAAATTATGTATAAATTTATGCCTGTAACAGCTGAATCTTTACATGTAAAACCTATAAGTAATTATACGGAGGTATCTAATGGAAAGAAGAAAAAGCGCAATAGGAAAAGGTAAGACAATTGAAGATGCAATAAAAGATGCTCTTGAAAAACTTAATGCAACAAGCGAAGAAGTTGATACAAAAGTTTTAGAAATGCCTACTTCAGGTTTTATGGGAATAGGTGCAAAAAGTGCTAAGGTAGAAGTATTTTTAATTGAAAAATTTGATGAAATTGCAAAAGAATTCTTAGACAGTGTTTTAAATAAAATGGGTATTGAACATTCTATAAGCATTGATTATGATGAAGAAGATGAAAATATGTTTATTTCTCTTGATATAGAAAATACAGGTGTATTAATTGGAAAACATGGTCAAACATTAGATTCTTTACAATATTTAACAAGTCTTGTTGTAAATAAGAGTTCTGAAAATTATATTAGGGTAATTCTAGATATAAACAATTATAGAGAAAAAAGAAAAGAAACATTGGAAAATTTAGCAGATAAACTTGCTACTAAAGCCGTAAAAAGAAGAAAAAATGTTGAACTTGAACCAATGAATCCATATGAAAGAAGAATTATTCATTCATATCTTCAAGGCAGGGAACATATAACAACATATTCTGTTGATGAAGGTACAAACAGACATTTAATTATAGAATATACAGAATAAAAAAAGACCTTTTTGGTCTTTTTTTTGTTATTTATTTCTTCCTATTTATAAGGATATTTTCCTAAATTAAAGAAAATCATAACATTTTTAAAATTAAAGGGGAAATTGTACTTGTAAAACTTATTTGTTTTACAGTGTTTAGTATAATCGTATGCTATGATACTTTGTTGTTTTAATTGTGAAAAAAAAAGGAAAAAAATACACTTTTTTTATTAAAAAAAGATTAGAATATTAAATAATTTGTAATTTATCTTTTTAATAATATTTTTTTTGTAAAATAATAAAGTATTATTAAAAAAAGTATATAAAAAATAATTTTATTAATATTAATTCCTATCCACATTTCTTTCTCCTTTATAAATTATATTAACAAAAACTTAAATAAGAACAATTTGATTGATTTATTTTTTTTATCATAGTAAAATAGTAGATATCTTATATTAAATTTCAAAAATTTATATATTTATTTTTTATTCTTTTCATTTTCCCGGAGGTATTTATGAATAGTAGTGATTTATCAAAATTAAAAGTAGCAGAGCTTAAAGAAAAAGCCTGTGAATATGGTATTACCAAAACAAGTGGATTAAAAAAACAAGAAATTATTGATTTAATATTAGAAAAAATAAACGAAGAAGAAAATAAACGATATTCAAAACTTAAAGATCCAATTTCAAATAGTTTTAATATGGAAGGTGAAGTTCAAGTCTTACCTGAAGGTTTTGCTTTTTTACGTCCTAAGGATATGAAAAAGCCTGAAGATGCTGTTTATGTTGCTGCAAGTCAGGTTCAAAGGTTTAAAATTAAAACCGGAGATATTTTATCAGGAAAGGTAAGACCTCCAAAAGAAGGTGAAAAGTATTATGCTATGCTTTTCCTAGAAGGCGTAAACGGAAGAAAGACAAGTGATATTCTAAAAGAAGAAAAACAAAAACTTCAAAAAAATGATGAAAAAGATATGACTCTCTATTCAGAAGCTCATGAAGGGGTTTTGGATATTTTATCAGACGGTTATGGATTTTTAAGAACAAATAATTATCTTCAAGGTGAAAATGATATATATGTGGCTCCACAGCATATAAGAAAGTATAAACTTAAAGCAGGGGATTTGGTAAGAGGAAGAATAAGACTTTCGGGAGAAGGTGAAAAGTTCGATGCGCTATTATATGTAGAACAAGTAAATGGAAAAGCTCCTGAGAGTATTGTAGGAAGAAAAGATTTTGAAAAACTTGTACCTATTTTCCCTGACGAGCGAATAAATCTTGAAACAGAAAAAAATATTATTTCAACCAGATTGATAGATATTTTTTCTCCTATCGGAAAAGGACAAAGAGGACTTATAGTAGCAGCTCCAAAGGTAGGGAAAACCATCCTTCTTAAACAAATAGCAAAGGCAATAAGAGGAAATAACCCTGATATACATTTAATAGTTTTACTTATAGATGAACGTCCTGAAGAGGTAACTGATATACAACGTAGCATTGATTCTGACGTGGTTTATTCTACCTTTGATCAAAACCCTGCAAATCATATAAAAGCGGCTGAAATGGTCTTAGACAGAGCTAAAAGACTTGTTGAAATAGGTGAAGATGTTGTAATTTTAATGGATAGTATTACAAGATTTACAAGAGCAAATAACCTTGTTGTTCCATCTTCAGGAAGAACTTTATCTGGAGGACTTGATCCGGAAAGTCTTTATTATCCTAAGAAATTTTTTGGTGCGGCAAGAAATATAGAAAATGGCGGAAGTCTTACGATTTTAGCTACTGCATTGGTTGAAACGGGCAGTAGGATGGATGATGTTATTTTTGAAGAATTTAAAGGTACTGGGAATATGGAACTAGTACTTGATAAATCTCTTGCAAGAAGAAGGGTCTTTCCTGCAATTGATATCGTAAAATCAGGAGCGAGAAGGGAAGATCTTCTTTTAAGGGAAGATGAACTTAACTGTGCTAATATTTTAAGAAGAAACTCTATGGATAGTTTGGAACTTTCCGAAAGAGTAATTAACTTAATGAAAAAGACAAGAAACAACAAAGAATTTATTAATGTTTGTACTAAAAATATTTAATTGGTCAATCATATAAAATATTAGTATATTAAAAAAAATATGATATGTTTTCTAAATAAAATGTAGAATAAAAGACATAAAATGTTCTTAAAATTTTCACATTAAAAACAATATGATATCAATTTATAATAGTATACTAACAGAGTAAAAAGTTGAAAAACTTTTTCATAATTTCCCCTAAATGATATGTAAATAAATTTTCATATCATTCCCTCATTTTATCATAAAAAGCTCCTCAAAAGAGGAGCTTTTTAAATTGTTTATAATTTAGGATTTCCATAACATTTTCTGCAAACCGGAAGATAATTTTGATTGTCTCCAATTTGGATTTGTTTTCCTGAATAATTAGGTTTTCCATCTATTATTCTTAAATTCATTGTTGCTTTTTTATTACAAAACCAGCAAACTGTTTTAACTTCTTCTATTTTATCGGCATAAATAAGCAGGTTTAAACTTCCTTCAAATAAATTATTTTGAGAGTCATTTTTTAATCCATATACAATAACAGGTATATTCATATAATCTACTATTTGTGTTAAATCTAAAACATGTTGTCCTGTTAGAAATTGACCTTCATCAATTAAAATACAATGAATTTCTTTTTCCTGCATTTGAACAATTTGTTTAAAATCTGTTTTATCATTAAAAACAATAGCTTCTTTTTTCATTCCTATTCTAGATGCAACAAATCCTTTTCCATATCTATTATCAAGCTCAGAAGTAAATAATAGTACGTTTTTCTCTTGTTCTTCGTAATTATGAGCTATTTTTAATACTTCAATTGATTTTCCTGCATTCATTGTAGAATATCTAAAATATAATTGTGCCATATTAAATTTTTTCTCCAATATTGTTAAATATTTTATATTTTGTATAATCGAAGTCTTTTGATTTTTCGTTTATTTTATTTGCAAGACTGTTGTATTCTTTATCTATATCTAAATTATTTGTAGATAAAACAATACTTTCTTTTTCTATTGACATATCAATAATATTTTGAATGTATTTTTGATAATTTATATTATTTGCATCTTTAAATGTTCTTAAAAAATCATTGTTTGATGTAACAACTTCATTTTCACTATTTCTTTTTGTATAAAATATACTGTTTATTAGTCCATTTTTATATGCGACTATCAATTCTCCATCGTACCCATTTTTATCATACTTGCTCGTTTTAGCACTATAAGTATAATCAATATTAATATAACTTAACTTAATTGTACCTTCTTTTGCCAAATTAAGACCTTCGGCTAATAATTTTGAGTAGTCTGAAAATATTTCTTCAAAATTTTGATTTGTATTTTTTATTGAATCTTGGTTTTGAAGAACTTGTGTATTTAAAGAGTTAACATAAAATGTTATTTCATTGCTAATGTTTTCTTTGTTTATATACAAGTTTCCATCTTGATATATATAATTAAAGTCGATATTGGTAATAATTCTGTTTTTTACTGTTAATGCTATATAGGCAGCTTTTGATTCATTATCAAATTTAGATGAAAAAATATAGTATTCTCCGTCAATATATTTATGAGCAATATCGTTATCTTGTATTCTCCCGTTTTCATCATTAATTAAATTATTACAACCGGAAAAAAATGATACTAAAAAAACTATCATTAAAATTGATATAAGTTTTTTCATTTTATTACCTAAAAGAAATATACGTATCTTTCTTTACTTTCCAAAAACATTTCTTCATATTGCCCCATTATATCATTAGAGAAAAGTTCAATTGCATCTATTATTTCATCTGTATTTCTTAAAATTAAAGGGGTAGAGAGTGTATATTTTTTATTTACATAAACACCGGATACATCTAAAAATTCTACATCTTCTGGATTTTCTATTTTAATATTTTCTTTTTTTATATTGTCAAGTTCATTTTTAATAGCTTTTGCAAGAATTATTGAAGCATCTTTAGGTGCTAATTTTTTTAATGTATATTCTTTTGCAATATCTTTAAACAATTCTTCAAAAATGCTTTCACATTCACTTTTTGTGTAATTAAAGTCGTTTAATTCTTCTTCCCATAATGTATTTTTAAGCCAAAGTCCTAAAAAAACTTCAACAGGTAATAAAGATTTATCTTTCTTTGCAATATATATATTTACTCCGCTGCCATATCCTTCGTTTGATATATATGTTATTCTTTTTACTTTTAAATTTTTAGCTTTGATAAAAGCATTTACAATAAAATCCTTATTATTATCAATATTTTTTAATTCATTTAACATTCTTTTTCTCCTTATTAAAATAAATTAAATCTTATTATGGTAATTTATTATTTGATTTAAATATTTATCTGTAAGATACGCACTGGCAAGCTTATTTTTCCCTTTCATTTTTAGACCGTGAAAGTCACTGCCTCCGCTTATTAAAAGGTTATTTTTTATTGCTAAATCATAAAAGAACTTACGTTGTTTTTCAGAGTGTTTAGGATAAAATACCTCAATTCCCTCTATTCCATAGTTTAGAATTTCCTCAAAACTTTCCATGTCTTTTATTAATCCCGGATGAGCTAAAAAGCTTATACCTCCTGCATTTTTAATAAGATTAACAGCTTCTTTTATAGTAAGTTTTTCGTTTCTGATAAAACATGGAGAATCATCTCCTATATATTTTTCAAATGCTTCAGCAATATTTTTGACATAATGTTTTTGAAAAAGTTCTTTTGCTATATGAACTCTTCCAATTGCACTTTTAGGATTCTTTTCTTTTATTTCTTCATAATCAATGTTTATACCTTCAATTTCTTTCAGCTTTTCAACCATTCTTTTTGCTCTGGTTTTCCTTTTTTCTCTAAGAAATTTTAGTTTTTCGTTTAAAGCTTTATCTTCAGGATTAATATAGTATCCCAAAATATGCACGCTCTTATTGTCAAATGTTGTGGAAAGTTCAATTCCGTTTATTATGTTTACATCAGATGAAGAAGGAATGTTTTGTAAGGCTTTTGTTGTGTCATGGTCAGTTATTGCAATTGTTGTGACACCTCTTGCTTTACACATTTTTATAAGCTCTTCTACGGTATGCATACCGTCTGACATTATTGTATGGACATGTAAGTCAGCTTTATTCATATTAAGCCTCTTTTAGTAAATTATTTAATTCTTCTTCTGATAATGTATATTCCTTACCGCAGAAATGACATTTTAAAGTTATTTTATGATCTGTAGCAATAATATCCTCAAGTTCTTTTTTCCCAAGTGCAATTACAACTTTTTCAATTTTTTCTCTTGAGCAATTGCAATAATAAACGACATCTTGTTTGTCTGTTATTTCAATTTCTTCATCATCAAAAATTTCTTTAATAATATCTTCCGGAGTTTTACCTTCGCTTAAAAGTGTTGTCATATATTTTAAATGAGAAACTTTTTCTTCAAGATATTCAATATCTTTCTCTGTATTACCAGGAAGTAATTGTATTATAAGCCCGCCGGCATACATTATATCAAATTTTTCTTTATCAACTAGTACACCAAGAGATACTACACTTGGTGTTTGTTCACTCATTGCAAAATAGTAAGTATAATCTTGAGCAATTTCACCGCTTACAATATCTGTTTCTCCTACATATGGTTCTCTTAAACCAATATCTTTTATTACCCTTAAAGTTCCGTTACCAACAACTTTTTTTACGTCTAATTTCCCAAGTTCGTTTAAATATATATTTGTTTTGGGATTTATTATATCGCATTTAACTTGTCCTTTGTTGTTTGCTGTGCATGTTACTTTACCAATTTCTCCGTCACAGTTTAAAATTGTAGTAACTATGTCATCATTATTTTTCATTGTATATCCGATTAATGCAGTTGCCATTAAACTTCTACCTGCGCAAGCGGAAGCGTTAGGCATTGCCTCGTGTATTTGTCTCATTTTTTCTATTGTTTCTTTTGCAGAAATTACAAAAAATCTTATTGGTCTATTTTTTAAATTTCCTCTTATCATGTAGTCCATATAATCACCTCGTTAAATTTAGTATACTATTTTTATGGATTTTTTTCAAATTATCTTATATTTTGATAATGTAATTATTTGTGTTTTATATGAGATATAATGATATAATATATAGGTATATATTTCAATAAAAATATAAAATAGATTAAAAAAAGGTGGTTGTATGAAATTAATAGATTTACATTGTGATACTTTTTCTAAAATGTATTATGAAAATATTTTGGATTTTGACAATAATAATTTTCATATTGATTTAAATAAACTAAAAAAAGCGGATTCATTTATTCAAGTATTTGCATTATTCGATGAAAAAGATAAATCAGATTATAAAATTGATAATTATAAAAAGCTAATAAACTTTTCTCATAAAATGATAAAAGAAAATGAAGAAAAAATAAACTTTATAAAATCTATGATAGATATAAAAGATAATAAGCAGAATATCATACTTTCAAATGAAGATATGGGAAGTGTGGATAATAGTTTTGATAATATTAAATATTATTATGACTGTGGGATTAGAATGGCTGCTCTTACTTGGAATTATGAAAATTGTATAGGTTATCCTAATACAATGGATCAAAGTTTAGGGCTTAAAAAGTTTGGTAGGGAAGCTGTAGAATATATGAATGAACTTGGTATGATTGTAGATGTATCTCACTTAAATGACGGTGGATTTTATGATGTTTGTGATATAAGTAAATATCCTTTTATTGCTTCTCATTCTTGTGCCAGAAGTTTATGTAACAACTCACGAAATTTAACAGATGATATGATAAGAAAAATTGCAGATAAAGGGGGAATAATAGGAATAAATTTTTATAGCTTATTTTTAAGTGATATAGATGAAAATACTAAAAAAAGTTTATTTGCTCTTTTAAAGGCAAAAGATTATGATGCGTTGGATAAATTAATGTCAAATTTTGAAAGTAAAAACGAAGATATTGTAAGACATATTGAGTACATAAAAAATATTGGTGGAAGCGATGTTATTGCTCTTGGAAGTGATTTTGACGGTATAAGCTGTAAACTTGAAATGAAAGATTGTTCAGGTATGCCAACGCTTATTCCTATTCTTGAAAAAAGAGGTTTTAATATATATGAAATAGAAAAATTGTTTTATAGAAATGCACTTAGAGTTTTTAAAGATGTACTATAAAAAAAGAGGTTTTTTAAACCTCTTTTTTATAGCCAGTTTCTTGGATTTTGTAACGCACCGTTTGCATGAACTTCAAAGTGACAATGAGGTCCTGTTGAGTTTCCGGTACTTCCTCCATATGCTACTACTTGTCCTTTTTTTACTGTTTGTCCAACTGAAACAGCTGCTCTAGAATTATGTCCAAGTAAAATAACAACATGTTTTCCGTTTATCTTTCCTGCATCAATGGTTACTGATATTCCATATCCACCATTCCAGCCTGATTGTGTGATTTTTCCGCTTGCAGGAGCAATTACTTTATCACCAACGCTTAAAGCTATATCCATACCTGAATGTGTTTCATATCCATGATAAGGACAGTATCTGCTTCCTTGTTCACTTGTTACAGTATAATTTCCAGGTGTTGGCCATAAAAGCTTACTGCTTGAGCCGCTTGAAGAACCTCCTGAGCTGCTTGAGCCTCCACTTGAAGAACCTCCTGATGAACTTGAACCGTCATTTTTGTCGCTGTCATTTCCATCATAAACAGTATCTGTATCCTCAGCACTTTCTGCAGATAATTGATTACTATAGGCTTCTTGTTTTGCTTCAAGACTTTCTATTTCTTTCTTTAAGCTATTTATATCTCCATTTACATTTGTTAAGTCTGCGTTTTTAGCAACTTTAACCATGTTCATTGTTTCTTTGTTCTTTTCTAAATTTGAAACCAATGTATCAAGTTCTTCTTTATCAGATGCAACTTGCTTTGTCTTTGTGTTGATTTCATTTTCAACTTTTTCAAGTTCAGAAATAATATTTTGATCATAACTTACAAGAGATTGTACTGTTACAATTCTGCTAATTAAATCAGAAAAACTTGTTGAAGAAAATATTAATTCAAGATATCCTGTATTTCCGTACATATACATTGTTTCCATTCTTTCAGAAAACAAACCTTGATATTTTACTTTCTTTGCATTTGCTTCTTTTAAATCCTCTTGTAATGTTGCCAGTTGTTTTTCAAGACTTGTTTGTTTTTCTTCTTGTGCTTTGATTGTTGTTGTTAGTTCGCTTATAGCTGTTTCATAGTCGCTAATTTCTGTTATTAAGATATTTGCTGTATCTTCTTTTGAATTTAGCGTTCCTTTTTTGTTGTCGATTTGTTCTTCGACTTCATTTAGTTTTTCTTGTGTGGTTTTTGCACTTACATTATTTGGAAGAAATGTAACAGAAACTATCATTGATAAAATTAATACAAATGAAATAAATTTTTTTAACATTTTCCCCTCCGCTTTTAAAAGGCATTTTAAGAGGTAATGAATTTATTCAAAACCCCTTTTTATTTATATTTAAAATTTTAAATGTCTACGTAATTTAATGGATCAACTGCGTAACCGTTGCAATATACTGCAAAATGTAGGTGTGGTCCTGTTGAAATTCCGGTACTGCCGCTGTATGCAACTACTTGTCCTCTTGATACTTTTTGACCTGTAGATACAGCAAGTGAGCTGTTATGGGCAAGCAGAACCGTAATATGATCTCCGCCTATATTACCACAGTCTATTGATACGGCGTAACCATAACCACCATTCCAGCCTGAGTATGTAACAACTCCATTTCCAGGTGATAATACAGGTGTTCCTGTACTTACTCCAATATCAACTGCACCATGATTTGTACTGGCTCCTGCAGTAGGTTGATCTCTGTATCCAAAGTAACTTGTTATGTAATAATTTCCGGGAGTAGGCCACCCTAGAACACCTTTTCCTGTTCCGGAATTATAATTATTATTTGATGATGAACCGCTTTGTGCTGCTATTTCACTATCTAGTTCTGCTTTTTTTGCTTCAAGTTTTGAAATTTCAGCCTTTAGATCATCAATATCTCCATTAACATTTGTGAGTTCTGCATTTTTTGCAACCCTTAATGTATCTAAACTTTCTTTATTTTCTGTTAAGTCTGCAATGACTTTTTCTAACTCTTCTTTATTTTTTGCAATTTTCTCTGTTTTTGTGTTTATTTCATTTTCAACTTCTTGAAGTTCACTTACTATATTTTGATCATAGCTGACAAGTGATTTTACTGTTGATATTTTTCCTATTAAATCAGAAAAGCTTTTTGATGAGAAGATTAAGTCAAGATATCCTGTGTCTCCATACATATACATGACTTCCATTCTTTCTGAAAGTAAATCTTGATATTCTTTTCTTTTTTCTTTTGCTTCTCTAAGTTCTTTTTGCGATTTTTCTAATTCTTTTTCAATTTCTTCTTTATTTTTTTCTTGTTCATTAATTTTTTCTGTTAAATTAGAAATTTTTGTATCAAAGCTTTCAATTTGACTTTCTAAATCACTTGCGGTGCTTTCCTTGTCTTTCAAAGAATCTTTTTTTGTATCAAGTTGATTTTCAACTTCATTTAGTTGTTGCTTTTTAGTTTTGGCGTTTGTTATATTGGGAGAAAATACCAAAGTTGTAATAAATGCCATTACTAAAATTAAGGGGATTATCTTCTTTTGCATGTCTATCTCCTTTATACGTCTAAGAATTTCCTAATTGAGAATGCGCTTCCTGCCGCACCTATAATAATTCCATATACTATGAAAAGAATTGTAACTTCCCCCATGATAAATCCCGGAGGTGCTATACTGCTTCCTATTGGAAGCCCTGTTCCTCCACCTTGAATAAATCCTACTATATAGTAATAAATATTTCTTATAATTAAAATTGATATACTTGAACCTAGTAATCCAAGGATACTTCCCTCTATTAAGAATGGGAATCTTATAAACCAATCTGTAGCACCAACGTATTTCATAACGGTGATATCATTTCTTCTTGCATAAACAGTTAATTTAATTGTGTTGTAAATAATAAATATACTTACAATACTTAAAACTATAAAAATAACTATGCATACGATACTTGCCATATCGTTGAATTTAAGTAAATTATCAACAACTTCTTCACCGTAAACAACGTCTTTTACACCTTCAATATTTTTTGCATATTCATACATATCTTTTAGTCTTGTTGAATCTGTAACTTTAACTATATATGATGCTGGTAGAGGATTGTTTTTTCCCTCATATCCATTTAACAGATATGATTTATCCCCAAAGTCTTGTTTAAAATTTGTTAAAGCATCGTTCTTTGATTCATAAGTTACACTTTTACAAAGTTTACTGCTTTCAAGCTGAGTTTTTATTTGATTTAATTGTGTATCTGTTAAGTTATCATTAAGATAAACTTTTATTTCAAGGTTATCTTCAATACCTTGTGTCATATAGTTTAAGTTAAGAGCAAATACCAAAAATACACCGATTATAATAAGTGCGGCAACTACCGATAATATAGAAGCAACACTCATTAATGAATTTCTTTTTATATTTTGAAAGGAATCTCTTATAAAAACCTTTAAAGTTGATGGTTTAATGGCCGTATCCTCCTTTTCTGTCTCCAATTATTACTCCGTCTTTTAATGCTATAACTCTTCTTTGCATAGCATCAACGATGGTTTTATCATGTGTGGCAACAAGTAAAGTTGTACCTCTTTTATTAATATCATGAAGAAGTTTCATAATACCAATTGAGGTTTGTGGGTCTAAGTTTCCTGTAGGTTCATCACAAATAAGTATTTTAGGATTGTTTATAATACTTCTTGCAATTGCAACTCTTTGTTGTTCCCCACCTGATAATTGGTTGGGATATTTTCTAGCTTTATCTTTTAGTCCTACCATTCTAAGAACGTTTGGAACTCTTTTTTGTATTTTACTTTGTTTGTGTTGCATAACTTCCATTGCAAAAGCTACATTTTCATAAACTGTTCTGTTTTCAAGAAGTCTGTAATCTTGGAATACAACTCCAACATGACGTCTTAAGAATGGAACTTGTTTGCTTTTTAGTTTATTTAAATCGTAACCAGCAACTGTAATTTCGCCTGTTGTAGGTGCAATTTCTTTTAAAATTAATTTTATTAATGAAGATTTTCCTGCACCGCTCTTACCTATAACAAATATAAATTCACCTTTGTCAATGTTAATATTAACGTCTTTAAGAGCAGGATTTTCTCCTCCTTCATATATTAAAGATACGTCTTTTAAAGTAATCATGTTTACTCCTGTCCTGTTTTTTTGAATACCAAAAATACACATCTAATTTTTAAGAAATTTTATTAGATATTTATTAAAATATTATAGCATAATTTGTTACATTATCAATTAAATTGTCGAATTTTAATAATTTTACAGTGGTAATATATTCTATAAAAAAATTTAAAATGAAATAAAGTTGAAAAGTAAAAAAATTAAAGTGAATTAAAATTGAACTTAAAATTTTAAAATATTAATAAAATATTAATATTTTCCATAATGAATATTAAAAAATTTGTTTTATAATCATATTAAAATTTTATTAGGAGACAGAAAATGGACAGATATAATATTTTAGTTGTAGATGATGATAAGGAAATTGTAAAAGCTATAAACATATATCTTTCAAATGAAGGTTATAACATATTTGAAGCATATGATGGGTATTCTGCTTTGGAAATAGTAAAGAACGAAGAAATTCATTTGATTGTATTGGATATTATGATGCCAAAATTAGATGGAATATCAACACTTACAAAGATAAGAAAAGAAAAGAATGTTCCTGTTATTTTTCTTTCCGCAAAGTCAGAAGATACCGATAAAATAATTGGACTAAATATAGGTGCCGATGATTATGTTACAAAACCTTTTAATCCATTGGAGCTTATTGCAAGAGTTAAATCATTAATAAGAAGATATACGGTTTTAGGAAATATGACAAAAGATGAAACGAGTAATATTTTAACAATTGGGGGATTAAGTTTAAATACAGAAACCGCACAGGTTTTTATTGATGGAGAGGAGGTTAAACTTACCAGTACAGAATATAAAATTTTAAAATTACTTATGAATAGACCTAATAAAGTTTTTTCAATTGAAGAAATTTATGAAAGTGTATGGGGTGAAATTTCTTATATGACAGACAATACCGTTGCGGTTCATATTAGGCATATAAGAGAAAAAATAGAAATAGATCCTAAAAATCCAAAATATTTAAAGGTGGTGTGGGGAATTGGATATAAAATTGAAAAGAATTAGAAAAGACAAAACATTATTTAGCCACGTTTCTATATGTTTATTAATGTTTTTATCGGTGCTGATAATGATTAATTCTTTTGCCGACATAATTAGTAATCGTTCTTATGAGGTTGTAAATTCAAATGGATATTTGAATTCTTCCGAATATGCTTCTCAGCTTGATAATCTTCATGCAAATTTAAATAATAGTATTTATTATCAGTATTATCAAGTATATGTTGATACTTCCGTTAAAGATAAAAATGCTGAAATAAAAAAATTATCTCCAACTCTAAGGTCTTCAATAAAGCTTAACACAATTGAAAACTATGGAGCAGAAGTTTTATATTTTATTGTAGATAATAATAACGGAGAAATTTATACAAATACTACTTTAGCATCACTCGAAACCTTTGAAAGTAATTATAAGAAAAAGGGATATACTTTCATAAATACTACCAATAATGCAACAGATGTTTATATAAATAATGTCCAAAAGTATATAAGTGTATCATATAATCTTTCAAATAATTTTGATATGAATAATGCAGATAATTATTTTCTGAGAGATAATGTAAAACCTCCAACTGTTTATGTTGCCGTAAGTCATGATTTTAGTGAAGACGGATACTTTGGTTCAAGTTTAAACGATTATAGAAAAAATGCCTATATGAACATATCTAATTTTATTTTCTTTTTGATACTTTCAATTGTTTTATTTAAAGTTATAAAAGATAAATTTGGTCTACAAGAAACTTTTGAAGTTTTAGGTAAATTATTTAATGATACATTTATTGAAATAAGAATATTAATTTTACTTTTTGTTTTAATGAATATAAATGCTTTTGAATTTAAAATAGTACTTATTATTTTTGCAATTCTTACACTTTGTGCTATTAAATATGATTATACAAATATTATATCTTGCAGTTTATATAAATATATAACAAGTTCATATAAAACAACTAGGGTTAGAGCAAATTTCAGTAAAAAAGTACGTTCAAAAATGATAGGTTCTATAACAAGATGTGTTATATCGGGAGGACTATCTTTTATAATATTAATTTTGCTTATTGCAGGAATAGGATATTACAGCGATTTAATGACAGGATTTTTCTTTGCCTGTTTAATATATTTATTATATTCCATTGTTAAGTTATATGTTTATTCTATAAAAAGCGTTAGAGATATAGATGAAGTTTATTATTATATAAAAAGTCTAGGGGATGGAAGTTTGTATAGTGATATACATTTGAATGATGAGAGTTATTATAAAGAAATTGAATATAGTTTAAATAGCCTTAAAGATCATATTAAAACTACTGTTGAGGAACAAGTTAAAAGCGAAAAAATGAAAAGTGAACTTGTTACAAATGTTTCTCATGATTTAAAAACTCCGCTAACATCTATAATAAACTATGTGGACTTAATGAAAAGAGAGGATATTAAGCCTGATAAAGCAAAAGAATATTTAGAAATTTTGGATAGTAAATCTCAAAAATTAAAAAAACTGGTAGAAGATATTTTTGAAATATCAAAAGCTTCCAGCGGAAACATTAAATTAAATAATAGTGATATAAATTTAAAAAGCATAATAAACCAAAGTATTGGAGAATTTAGCGATAAAATCGAAGAAAATGGATTAACAGTTAAAGTTGATTTTGAAGATGATTTTGTTGTTTACACAGATGGTGAAAAACTTGGAAGAATTCTTGAAAATTTAATACAAAATGCAGTTAAATATTCTCTAACAGAGTCAAGAATATATATTGATCTTAAAAGGGAAGAGGATAAACCTTGTATAATCATAAGCAATATTTCAAATTATGAAATGAATTTTACGAGTGAAGAAATTTTAACAAGGTTTGTAAGAGCCGATAAAGCTAGAGATTTGGAAGGTTTTGGACTAGGTTTATCAATCGTACAGAGCTTTACAGATTTAATGAATATTGATTTTTCTATATCCATTGATAAAGATTTATTTAAAGCAAAATTAGTATTTAATGATGAAAATATGAAAAAGACCGTTTAATGTTATATTAAACGGTCTTTGATTTTATTACTGTACACTATTGTTTAGTGCATGTTTGACAAATTCTCTGAATAAAGGATGAGGTCTGTTAGGTCTGCTTTTAAATTCAGGATGAGCTTGTGTTGCTACATACCAAGGATGATCTTTAAGTTCTACCATTTCAACTAATAGTCTGTTTGGTGATTGACCGGAAATAATCATTCCTGCTTCTTCCAATCTGTCTTTATATTCGTTATTTACTTCATATCTATGACGATGTCTTTCTGAGATATGTTTTTCTCCATATGCTTCATAGGCTTTTGTGCCTTCTTTTAAATCACAAGGATAAGAACCTAGTCTCATTGTACCGCCTTTTTTATCAACATCTTTTTGTTCAGGCATTAAATCTATTACAGGATTTTTTGTGTTTTCATCAAATTCTGAACTTGTTGCATCTTTTATTCCAAGAACATTTCTTGCAAATTCGATAACAGCAACTTGCATTCCAAGACAAAGTCCAAGGAAAGGAACTTTATTTTCTCTAGCATATTTACATGCAAGCATTTTTCCTTTTATTCCTCTTATGCCAAATCCTCCAGGAACAATAACTCCGTTTGCATCTTTAAGAATATCATTAACGTTTGATTCATTTATTTCTTCTGAATCTATCCAGTCTATTTCAACTTCTGTACCGTTTTCTATTCCACCATGGTATAAAGCTTCAGCAACAGATAAATAAGCATCTCTTAGGCTTACATATTTACCTACAAGAGCAATTTTAACTTTTTTGTTCATTGATTTAACTTTGCCTACTACTTCTTCCCATTCACTTAAATCAAGTTCTTTAGATGGAATGTTTAAGCATTTTATAACATAATCTGCAAGACCTTCATCTTCAAGAGACATTGGTACTTCGTATAGAGTTTCTGCATCATAGTTAGGGATAACAGCTTCTTTTGGAACATCACAGAATAAAGCGATTTTTTCTTTGATTGAATCACTTACAGGAAGTTCACTTCTTGGAACTATGATGTTTGGTTGAATACCTATACTTCTAAGTTCTTTTACAGAATGTTGTGTAGGTTTTGTTTTAAGTTCCATTGCTTTGCCAAGATATGGAAGAAGAGTAACATGAATGTATAACACTCTTCCCGGACAATCACTTTTCATTTGTCTGATTGCTTCAAGGAAAGGCTGGCTTTCTATATCTCCAACCGTACCACCGATTTCACTAATAACAACATCAGCACCTGATTCTTCTCCTGCTGCTTTAATAAAATCTTTAATTTCATTTGTAATATGAGGTATAACTTGTACTGTTCCACCAAGGAAATCTCCTTTTCTTTCTTTAGAGATTATTGACCAGTATATTTTACCTGTAGTAATATTACTTTTATTTGAACAATTAATATCTATAAATCTTTCATAATGTCCAAGGTCTAAGTCAGTTTCGGCACCATCTTCTGTTACAAATACTTCCCCATGTTGGAAAGGAGACATTGTACCAGGGTCAAAGTTCAAATATGGATCAAGTTTTTGAATAAAAACATTAATTCCCCTTGCTTTTAAAAGTCTTCCTAAACTTGCTGCTGTGATGCCTTTTCCTAGTGATGAAACTACTCCACCTGTTACAAAAATATAATACGGTTGCATATTTTACTCCTTACTCATCTTTTATATCATCTTTTATTATTTTGTTTCTAAAAATATATATTATAAATAATATAATACCATAAACAATACTTATTGCAACTAACAATTTATAATCTTTTCCCATTATTCCGGCTCCCAAGAAGGAAGGATAGATTATTCCCGGAGTTCTGCCAAGAAATAAAAAAATAAGAAATTCTTTATATGTTAAATTACTGCTTCCGGCAATTAAACATAAAGCATCGTCTGGGAAAAAGGGTAATAAAAATGCAATAAATAATGTAAGTTTACCTTTTTTACCGGACACTATTTCCAAGTAGTGATCATAGGTTTCTTGTTTTACAAACTTTAATGCAACTTTTTCACTAAAATGTTTTCCAAGCATAAACATTACAATGCTTCCAAAAAAAATGGCACTTGAATTAAGTAAAAAGCTATTAAAATGACCAAACAACCCGCCTCCAACCACTCCAAGAACATTTCCCGGAATGAAGGCCATAATAACCTGTAAAAACTGCAAACTAAAAAAAACAAAAGGTGCCCATATGCCAAAGCCGGAAATGAACTCCTTTAGTTTTGTAGGGTCGGTAAAGAAACCGTACCCTACTTTGTCTATAACGAATATACATAAAGCGATAATAATCAAAGTTATTATGGATACTTTAGTAATCCGTTTTTTGTCCATTATTTTCTACCAACAGCTTTTTTAGCAGCTTCGATAATGTCTGGAGTATCGATGTGGTATTTAGCAAGTAATGCATCAGGTGTACCACTTTCTCCAAATGTATCTCTTACTGCAACGTATTCCATAGGAACTGGGCATTCGTTACTTAAAGCTTGAGAAACAACGCTTCCAAGACCACCGTAGATAGAGTGTTCTTCACATGTTACGATAGCACCTGTTTCTTTAGCAGCTTTGATTACAGCATCTTTATCAAGAGGTTTGATAGTAGCCATATTGATTACTCTTGCGTTAATTCCTTCTTTAGCAAGTTCATCAGCAGCTTCTAAAGCTTTTTGAACCATGATACCGCAAGCGATTAATGTAACATCATTACCTTCTTTAATTGTTGCAGCTTTACCGATTTCAAATTTATAGTCATCGCCGAATACTACTGGAGTAGCAGCTCTTGCAAATCTCATGAATACAGGTCCGTCGATTTCAACAGCAGCTTTAACAACTTGTCTAGCTTCTGTATCATCAGCTGGAACGATAACTGTCATGTTTGGAAGAGCGTTCATTAAAGCGATATCTTCTAACATTTGGTGAGTAGCACCGTCTTCACCTACTGTTAAACCAGCATGAGTTAAAGCAAGTTTAACATTTAATTTTGGATAACATACAGCGTTTCTTACAGCGTCATAAGCTCTACCTGTACCGAATACAGCGAATGTAGAAACGAATGGAATTTTTCCTGCAAGAGATAAACCTGCAGCTAAACAAACCATATCTGTTTCTGCAATACCAGCGTTAAAATGTCTTTCTGGGAAAGCTTTTTTAAATACGCCTGATTTTGTAGCACCTGCTAAGTCAGCATCTAATACAACGATATTAGGATTTTCTTTACCAAGTTCTGTTACAGCGTTTCCGTAAGATTCTCTTGTAGCAATTTTACTCATTATTTCCAACCTCCTAATTCTTCAATAGCTTCTTTAGCTTGTTCTTCACTAGGAGCTTTTCCATGCCAACCTACTTGGTTTTCCATGAATGAAACACCTTTACCTTTTACTGTTTTACAAACAATTACGCTAGGTTTTCCTTTACAAGCTTTAGCTTTTTCGTTTGCTTCTCTAAGTTGATCAAAATCATGACCATCTTCTACATTGATTACATTGAAACCAAATGCAGCAAATTTTTCATCAATTGGGTATGGAGACATAACTTCTGTTATAGGTCCATCAATTTGTAAGTTGTTGTTATCTACATATAAGATTAAGTTATCTAATTTGTAGTGGCTTGCAGCCATAGCAGCTTCCCAAATTGAACCTTCTTGAATTTCACCATCACCGCATAAGCAGTAAACTGTTGAATCTTTTCCGTCAAGTTTGTTACCAAGAGCAAGACCAACAGCAACAGGGAAACCTAAACCTAAAGAACCGGCTGTCATATCAACGCCTGGGCATTTATGAATAGCTGGATGTCCTTGAAGTCTTGTGTTGATTTTTCTAAATGTTTTAAGTTCATCTCTTTCGATGATTCCTTTTTCTGCAAGAGCAGCATATAAAACAGGTGATGCATGTCCTTTACTTAAAATAAATTTGTCTCTGTTTGGATCGTCAAGATTATCTTTATTGATGTTCATAGCTTCAAAATAAAGATATGTAACGATGTCCGCACTTGATAAAGATCCACCTGGATGTCCACTTTGTGCAGCGGCTACTTCTGTAATAATGCCAACTCTGACATTACTAGCAATTGTTTTTAAATCCATAATTTTTATTTCCTTTCATTTTATATTTTTTATGAAAAAATTGAGCTAATAGATTTACCTGTATGTATAATCTTAATTGCTTTTGCTAGCAGCGGTGCAACAGATAATACGGTAATCTTGTCAATTTTCTTATCAGATGTTAATGGGATAGTATTTGTTGCTATTAATCTGTCAATAGCAGAATTTTCAATCCTTTCCACAGCTGGTCCTGATAAAACAGGATGTGTACAAGCACAAATTATTCTGCCTGCTCCAAGTTGTTCTAAAGCATTTGCAGCTCCAACTATAGTGCCTCCCGTATCTATCATGTCATCAATCATTATAACTTTTTTGCCTCTTACTTCACCGATAACATTCATTACTTCCGCAACATTGTCTTTAGGTCTTCTCTTATCGATGATTGCCAAAGGTACATTTAAGTCTTCGGCTAATTTTCTTGAACGTTTTACGCTTCCTGCATCAGGAGATACAACAACTACATTTTCCATTGATTCATTTTGAGATTGAATGTAGTTTGCAATGATTGGTCTGCCGAATAATCTATCAAAAGGTATATTAAAGAATCCTTGAATTTGGTCGGCATGTAAATCAATTGAAATTACTCTGTCCGCTCCTGCTGTTGTAAGCATATCTGCAACAAGTCTTGCAGTAATAGGAACTCTTCCTTTTTCCTTTCTGTCTTGTCTTGCATAAGCATAGTATGGCATAACAACAGTTATTCTTCCTGCTGAAGCTCTTTTTAATGCATCAATGATAATTAATAATTCCATTAAATTATCATTTACCGGTGAACAAACCGATTGAATAACAAAAACGTCTCTTCCTCTTACAGATTCGTTAATTGTAACATTAATTTCTCCATCAGAGAATTTCCCGATTTTTGCTAAACATAGAGGTAATGCTAAATTGTCTGCTATTTCTTGTGCTAAAGCCTTATTTGAATTACCTGCAAGTAAACAAATGTCTGAAAAAGATTCTATCATTTTCTACTCCCCATAAATTATATTTATTTAAAATAGTTTTAAACTATTTATAAACACATTATAACAAAATTTTATATGTTTTTAAATTGTTAAATCTAAAATTTATTATTTTTTATAATCTTTTTTTATAGTCTGTCTGCTTCTTGCAATAGCAAGAGAGTTCTTTTCCACATCATCTGTTAAGGTAGAACCTGCAGCTATATATACATTATCTTCTATTGTTATAGGTGCAACAAGATTTACATTACATCCTACAAAACAGTTGTTTCCTACTTTTGTTTTATATTTATTTTTACCGTCATAATTTACAAATACAACACCGCATCCTACGTTAGTGTTTTCTCCGATTTCACCATCTCCGACATAAGTTAAGTGGCTTACTTTTGTGCCATTTCCGATTGTTGAGTTTTTAATTTCAACAAAGTTGCCAAGTCTTGTACCGTCTTTTATATCAGCATTTGGTCTTAAATGTACATAAGGACCAATTTGGTTTTGGTTACTTACCTTTGCATCTGTTATTACACAGTTATCTATTTTATTTTCGTCTCCGATACAGCTGTTTTCTATTCTTGAAGCATATATTTCGTTTCTCTTACCGATGATGCTTCCTTTTTTTATTATTGTATTTGGATAAATTACTGTATCAACACCGATTTTAACGTTTCTATCAATGTAAGTTGCTTTTGGATTTATGATTGTAACGCCTTCAAGCATATGTTGTTTATTAATTTCTTCTCTTAAAAGTTCTTCGCATTTTGAAAGTTCGTATCTGTTATTTGCTGCTTCAACTATACTACTTTCTTTTGCTGCAAATGCGTCAACGTTATAATCGTTATTTTTGAATATTTCAATCATATCTGTAATGTAATATTCTTTTTGAGCATTGTTTGTTGAAAGTTTATCCAAATGTTTTAAAAGTTTTTCCACATCAAAAATGTAAGTACCTGAATTAACTTCCTTTATCTTTGCTTGTTCTTCATTTGCATCTTTTAGTTCTACGATTTTTTCAAGTCTGCCATCTTTTCTAACTATTCTTCCATAGCTTTTTGCATCATCTAATATTGCAGTTAGAACGCAAAGATCCAAGTTATTTTTATCTGTATAATTTATAAAATCATTTATTACGTTTTTATTGATTAAAGGAGCATCTCCACAAAGAACAAGAATTTTTCCTTTCTTGTTTTTTAGGAATTCTTTTGCCATCATTACTGCATGACCTGTTCCAAGTTGTTCTTCTTGAAGATAATAACTGTATTTTTCTCCAGTAACTTCTTTAACCATATCGGCTTTGTATCCTACTACTACACCTATATCGTCAATGTTTGCTTCTTCAAGGTTTAAAATTACGTGTTTAAGTAAAGTTTCACCACATATTTCATGTAAAACTTTTGGTTTTTCTGATTTCATTCTTGTGCCTAATCCTCCTGCAAGGATTAAAGCAGATACATTATTATTTTTCTTTTCCATATAATCACCCAACCAACATTATAATAAAGAAGTTGAAAAAAGTACACAAAAATTTTAAATTTGTTTTATTTATTTAATATATATGGTAAAATACATCATACAACAGGAAAGGAATGATTATTATGACAAAAGCTAAAATAGAAATGGAAAACGGCGGAGTAATGGTTGTTGAATTATATGAAGATATTGCTCCTATAACATGCGAAAATTTTATTAATTTGGTAAAAGACGGATTTTATAATGGATTAATCTTTCATAGAGTAATTGAAGGCTTTATGATTCAAGGAGGATGTCCAAACGGTAATGGAATGGGTGGCCCTGGGCATACAATTAAAGGTGAATTTGCTTCAAACGGAGTTGAAAATAATTTAAAACATGAAAGAGGCGTTATATCTATGGCAAGAAGCATGGATAAAAACTCTGCAGGAAGTCAGTTCTTTATAATGCATCAAAATGCACCTCACTTAGATGGTGAATATGCTGCTTTTGGTAAACTTACTGAAGGGTTTGATGTTCTTGATGAAATTGCAAAAACTCCTACAGATTATATGGATAAACCTCTTGAAGAAAGAAAAATAAAGAAAATAGAAATAATAGAAGAATAATTAACAAAGTTCAGTGGTATTTCACTGAAATTTGTTTTGCAAAAATAAAGAGGTAAAAATGAGTAAAAGTAGATTAGTTGTATTTATATATGCAGTTTTAGCAGGAATTATGATAGGAATTGGTGGATGTGCTTATTTATATATGGAAAACCATGTAATAGGTGCGTTTCTCTTTTCCGTTGGACTTTTTAGTGTTTGTACTTTTGAGCTTAACTTATTTACTGGAAAAGTTTTGTATTTATTTGAAAATGATAAAAAGTATGCTTTTAATTTAATAATTGTTTGGATTGGCAATTTTATTGGAGCATTCTTACTTGCTAATATGATTAAACTTACAAGATTTTTTAATACTCCTGGCTCAACTGTCAATCTTTATGAGAGTGCCGTAAATCTTTGTAATACAAAGTTAAGAGGGGATTTGCTTAGCTTATTTATTCTTGCAATACTTTGTAATATTCTTATTTACATAGCAGTTGACGGTTATAAAAGCAATAAAACGGAAATAGGTAAATATTTAGGGCTTATATTTGGAGTTATGGGTTTTATACTATGTGGCTTTGAACATAGTATTGCCGATATGTTCTATTTTTCTGTTGCCGGAATATGGAATGTTAATACTTTTATTTCAATTTTAGTAATAACTTTGGGTAACAGTATTGGCGGACTTATTTTTCCCGTTTGTAAAATAATAAAAGAAAAAAGTGAAAGGAAGATATCTTAAGGATATCTTTTTTTTGTAAATTTTAACATCATATTTTTTGAATAATTAACAAAAATTGATGAAAAATAATACCGAGAATAAATTATGAAAGGAAAAGATTATGAGTAATTTATATAAACCCGGTACTGATGATTTACCTGCAGGTGAATACAGAGAAGTAGAAAAAGACGGTTCTTATATTGAAAATGGAAGAATAGTTAATATTGAACAAGGGGATAGACTTCCTCCGACAGGCAAAAAAGGCAGACGTTGGATGAAAGAAGAAAACTAATAATGTGTTTGTTTTATTATTTATATTTTTCTGAAAAGAATAAGATTAAAAATATCACTATAAATTTAAGAAAGTTTTTTATTAATATAAGTGTTATGTTTTGTGATATTTTAAAAAGACAGCATTTAGCTGTCTTTTATTTTTTTGCAATTATTGTTCTGTCAAAACCTGCAAGGTCTTTGATTATTTCTATTTCTTTGAATTGTTTTTTTTCTAAAAGTGTTTTTACATCTTCACCTTGGTCGTAACCTATTTCAAAAATAATGTAGGAATTATCTTTTAAAAATTTATCTGCATCATTTATTATTTTTTTATAAAAGTAAAGCCCATCATTTCCTCCATCCAAAGCTAAAATCGGTTCGTATTTTTTTACGTCATCTTCAAGGGTTTCAATAACATCGCTTTTGATGTAAGGCGGATTTGAAATGATTATATCGAATTTTCCTTTTACATTTTTATATAAGTCGCTTTTTATAAAATTAACTTTATTTTCTACATTATTATATTTAATATTTTTGTTGGCAACTTCAATTGCTTTTTCATTTATATCTACGCCTAAAATATTTACATTACTTAAATATTTGGCTATGGATATGCTTATGCATCCGCTTCCAACACCAATTTCTAAAATATCAAGTTTTTTATCTTTAAAATTATTTATTACATATTCTGTTATAATTTCTGTTTCTGGACGAGGTATTAAAGTTTGATTATTTACAAAAAATTCAAGTCCCATGAATTCCTTTACTCCTGTAATATAGCTGAAAGGAACATGTTTACATCTTTTGTTAACCAGTTCTTTATATTTTTTTAGCTCATCGTCATTTAAAGATTTATCTAAATTTGTAATAAAGTATATATCATCTTTTTTTAACAGAAATTTTAAAAGATATTTTGCTTCGTTTAGTGAACCTGGAATATTATTTTCTTCAAGTTTTTTACTTGCTTTCATAAGAGCTTCTTTTATTATCATTTTATTTATTTCCTTTATTTGGATAATATTGATATAGGTAACAAAGCATGTTGCCATTAAACAGTTTTCTGTTTTTATCTGCTTTTTTACCAAAGTGTTTTTGGAAAAGAGGATGTGCACAAAGTACAAATAGTTTCCAATCTTCCAAGTTTTCATATACTTTGCCGAAATCTTTATATAATTTTATTACTTCTTTTTCTTCTCCAATTCTTTCTGCATAAGGCGGATTTACAATCATTGTTCCGTTTTTCTTTTTTGATCTAAATTCTCTCATGTCCATTTTTTGAAATGCTACAGCATCATCAACACCTGCTTTTTTTGCATTTTCGTTTGCTACTTTTATTGCTTTGTAATCTATGTCGTTCCCAAGTAGCCTTATAGGAGCAGGTATAATATTTTCTTTTGCCTGTGTTTTAATTAAATCAAATTCTTTTTTGTTAAATTCTTTCCAATTTTCAAAAGCAAAATGTCTGTTAAGTCCCGGGGCAATGTTTTTTGCTTTCATTGCTGCTTCTATTATTATTGTTCCGCTTCCACACATTATATCGCTAAATGGTCTGTCTCCTCTATATCCGCTTAGTTCTATTATTCCACTTGCCAATGTTTCTTTTAATGGGGCCTTTAGTGCGTTTTCTCTGTATCCTCTTTTATGAAGACCTTCTCCGGAAGTATTTAAAAATAAACTTACTTTATCTTTTTTTATGTTTACGATTATTTGATAATATGCTCCTTCTTCGTTGAGTTTTTTTGTATGATATTTATTTTTTAGTCTTTCTACTATTGCTTTTTTGATTATTTTTTGTATGTCTCTTTTTGAATAAAGTTTTGATTTTACCGTTGTTATTTTTGTAGGATTAAATCCTGCATTTTTATCAAAAATGTTTTCCCAAGGGTAATCTTTTGTTTTGTCAAAAAGTTCATCAAAAGAAAAAGCATCAAAGCTTGTAAGGAAAATAAGAACTCTGTCGGCACATCTAAGATGAAGATTTGCTTTCATCATATCATTGTAGTTTCCTTTAAAATATATTTTCCCATCTTCGACTTTGTCTATATCATATCCTAAATCTATAATTTCTCTTTTTAATGCTCTTTCAAGACCAAATGTACAGGTAGCAACTATATTTAATTTATTCATTTGAAATTTCCTTTTTTATAAATTATCAAAATAAAGTTTATCAGAAAAGAATTAATTTTTAAAGTGATAAAATGATTATTATATATTTAAAAAATTAAAAAATTAGGTTTTTATTTTTAAATATTGATATTAAAAAAGTGATGACATATAATATAGTAGTTAAATAGACATAAAGGAAAGTAAATATGGAAAACAAAAAGAATAAAGGTAAAATAATTGTAATAGCCGTTGTTACGGGTTTGCTTATTATAACAAATCTTTTAACATTTCTTGTAACGGCGTCATGTAATATGGCAATTGGTAATAAGGTGCTTATAAATACTCCAAGTTCTACAAGTGCAAAAAATATCACAAAGTTAATTGCACTGGAAGAATTAATACAGGAAGATTATTATAAAGAATTAGACGAACAAGATTTATGGGATTATGCATTTAAAGGTCTTGCAAAAGGTACAGGAGACTTGTATACAAATTATTATACTGAAGAAGAGTTTGAAGAATATACTTCAGAACTTGACAGTGAGTTTTATGGTATTGGCGTACAAATTATGAACAATGAAGATGGCGCGGTATTGGTTGACTCAGTATTCCAAGGTTCTCCTGCTGAAGAAGCTGGAATGAAAGCAGGAGATATTATTATAAAAATTGATGATTTTGATTCTTCAAACGTAAGTGTATCAGAAGCTTCAAATAAACTAAGAGGTAAAAAAGGTACAAAAGTAAATGTTGTTGTTTTAAGAAATAATAAAGAAATAAAAATGACAATAACAAGAGATAAAGTTAAAGCAACATATGTTACGGGCAAAATGATGGATGATGAAATAGGTTATATAAGAATAAATGAATTTGCCAGTGATGTTGCCAGTGATTTTGAAAAATATTATGATGAATTTAGTAATAAAAATATGAAAGGTCTTGTTATAGATTTAAGAGATAATCCTGGCGGACTTGTAAACGAGGCAACGGATATAGCAAATTTATTATTAAAAAAAGATATGACAATAATTTCAACAACCAATAAAACAGGTGAAACACAAACAGAAAAAGATGTTACGGATGAATATGCAAAAGTTCCTGTTGTTGTTCTTGTAAACGGGAATTCTGCATCTGCTTCTGAAATATTATCTTGCGCTTTACAAGATAATGGAGTGGCAACCATTATAGGTGAAAAATCTTATGGTAAAGGTATTATACAAGAGGTAAAAACTCTTAATGACGGTTCGGGCATTACAATAACAATTGATGAATACTTAAGCCCAAAAGGACATCAAATTCATCAAAAAGGCATTACTCCTGATGTTATTGTTAAGGCTGAGAGCGACAAAGCAATAAGTAAATTAACGCTTGATGAAGACAATCAGTTGCAAAAAGCGTTATCATATTTAAAACAAAAAATCAAGTAGTAAAAGGAGAAGTAAAATGGGGTACAAATATGTAATATTTGATCTTGACGGAACAATCGTTGATTCACAGCTTGGAAGCTGTAAGGGATTTCAAGGAGCTTTAAAAGCTTATGGAGTTGAAGAAAGTTTAGAAAACATAAAGAAACTTCTTGGACCACCTCTTTCTAAAACAATTATTACAAAATATGGTTTTAGCGAAGAAGACGGCAAAGCTGCTATGAAACTTCATATGAATTATCTTAAAACAAAAGGTATTTATGATGCACAGTATTATGATGGAATGTTTGAAATGCTTGATAAATTAAAAGAAAACGGAATTAAAATTGCAATAGCAACAAACAAACCTGAAGAAATTTCAATAAAACAACTTGAACATTTAAAATTAAAAGATTATTTTGATTTTATTGTTGGAAACAATGAAGAACAAACAAGAGGAACAAAAGCAGAATTTATCAAATGGGCAATGGAAGCTATTGGTGTCGAAGATAAAAAAGATGCTGTAATGGTAGGGGATAGATACAATGACCTTGAAGGTGGCGTTGAAAACGGTCTTGATACAATCGGTGTAACATATGGTTATGGTTCTGAAGAAGAAATTGTAAATTGCAAACCTACTTATATTGCAAAAACACCTCTTGAAATAGCTGATATTGTACTTAAATAATAAATTATGAGGTAATAATATGAAATATAAATATGTGGTATTCGATTTGGACGGTACAATTTTAGATTCTCATGAAGGTATTTGCAAATGCTTTCAAAAAGCACTTAAAGCATATGGGGTTGAAGAAAGCGTTGATAATATAAGAAAACTTCTTGGGCCTCCTTTATCTAAAACAATTATTACAAAATATGGTTTTAGCAAAGAAGACGGTGCAGCAGCCATGAAAATACATATGAAACGACTTAAAGAAAAAGGGATTTATGAATGTAAAATATATGAAGAAATTCCTGAAATGTTAAAGACTTTATTTGATAATGGCGTTAAAATGGCTATTGCTACAAATAAACCGGAAGAGGCTTCTGTTTTACAATTAAAACATTTAGATCTTGCAAAATATTTTGATATTATTGTTGGAAACAACTGGACTCAAACCAGAGGTTCAAAAGGTGATTTTATAAGAATGGCTATGGAACATATGGGTGTAGAGGATAAAAGTGAGGTTTGTATGGTAGGAGACAGATACAACGACCTTGAAGGCGGCGTTGAAAATGGTCTTGATACAATCGGTGTAACTTATGGTTATGGAGAAAGAGAAGAAATCGAAAATTGCAAACCAACTCATATTGCAGATAAACCATCTGATATTGCTAAAATAGTATTACAATAATATAAAATAAAGTTCAAATAATTAGTATTTGATTAAACTGAATAATTTGTGTTTATTAAAAAATTTTATATAAAAAAAGGAATGTTTTGCATTCCTTTTTTTATTTTATTCCAAATATTTCTTTTGCATTATTATTTGTAATTTCAACTAATTCTTCATAACTTATATTATTAATGTCTGCAAGCTGTTTTGCAGTGTGTTTTACATATGAAGGATCATTTCTCTTTCCTCTATGAGGTACAGGGGTTAAGTAAGGACAGTCTGTTTCAATAAGAAGTCTGTCTAAAGGAACTGCTCTTGCTGCATTTCTTACATTTTCTGCATTTTTAAATGTAACACTTCCTGAAAAAGAGATATAAAGCCCAAGTTTTAAATATTCTTTTACCATTTCTGGCGAAGCAGAACAAGAATGAATTATTCCTGTATTACTACCTAAATATTCTTTTAAAATATCATATGTATCTTTTACGGCATCTCTTGAATGTATTATGATAGGTTTGTTCAACTCATTTGCAACTTTGATTTGTTTTATAAATACTTCTTTTTGTATGTCCCTTGGAGAATTATCATAATAATAATCAAGTCCTATTTCTCCGTAGGCAACTACTTTATCATTTTCTTTTGTAAATTTAATAAATTCATTTTCAAGGATTTTGTTATAGTCTTTGCTATCATGAGGATGAAGTCCTACCGATGCATAACAAAATTTATATTGTTTACTAAGTTCAATGGCTTTTATTGAGGACTCAAGATCATAACCAACATTTACAACCCCTTCTATATTTTCACTTTGTAATTTTTTTATTACAACTGTTAAGTCTTCGTCAAAAGCCTCATCGTTAAGATGTGCATGTGTGTCAAATAAAAAACTACTCACTTTTATTGTCCCCTTCGTTTGTTACGTATACTTTTTCATCAGGATAAATAAGTCCCAAATATTTTTTTGCAAGGTATTCTATATATGATTTGCTGTTTGAATTCTCAAGTTCTTCACTTAATTCTTTTGATTTTAAATTTTCTTCTTCTATTTTCTGAGAAAGTTCTTCTTTTGTTTTGTTTAAAGTATAATATTTATACTCAAGTGTAAGCATTCTGCCCGCAAAAAGAACAAAGATAACAATTAGAATTAAAGTTATAACTCTTTTTTTCTTACCTGCACGTCTTTTTTTCCTTTTTACTATTCTTCTTTTTGCATCTATGCTGCTGTTGGTATTTTGTAAAGAATAATTTTCTCTTCTCATTAATACCTATTCCTTCTTTTTTATATATTTTAAAATTATTATAACTTATTTTTATTTTTATTGGAATAGATAAAATATGTTTTAATAAAGTTTTAATTTTTATTATAGGCCCTTTGTATTTCTTTTTTATTTTATTTTTTTTGATGTTTATTTTTCTTTTTATTTTTTTGTTTGTAAGCCCTATTTTTGAGGTGATAAAAAACAGAAACTTTTTATAGATGGGGGATATTATAAAGTAATAAGCGACAAATCCCAAGATAAAACTTAAAATGCTATAATATCTTAAATCAAAATATGTGGTCTTAAAGAATAAATCAATGGTAAATACTGCACCTACAAGACAAAAACATAAATCTGATAAATTTATTTTTTTTGTTATGGCATAAACTATTATAGTTATTGTGTGATACATAACGCCCAAAATGAAACCTCCGTAAAAGGTTTCAAAAAGGATTAGGTATTGTGAATAAATTGTATCAGTCATTATTTAAATATCTTTGAAAATAATCCTGAGGATTTTTCCATAAATGTTATATCATCGTCATAATTTAGAGCATAAATATTTCCGTTTAAGGCAATTTCTCCTTCTTCTAAATTTAGTTTTTCAATTTTTAATTCTTCTCCGTTTATGGTAAGAATTCCAAGAGATGTTTCAAGAACCACCGTTTCGTCATTAAAGTTATGAACATCAAGACAATCATTTATTTTTAAATTGCCTCTGTTGTATAATTCAAGTCTTTGATCTGTTATATTTTTGTTGTCCATAGTTTTTCTCCTAAAAATATTATTTATTAATATATATTGGCTTTATAAAAAAATAGAACAAAAAAACTCCCTTATGGAGTTTATTTTGTTTTTAATTTTTTTAATTGTTCAATTTCATCTCTGACTTTTGCAGCAAGTTCAAATTCAAGATTTTTAGCATATAATTTCATTTGTTTTGTAAGAAGTTCAATTTCTTTATCAATATCTTTGTTAAAGTCTTTTTTATTTCTCTTTTGGATTTTAGCTGATTTTTTATCTTCGATATCTTCCATTGACAGTGCAGACATAGCATTATCCGTAGATTTTACTATTCCTTTAGGTGTAATGTTATGGTCTTTGTTATATTTTGTTTGTATTTTTCTTCTTCTTTCTGTTTCTTTTATGGATTTATCCATGGAAGCTGTTATTGTGTCTGCATACATTACAACTTCGCCGTCTAAATGTCTTGCGGCTCTTCCTATTGTTTGAATAAGTGATGTTTCACTTCTTAAAAATCCTTCTTTATCGGCATCTAAAATAGCAACTAAGGATACTTCCGGTATATCAAGTCCTTCTCTTAAAAGGTTTATACCTACCAAAACATCAAAAACATCATCTCT
This sequence comes from Anaerofustis sp. LCP19S3_F7, assembly GCF_052119445.1. Taxonomy (NCBI): domain Bacteria; kingdom Bacillati; phylum Bacillota; class Clostridia; order Eubacteriales; family Eubacteriaceae; genus Anaerofustis; species Anaerofustis sp. LCP19S3_F7. The sequence continues at coordinate 52,639 of NZ_JBQKFF010000003.1, read as the reverse complement.
TAAGTCTTTAATAAGCTTCATTCTTTCTATTGTGTCTACATCAGAGTGAAGATACTCAACTCTTATTCCCACTTCACTTAAATATGTTGTTAAATCTTCTGCCATTCTTTTTGTAAGAGTTGTTACAAGAACTTTTTCTTTTTTAGCAGTTTTTTCTTTTATTCTTCCTATTAAATCTTCAATTTGCCCTTTTGTTTCCTTAACGGTAATTTTAGGGTCAATAAGACCTGTTGGACGAACAATACATTCTGCTATTGTTGTTGATAAGTCTTTTTCATAATCATTAGGAGTTGCAGATACATAGACTAATTGATTCATTCTTTCTTCAAATTCTTCAAAGTTTAGAGGTCTGTTATCTAAAGCTGAAGGAAGTCTGAATCCATAATCAACAAGATTCATTTTTCTTGCTCTGTCTCCTGCATACATTCCTCTTATTTGAGGGACGGTAACATGGGATTCGTCTATGAAAGTTACATAATTTTTAGGGAAGTAGTCTAAAAGAGTATAAGGAGGTGCTCCCGCAGGAAGATTGTTTATATGTCTTGAATAGTTTTCTATTCCTTTGCAAGAACCGATTTCTCTTAGCATTTCAATATCATAATTAGTTCTTTCCCTTATTCTTTGTGCTTCAAGTAATTTCCCATTATCTTCAAATTCCTTTGCCCTTACTTTTAACTCTTCGCTTATTGATTTTATTGCTCTGTTTATGTTTTCTTCGTTTGTAACATAGTGGCTTGCAGGGTAAATAAAAGCATGTTTTAAACTTCTTAAAATTTCTCCGGTAATGGAGTTTATTTCAACGATTCTGTCTATTTCATCATCAAAGAATTCAACTCGTATTGCTTCTTCACTGCTGTTTGCAGGGAATATTTCTACGCTATCTCCTCTTACTCTGAAAGTTCCTCTGTGAAAATCAATATCATTTCTTGTATATTGTATATCAATTAACTTTCTTATTACATTATCTCGTTCTTTTATCATTCCGGGTCTTAATGATAAAACCATTTCCTTATAGTCAATTGGACTACCAAGTCCGTATATACAGCTTACAGATGCAATGATTATTACGTCATCTCTTTCAAATAATGCAGATGTTGCTGAGTGACGAAGTTTATCTATATCATCGTTTATGCTTGAGTCTTTTGCTATATATAAATCTCTGCCGGGAACATATGCTTCCGGTTGATAATAATCGTAGTAGCTTACAAAATATTCTACCGCATTTTCAGGAAAGAAACTTCTAAACTCATTTGCAAGTTGAGCTGCTAATGTTTTGTTATGTGCCATTATGAGAGCAGGACGCTGAACTTTTTCTATTATTTTTGCCATAATATAAGTTTTCCCGCAGCCTGTAACACCAAGAAGTGTTTGATCTCTTTCATTGTTTAATATGCTGTTTGATAATTTTTCTATTACTTCAGGCTGTCCTCCTGAAGGATCAAAAGGTGAATGTACTTTAAATTTTGGCATTTTTTCTCCTTTTAAAAATATTTTATTAACATATTTTATCATATAGTTTTTATAAAGTATATAACAAAATGAACATTTGTTCTTTTATGTTTAAAATAAAAAGAATAAACTTTTGTCTATTCTTTCTAAAATATTTTTTCGTCTTTTGTAAAAATAACATATATACAAAATAGTATTGCCCCGATTGTAATAAATATATCTGCTACATTAAAAATAGCAAAATTTATAAGTCTAAAATCAAAGAAGTCTGTAACAAAACCATGGAAGAATCTATCTATGAAATTTCCAATTGCGCCTCCTAATATAAAAGCAAGCCCGAAAGACATGATTTTTGATGTTTTTCCCTTTTTGATGCTTTTTAATAAAAAGAAAAATACTAGAAAAATAAATACTAAACTTACGGCTGTTAACATTGCTGTGTTTTTTGAAAACATACTAAAAGCAGCGCCAGTGTTTTCACAGTAAGTAAGATGAAAAACATTTTCTATTATAGGTATGCTTCCAATAGGTTTTAAATTATTTATAACGATATATTTACTTATTTGATCTATAATTATGCACAAAATTACAATTAAATAATAAATCATTTCAACCTCTTTTTAATTTATTAAAACTTTTTTAATTATATCATAAATTATATTTAAAAATAGGATTTTTAAATATTTTAATTGATAAGTATGGTATAATGTTATTGTTAAATATGAAAAAGTGAGTGGTTCAATGAGAAAATGTAAAGACATAGACAAAAAATATAAAGAGTATGCGGTTTTATTTACTCTTTCAGTCTGTTTCATAATAGCTTTTTATTTTGGGATTCAAAACATATCTTCTTTTCTTGAAGAATTAAAAGGTATATGGAATATATTTTATATTCCATTAAAGCCTGTTTTAATAGGTTTTATCATTGCATTTTTCCTTTATCAACCTGTTGATAAACTTCATGAAATTTTAGATAAAAAGACAAATATTAAAAAAGATGGAACCAAAAGAGTTCTATCTTCTCTTATTGTAATGATTATTGCTCTTTTGATAATTACTTTAATTGTTTATATAGTTTTACCAAGTACAATCGCAAGTATAAGCTCTCTTATAGCTTCTGTTCAGGAAAATATGGGACAGATTGAAAGTTTTATAACAAGACTTGCAAATCATCCTGTGTTTGTTAGTATTTGTAATATATTCAATATAGACATATCTACCTCAAATGGAATGAATGCTACAATACTCGATACTTTAAGTTTCTTTAAAACTTGGGTTGAAGGACTTGGTACAAATTTATTTAATGCGACAATGAGTCTTGGAAAAACAATATATAATGTATTTATTGCTATTTTTATAGCTTTATATATGCTTATAGACAAAGAGGTCTTATTAAGTCAATTAAAGCGTTTTTCTCAAGCTATTTTATCGGAAAGAATGTATGGGACAACATCCTATGTTTTAGGGCTTATGGATTACATGTTCTTTAAATTTTTATCAGGGAAAGCTATTTGTTCTTTAATTGTTGGTGCTATGGGCCTTGCTCTTGCAACATTGTTTAAAATTAAATATGCAACATTAATTGCTTTTATAATAACAATAACAAATATGATTCCACTATTTGGTCCAATTTTCAGCGTAATACCTTGTTCTATTTTTGCAATGATTTCCGGTGGACCTGTTCAGGGAATTATAATGGTATTTATTATTATATTTATACAACAAATAGACCAAAATGTTCTTGCTCCAAATATTCTTGGTGATGTAGTTGGGCTTAATGGTTTCTGGGTTATCGTATCTATTATTTTCTGTGGAAGTCTGTTTGGTGTCGTAGGTATGGTTATAGGTATACCTATATTTGCGGTTCTTAAAATTTTGGTTTCTCAGTGGCTTAGTGACAGAAAAGATGAAAATAAACCGCCATTACTAGAAAATAAAAAGCCTGAATAACAGGCTTTTATTTTTTTGCTATTAAATTTTTTAATGTTTCTTTCTTATTTAAAGATGGGGCTTCAATTATTTTATTTAATAGATAATTTAATTTTTCTCCAATTTCTTTACCTTCATATCCAAGTTCCATAAGGTCTTTGCCTGAAATATCAAGGCCTTTAATACTATAAGGTTGTTTTTCTTTTATGATTTTTTTTGTAAGAGTTAAAGTTTCATTGAAAATCTTTATATTGTTTTTTACCAATTCTTGATTTTTTGCACTATCATCGGCAATTCTTACTTTAATTAAATCAAAAAACAAATCTTCGCCTATTTTGTTTAACATTTTTTTTATATATTTAGGTTCAGGTGCCATATACTTATCATGATTTTCTATTAATGTAAGTATTTTATGTTTTGTGTTATTGTCGAATTTAAATTCATTTAGAATTATTTTTGACTTTTCCCGGGAAATATCTGCATGATTGTAGAAATGGTCAACATTGTTTTGATCTGTTGTCTTAGTATATACTTTGCCTATATCATGTAGAAGCATTGTCATTTTTAAATGAAATACATTATCTATATTGTTAAATGTATTGTAAATATGTTCTCCAACACTTCTCATATGATATTTATTATTTTGATATGTATTAAAACAATCTTTTATTACAGGGAATAAAGTTGTAATAAATTCCATTTTGTTAATATCCATACCGCTTTCAAATATTTCTTTAAGCTCAGGTATGATTCTTTCTTTTGCAATGTTATTAAGTAAATTCATGTTTTTTATCATTGCATTTTTTGTTTCTTCTTCTATTTCCCAATCATATCTTCCTGCGAATCTATATGCTCTTAAAATTCTAATTGCATCTTCTTCAAATTTTTTATCTTTATTTCCAATTGCTCTTATAATACCTTTTTGTATATCATTTACGCCACCGTATAAATCTATTAGTTTTTTATCATTATTATAAGCCATGGAATTTATTGTAAAATCTCTTCTGTATAAGTCTTCTTCTATTGAAGATAAAAATACAACACCTTTTGGTTTTCTGTTGTTTATATATTCTTGTTCTTTTCTATATGTTGTTATTTCAAAAGGTATCCTGTTTATTAAAACCGTAACGGTCCCGTATTCTATTCCCGTTAATATTGTTTTGTGGTCCTTGAATGTTTCTATTATTTTCTCTGGCTTTGCATTTGTTGTTATGTCATAATCTTTTGGCGTTTTCCCTAAAATTAAATCTCTGACACATCCGCCGACAATAAAACCTTCAAATCCATTTTCTTTTAATTTATTTAAAATGTATTCCGCTTTTGTATCTATCCTTAAATTCATAATATCCACCTAAATGTATTTTAACATTTAGCCTAAACATTTTAACAGTAGTTTTGTAAAATTTAATAAATTTATTTCTTGATGAATGATACCGTTTAATGATAAACTATGAATAGCATATTAATTTAAAGAGAGGTACGTTAAATTGAGAAAAGTAATGTTGTATGAACCAGGTGATTTAAGAATTATTGAATGTGAGAAGCCAAAACCTGGAAAGGGCGAAGTTTTAATTAAAAACGAAGTTTCTCTTACTTGTGGTTCTGATGTAAAAAGTTATTTAAGAGGATATGCAAAACATACACCTCCTTATAATATTGGACATGAAGCAAGCGGTATTGTTGATAGTGTAGGGGAAGGGGTTACTAAGTTTAAAGTTGGAGATAGAGTTGTTGCTCATAATTCTGCGCCATGTAATGAATGTTATTATTGCAAAAAAGGTATTCATTGTATGTGTGAAGATTTCCTTGCAAATCAGTTGAAAAATGGTGCTTTTAGTGAATATCAACTTATTCCTGAAAGAATTGTTAAACAAAATATGTTCCATATTCCAGATGATATGAGTTTTAAACAAGCAGCTTTATTAGAACCTTTTGCTTGTGCAGTATATGGGGTTTCTCAAGTTCCTGTTGAACAAGGGGATTATGTTGCAGTTAACGGATGTGGACCTTCAGGTCTTATGTTTATAAGACTTCTATATTTAAAAGGTGCGAGAGTTATAGCTTGTGATAGAAGTAAAGTTAGACTTGAAACAGCAAAAAAACTTGGTGCTTATGATGTGATTAATATAGATGAAGTAGAAGATCAAGTTCAGGCTGTAAAAGATCTTACACCTGAAGGAAGAGGTGTTGATGCAGCAATTGAAGCAGCAGGAAGCGTAAAAGTTTGGGAAATGTCAATTAATATGGTTCGTCCTGGAGGTTTTGTTTTATTATACGGCGGAACAAAAGCAGGGGAAGTTTTGAGTGTTGACACAAAACTTCTTCATTATTCACAAGTTACAATAAAAGGTCTTTACCATACTACGCCTTTATACGTAAATCAAGCATTTGAACTTTTGAAAATGAAAGTAATAGATGAAAAAGATTTTGTATATAATGAATATAAGCTTGAAGATGTAAAAGAAGCTTTAATGAATCATCATGAAGGAAACGTAATAAAAAATTACATAACATATTAAAAACTTGGTTTTGCCAAGTTTTTATTTTATTTCTTCTTGCTTTACTTTATTAGTGAATTTTTATATAATAAATAAAAATCTGTATGACTATATTTAAACCGTATTTGTTTTAAAGTTTATAATAAATAACATATTAATTTTTGATTTTTAGTAAAGGGAAAAGCAATGGAAAAATTTATTACATTTATTCTTATTGGTATTATTCTTTTAGTATGCGGTATATTAAATATAAGGGGAAATATTTCCACTATTCATAGTTATAACAGGAGAAAAGTTGTAAAAGCTGATATTCCTAAATATGGAAAATGTATGGGGATTGGAAGTTTAATAATAGGGTTCTCTTTTGTCGTTTGTGCTGTTTTTGAACTTGCTTTTAAAACTGACATAATTGAGCTCTTAGTTGTATTAGGGATAATAATTGGGCTAGTTATCATGCTTTACGGACAGTTTAAATACAATAAAGGTATTTTTTAATTTATCAATAATAAAATTAATATAAAATAAAAATAAGGACATAATATGGAAAACGTAGTAAAAGCAAAAAAAATCGTAATTAAAATCGGAACATCCACTTTGACTCACAAAACTGGGAACATAAACATAAGAAGAGTGGAACATTTGGTAAAGATTATTTCTGACCTTAAAAATTCAGGAAAAGAAATTGTGTTGGTTTCTTCAGGTGCTGTTGGGGTTGGAATGGGAAAGCTTGGTCTTGATAAAAAGCCCAAAACAATATCAAAAAGACAGGCGCTTGCGGCAATCGGACAATGTGAATTGATGTATCTTTATGATAAGTTGTTTGGTGAATATAACCACAATGTAGCGCAGGTTCTTTTGACAAATGACGTTGTTGGTGAAAATGCTGATATTTCAAATATATATAATACTTTTGAACAGCTTCTAAAATATAATGTAATTCCAATAGTAAACGAAAATGATACGGTAAGTACAGAAGAGTTGGAATTTGGTGATAATGATACTTTATCTGCCGTTGTAAGTTCAATAATAGGAGCAGATCTTCTTGTTATTCTTACGGATATTGATGGACTTTATACTGATAATCCAAAGAAAAATAAAAATGCAAAACAAATTGAAGTTGTTGAAGAAATAACTGATGAGATTATAGATTGCTGTGGTGGGGCTGTAAATAACCTTGGTACAGGAGGAATGATTACAAAGATAAGAGCAGGACAAATTGCTTTTGAAAATAATTTTGATATGGTTATTCTTTCATCTAAAAATCCAGATGATTTATATAGTTTATTCGATGGTGAAAACAAAGGAACATTATTTAAGGTGAGGTGATTGTAATGTTTAATATGGTAAGCTTGGGAAAGAAAGCAAAAATTGCAAGCAGAAGTCTTATGGATTTGAATACAGACAAAAAAAATGAGGCTTTAAGAAGCATTAAAGAAGAACTTATTCTTCACATGAAAGAAATAATAAAAGCTAATACAGAAGATATTTCTGCTGCGAAAATTAACGGAATAAAAGAGTCTATGGTGGATAGGCTTATGCTTAACGAAGACAGAATAAGAGCAATTGCAGGCTCTATTGATAAAGTTATAAATTTAAGCGACCCTGTTGGGATTGTTTCTGGAGGATCTAAAAGGCCTAATGGAATGGAAATTGTAATAAAAAGAGTTCCTTATGGGGTTGTTGGAATTATTTTTGAGTCTCGTCCTAATGTTACGGTTGATGCCGGATGTTTATGTTTGAAATCAGGTAATGCTTGTATTTTAAGAGGTGGTAAAGAGGCTATAAATACAAATACAAAGCTTGTGGAAATTATGAGAGGAGCAATTAGAAAAGTAGGTCTTAATCATGATATTATACAGCTTGTTACAGATACGGACAGAAAATATGTTTCACAAATGGCGAAATTAACAGATTATATAGATGTTTTAATTCCAAGAGGAAGTGCAGGACTTATAAAATCAATAAAAGACATTGCAACAGTTCCTTTTATTGAAACAGGAGCAGGAAACTGTCATATATATATAGATGAGTTTGCCGATAATGAAATGGCTGTGAACTTAACAGATAACGGGAAAACGCAACGCCCAAGTGTATGCAATGCTCTTGAAACATTACTTGTTCATGAAAAGAAAGCAGGAGAAGTTCTTCCTTTGATATATAATAGATTAAAAGAACATAATGTAGAATTCAGGGGAGATGAAACGACAATAAAAATCCTTGGAAGCAAGGCTGTTAAAAAAGCAACTGAAGATGATTATAAAACAGAATACAATGATTATATCATTGCTGTAAAAGTTGTTGAAAGTATTGAAGAAGCAATAAATCATATAAATAAATATTCTACAAAACATTCAGAATGTATAGTTACAAATGATATTTCAAGAATGAATATGTTCACATCAAAAATAGATAGTGCTTGTGTTTATGTAAATGTGTCTACAAGATTCACTGACGGAGAAGAGTTTGGCTTTGGAAGTGAAATTGGAATAGCAACACAAAGAACTCTTCCACGAGGTCCTATGGGACTAAATGAACTTACAACAATTAAGTATATTATTACCGGTAATGGACAAATTAGGAAATAAAAGAGCAGCTTTAAGCTGCTTTTTTTATATAATTTAGATAATTTATGCATAAATATTACAAAAAATTAATAAATATATATTTTTTTATAATAATGGTATAAAAAGTCTTTTAAAAATTAAGAAAATTTAGTATAATATTTAGAATATATGGAAAGAGGAGGGCATGATGAAAAATTTTAAAAGAGTTTTAATCGCAAACCGTGGTGAAATTGCAATTAGAATCATAAGAGCGGTACAAGAACTTGGAATGAAAGCTATTTGTATTTACTGCGAAGAAGACAAATTATCACTTTTTAGAAGTAAAGCAGATGAGGCTTATTTAATTAAAGGTACTAATTCACCAACGGACGCCTATTTAAACATAGAAGCAATAATTGAACTTGCAAAGGCTAAAAATATTGATGCAATACATCCAGGATATGGATTTTTATCAGAAAATCCTGAATTTGCGGCAGAATGTGAAAAGGCCGGTATTAAATTTATCGGTCCAAATTCAAAAGTTATCGAACTTCTTGGAAATAAAGTTAATGCCAAAAATGCAGCGATAGAAGCCGGAGTTAGTGTTCTTGATGGTATAAAAGTAGATACGGTTGAAGAAGCAAAAGACATTAGTGCAAAAATCGGATACCCTGTTATAATAAAAGCCAGTGCTGGCGGCGGTGGAAGAGGCATGAGAGTTTGTGAAAGGGAAGAAGATTTAAAAGGTCAATTTGAATCTGCCGTAAGAGAAGCAAAAAAAGCTTTTAACAATGGAGAAGTTTTTATTGAAAAATATGTTCGTTCTCCAAGACATGTTGAAGCTCAAATCTTAGCCGATGAATACGGTCATATCGTTCATCTTTTTGAAAGGGATTGTTCTATTCAAAGAAGACATCAAAAAATTATTGAATTTTCACCTTCACAATCAATCAGTGAAGAGACAAGAAGAGCAATTTGTGAAGAATCAGTAAACCTTGCAAAACACGTTGGATATACAAATGCAGGTACAGTTGAATTCTTGGTTGATGAAAATGAAAAACACTACTTTATGGAAGTTAACCCAAGAATCCAAGTTGAACATACTGTTACAGAACTTGTAACAAACGTAGACTTGGTTCAAGCTCAAATTTTAATTGCCGAAGGATATAAACTTACTGATGAAGAAATAAACATTCAATCTCAAGATGATATAAAAATGAGTGGTGCGGCAATTGAATGTAGGGTTACAACAGAAAATGTATTAAATAACTTTATGCCTGATACAGGTAAAATCACAATATACAAAACAGGTGCAGGTCCAGGGGTAAGACTTGACGGTGGTAATGGTTTTGCCGGTTCTGAAATAACACCTTACTTTGACAGTCTTCTTGTTAAAACAACAACATATGCAAGAGACTTTGACAAAGCAAGAAAGAAAATGATAAGAACTTTAAAGGAACACGAAATTGAAGGTGTTTCAACAAACAAAGATTTCCTTATCAATGTTTTAAAACATCCTGACTTTAAAAAAGGAATATGTAATACAAACTTTATTGAAGATCATCCTGAACTTTTCAACATCGAAAAATTTGACGATCAACTTGCAAAAGTTCTTACATATTTATCTGAAACAACATTAAAACATGATAATCAAAATAAAGAAATTATACCAAAAATAGAAGTTCCTAGATTTAAAGACATGCCTGCTCTTAGAGGAACAAAACAAATTCTTGATGAACAAGGTCCTGACGGACTTGTAAAATGGATAAAAGATCAAAAACAACTTTTATTCATGGATACAACTATGCGTGATGCGCAACAATCTTTATTTGCAACAAGAATGAGAACCGTTGATTTCTTGAAAATAGCAGAAAGCGTAAGCCGCTATGAAAAAGATGTTTATGCTCTTGAAGTATGGGGTGGGGCAACATTTGATACATCTTATCGTTTCTTAAAAGAATCCCCATGGGCAAGACTAGAACTCTTAAGAGAAATGATACCAAATATCTTATTCCAAATGCTTCTTAGAGGTTCAAATGCTGTAGGATATAAAAACTATCCTGATAATGTAATTAAAGAATTTATCAAACAAAGTGCAAAAAGCGGTGTTGATGTATTTAGAGTGTTTGATGCTCTTAACTGGTTAGATCAAATTAAACCTTCTGTTGAAGAAGTATTAAAACTTGGAAAAGTTGCAGAAGTTGCGATTTGTTATTCTGGGGATATATTAGATAAAAATAAAACTAAATATACATTGGATTACTACATTAAAAAAGCAAAAGAAGTTGAAGCAATGGGTGCGCATATTCTTGCAATTAAGGATATGTCAGGCTTATTAAAACCTGCTGCAGCAATGAAACTTGCAAAAGCATTAAAAGATGAAGTAAATATTCCAATTCATTTCCATACTCATGATACTGCCGGAAACGGTGTTTCAAGTATGTTAATGGCAAGTGCAGCAGGAGTAGATATTGTAGAAGGTGCTCTTTCTTCAATGAGTGGAACTACATCACAACCTTCTCTTGAAGCAATAGTTGCAGGTCTTGAATATACTCCAAGACAAAGTAATATTAATTTAGATGAAATTCAAATCGTAAGTGACTACTATGAAAAAGCAAGAAAATACTATACAGGATTTGAATCAGGCTTAAAAACAGGAACAACTCAAATTTATAAATATGAAGTTCCTGGAGGACAATACAGTAACCTTAAATCTCAAGTTGAAAGTTTCGGACTTGGACATAGATTTACAGATGTTCTTGAAAAATATAAACAAGCAAATGAACTTCTTGGTGATATAATCAAAGTAACTCCAACATCAAAAGTTGTAGGTGACTTTGCAATCTTTATGCTACAAAATGATTTAGATAAAGAAAATATCTATGAAAAAGGAAAAGACTTAGCATTCCCAGACAGTGTTGTAGATTTCTTTAAAGGAATGATTGGTCAACCTGAATGGGGCTTTGATGAAAAATTAAGAGAAGTTGTTCTTAAAGGTGCAGAATATATTACAAAACGTCCAGGTGAACTTCTTCCTGATGAAGACTTCGATAAGATAAGAGAAGAATTTAGAGAAGAATTCGGTATGGAATTAAATGAAAAACAAGTTCTTTCTGCAGCGCTTTATAAGAAAGTTTATAAAGATTATCTAAAATTCAAAGAAGATTATGGTGATTTAACTTATATGCCTTCAGATGCTTTCTTTACAGGTCTTGCAAAAGGTGAAGAAACAGAAATATTCTTTGGAGAAGGTAAGAGCCATGTAATTAAACTTGTAAGAATCGGTAATACTCATCCTGACGGAACAAGAAGAATGGTTTATGAAGTTGACGGCTTCAGAAGAGTTTTATATGTAAATGATCCAAACTTTGTGGTTAATCAAACAACTGATAAAATAATTGAAATGGCTGATCCTAAAAATGAAAAACACATAGGTTCTCCAATTCCTGGTTCTGTAATTAAAGTAAATGTTGGAATCAGTGAAGAAGTTAAGAAAAACCAATCTGTATGTGTTGTCGAAGCAATGAAGATGGAAACTGAAGTTGTTGCTCCATGTGACGGAGTAATAAAAGACGTATTGGTTCAAGAACTTGACAATGTAAAAGCCGGTCAATTATTAATAGAATTTGAATAAAATATCAATTTAAAGAAGCGGTTAACCGCTTCTTTTTTATTTATGAAATATACGTTATATATTTATTAATATATTATTTTTTGATATAATATACTTTAAGTTTAAAATAGAATAGGAAAAGTTTATGAATTTAGTAACAAAAAATGATATTGAAACTACGAAACTTGGAGAAAATATAGGGAAACTTTTAAAGGATAATACGATTGTTTATTTGATTGGAGAAATGGCAAGCGGTAAAACTCAGCTTAGTAAAGGGATCGCCCAGAGTCTTGGATTAATATCAGAATTTTCTTCTCCAACTTATACCATAATAAACGAATATAAAGATGGAAATAACGTTCTTTATCATATGGATGCTTATAGAATTGAAGATATAAGCGAACTTGATTATATAGGATTTTATGATATTTATAAAAAAAATAAAATGATAATTGAGTGGGCAGACATGATAATGGATGAACTTGATAACAGCGGTATTATTGTAAATATAGAAAAATCAACAAATGATTTTAATGAAAGAAATATAAATATAAAAGCTTTAGATGAAGAGTCTAAAGATATTATAGATAAATTGGAGGAAATGTATGTGTAGAATACTTGCAATAGATACTTCAACGGTTGCGGCAAGCGTTGCCGTTTTGGAAGATGATAGAATACTTGGGGAGGAATATACTGCGTATAAACTTAAACATTCTGAAAAACTTCTTCCTATGATAAAACATCTTCTTGAAGACGTAAGACTTACTATTGATGATATTGATTATTTTGCTGTAGGCAATGGTCCTGGGTCTTTTACGGGACTTAGAATAGCGGCAGCTACAGTTAAGGCATTTTCTCAAACAAAAAATAAGCCTATTATTTCTGTTTCCTCTTTGGAAGCTTGTGCAAACAATGTAAAAGGACTAAATGATGTTATTTTTGTTATTTTTGATGCACAAAGAAATGATACTTATTTTAATATGTTTATTGAAAAAGATTCTAAATTATCAGCTCAATATGAAGATGGAATAAAAAATATTGAAGAGGTTATTTCAAAGGCAGAAGACTTCGATAGGGTTTTATTTGCTGGAGACGGAATACTAAAATATAAAGATAAAATTAAGGAAAAACTTAAAGATAAAGCTATATTTGCCACTACTTATAATTATCTTCCAAAGGCAAGCGGGGTTGCGATAGTAGCAAAAGAACATTTAAAGGAAAATAAAAATATTTACCGTTATGACAATTTCTTGCCGAATTATATAAGACCTTCTGCAGCTGAAGAACAAAGATTAGAAAAGAATAGAGTGTAAATATGAGTATTTTGGTAAGAGAAGCGGTGATTACCGATATTGAAGATATAATTGAATTTGAAAAAGGATGTTTTGCAAATCCATGGTCTGATAATTCTATTTTTTCAGAGCTTATAAACGATAAAAGTTATTATATAGTTTTTTATGATAAAGATGAGCTTATAGCTTTTGGAGGTTATCAGGATATTGTCGGTCAAGGGCATATTACGACAATGGGTATAAAGGAAAACAGAAGAGGAAAAGGGTATGGAAAGGACCTTTTACTTATCCTTATAAAGCACGCATTGAAAAAAGGCATTAACGAAATGACTTTGGAAGTTAGGGAATCTAATGAGCCTGCAATAAATTTATATGAAAGTGCTGGATTTAAAATTTACGGAAAAAGAAAAAATTATTATGCGGACAATCATGAAGATGCTTATATAATGTGGCGATTTGAAGAATAATTTTGGGGAGATATAATGACAAAAAAATTTAAGAATAAGATAAATATTTTTATATTAATTATATTGGTGCTTTGTATGGTGCCTTCATTTATTCTTGCTGCATCAAAAACTGATGGGACAGAAGAAATAAAAACAAATACAACAGGAACCTTTTTTTCATTAAATAAAAAAGATACATATGATAAATCCATTTTTATGGGAGTTTATACAAATATAGTAAATGAAGGAAAGATAAACGACAATGTAATAGCACTTACAAACAATATGGAAAATAAGGGATACATTGATGGAAGTGTTATATCATTTTCACCTGAATTTAATTCTACAGGTACAATCAATAAAGATTTAATAGGTTTTTATAATAATTTATATCTAAATAATGCTACAATAAACGGTGATTTAATTGTATATGGAGATAAATTAATTACAAACGAAAAGACATTTATAAAAGAAGATGTAAATGTATTTGTGGATGATGTTCTTTTAAAAGGAACTGTTAACGGAGATGTTTTTATTGTTGGGGATAGCATAACAATTAACAGTAAAATAAATGGTGATGTTAAGGTTGGATGTAATGAACTTGTAATAGGAAAAGAAGCTGAGATAGAAGGTAAACTTATATACGAAAGTGAAAATCCTATAGTTAAGACAAAAGAAAGTAAAATAAAAGGAGGAGTAGAAAAAAAAGATTTAGGTCTTAATATTCCTCAAAGCATTACGACTTCTGATAGCAGTGTGCTTGCAGATTTCCTTGGATACTATAATAATTTAAGCAAGATAACAATTTTAATCATAGGCTTAATTCTTATAAAATTATTCCCTATAAGTGCTTTAAAAGTAGAGATATTTGCAAGAAGAAATATTTTAAAATGTTTAAGCATGGGGGCTCTTACAATGCTTGTAATAACTCCTCTTATGTTTATATTAATAATGACAGTTGTCGGCATTCCTGTTGCGCTTCATTTGTTAAGTTTATATTTTAACTTAACTTATATTGCAACTATTCCAACTGCTCTTGTTATTGGCGGACTTTTTGTAAAAGGTCAAAAATTATCTAGTAAAATGCTTACTGGTGTATTTATTCTGCTTGCATTGGAATTTTTGTCTATAGGTATATTAAGTTCACTTATTATATTTGTATTTAATTTAATAGGAATAGGAAGCATTGTAATGCTTGTTTCACTATATTTGCGTTTCCAAATGAAAAGGGAAAAGACAGAATATATAACACTAATGAGTATTAATGACAGCAGAGAAGATATAATCAGAACTAAACAAAAATTTGAACAAATGAAAAGCAGAAAATTTGAAGAAGCAATGATAAAAAGAGAAGAAACTCTAAAAGAAAATGATGATAATGAAAAACAAGAAGAAACTGAAGATATAAATAAAAAAGAGGATAAAGAAGATGAGTAGTATTTTAACTTTAGCGATTGAAACTTCCTGTGACGAAACAAGTGTTGCAGTTGTTGAAGACGGTATAAAAGTTAGGTCAAACGTAATTCACACACAAATTGATATTCATAAAGTTTACGGAGGGGTTGTTCCTGAAATTGCATCTAGAAATCATTTAATGAAGATTTCAAGTGTTGTAGATAAAGCACTATCAGATGCAGGTGTAACTTTTGATGATATTGATTTTATAAGTGTTACCACAGGACCAGGGCTTGTTGGAGCTTTGCTTATAGGTTTATCTTATGCAAAAGCTCTTGCTTTTAGTTTAAATAAAGACTTAGTTGGTGTAAACCATATGGCAGGACATATAAGCGCAAGTTTTCTTATGGGGGCAAAACCTCCTTTTGTATGTTTAACGGCAAGCGGAGGACATACAAATATAACAAAGGTTAATAGCTATACTGATTTTGAACTTCTTGGTTCTACTAAAGATGATGCTGCAGGAGAAGCATTTGATAAGGTTGCAAGAAGTCTTGGACTTTCTTATCCGGGAGGAGTTCAAATAGATAAGCATGCAAAAGAAGGAGATGAACACAGCATTGATTTTCCTATTGTTATGATGGGTAAGGATAATCTTGATTTTAGTTTTAGCGGACTAAAAAGTGCAGTACTTAACTATTTAAACAGCAAGAAAATGAAAAATAAAGAGATTAACATAGATAATGTTTGTGCAAGTTTTAACAGATGTGTTGTAGATACAATAGTAAATAAAACAATGTTAGCACTGAAAAAAGAAAACATGAAAACTCTTTGTGTTGGTGGTGGTGTTCTTTGTAACGATATGCTAAGAAATGAACTAAAAAAACGATGCGAAGAAGAAGGCATAGAATTATTTATTCCGGATAAAGTTTATTGTACGGACAATGCTGCAATGATTGGATGCAGTGGATATTTTAATTATATAAATAACAAAAAAGACAGTCTGATTTTAAATGCAAATCCTGACTTAAAATTGTAATATACAATTAATAAGTTAATAAAAATGTAATAAAAATTATCAACATTTTTTGTGGATTTTTAAACATCATCAATGTAAAATATAATAAAATTGTTGATAATTCATGTGTATAAAATAGACAAAATCCCTTAAAATAAGTACTTTTAAATGTGAATAATTGTGGAAAACTGTGGATAAGTCTGTTGATATGTGTATAAATTTGTAGAAAAGATAACAAATTCATTATATTTTGTAAAATTTTATCAAAAAATGAATATTATGGAGTAATTTGAAAATGGAAAGATTTCAAACGGGTGTAAAGATAAATTTAGATAATTTAATTAATAATTACAGAGTAATAAAAAATAAAGTTGGAGATAAAAAGGTAATACCTGTAATTAAAGCTGATGCATATGGACACGGTGCAGAAATATGTGCAAAAGTTCTAATGGAAGAAGGAGCTGATTTATTTGCTGTTTCAAGTGTGTATGAAGCTATGTGTCTAAGAGAGTATGGTATTGACAGTGATATATTAATCCTTGGTTATGTTCCGGATAGAAAGATTAATAAAATTTTAGAAAATAATATTATTCCTGCAATATACAATCTTGATTTTGCAAAGAAATTAAATGAAGAAGCTTTAAAAAACAATACAAAAGCAAGAGTACATATTAAAATTAATACAGGCATGAACAGACTTGGATTTAAAAAGCATGAAATTGACAGTGCTTTTGCCGTTTTAAAGGAGCTTAAAAATCTTGAATTTGAAGGGATATTTTCTCATTTTGCAACAAGTGATGAAGTTGATAAAACTTATAGCAAAATGCAATATGAAATATTTGAATATGCAATAAATAAAGCTAAAGAATATGGTTTTGACATAAAGATAAAACACATAGCAAATTCTGCCGCAATAACAGATTTAGATGAATATTATCTTGACGGTGTAAGAGCTGGTATTGTTCTTTATGGAATTTATCCTTCAGAGATTAAACCCGAGGTTAATCCATATAAACCTGTTATGTCTTTCCACACAAGCATAAGCAATATTTTTACAGTGGAAAAAGGAGAAACCATAGGTTATGGAAGAACTTTTACAGCTGATAAAAAAACAAGAGTTGCCGTAATGTGTGTAGGGTATGCAGACGGATATAACAGAAAGCTTTCCAATAAAGGGAAGGTGCTTGTTAATGGCAAATATGAATGTAATGTGATAGGAAATGTTTGTATGGATATGACAATGCTTGAAATTCCTATGGATACAGACATAAACATAGGAGACAGCGTTGAAATATTCGGAGAAAATATAAGCGTTTCAGATTTAGCTAAAATATGTGAAACAATTCCATATGAGCTTTTATGTTGTATAAATAAAAGAGTAAAAAGAGAATATATTTTAAATTCAGAGCCGAGAGAATTTTAATTTCTCGGTTCTTTTTATTTAACATAATTATCTTTAACATGAAATTAGAGAAAAATTTTAAAAGATAATTAATTTTTTTCATAAATACTATTGACAATATATATAAGTGTGCTAAAATACTATTAGCACTCAGGAAAGAGGAGTGCTAACGAGATTGATTATAACTAATATAAAATATATTTTAGGAGGCGTGAGTTAATCATGAAATTACAACCACTTGGCGACAAAGTCGTAATAAAAGTAAAAGAAGAAGAAAATAAAACAGCAACAGGTATCATTTTACCTGATACAGCAAAAGAAAAACCTGTTATGGGTGAAGTAATCGCTGTTGGTACAGGCGAAATCGTAGACGGTAAAAAAGTTGCTTTAGATGTAAAAGAAGGCGATACTGTTATTTATTCAAAATATGCAGGCTCAGAAGTAAAATTAGAAGGCGAAGAATATCTTATTTTAAGACAAAACGATATTTTAGCTATTGTTAAATAATTTTAATAATTAGTAGATAAGGAAAGGTGATATAAAATGGCAAAAGAAATTAAATACGGAATTGAAGCAAGAGAAGGTTTAAAAGCCGGAGTTGATAAATTAGCTGATACAGTTAAAGTAACATTAGGACCAAGAGGAAGAAATGTTGTTCTTGGTAAAAGCTTTGGTTCTCCAATCATTACAAATGATGGTGTAACAATTGCAAGAGAAATTGAACTTGAAGATAACTTTGAAAACATGGGTGCACAACTTGTAAAAGAAGTTGCAACAAACACAAATGACGCAGCAGGAGATGGTACAACAACAGCAACTGTTCTTGCACAATCAATCATTAACGAAGGTCTTAAAAACGTTGCAGCAGGAGCAAACCCAATGGTACTTAAAAAAGGTATCGAAAAAGCAGTAGATAAATTCGTTGAAGAACTTAAGAAAATTTCTAAACCTGTTGAAGGTAAAAAAGCTATTGCTCAAGTAGCAGCAATTTCTTCAGCTGATGAAACAGTAGGTGAACTTATTTCAGAAGCTATGGAAAAAGTTGGTAATGACGGTGTTATTACAATCGAAGAAGGAAAGTCAATGAAAGTTGAACTTGAATTCACAGAAGGTATGCAATTTGACAGAGGTTATTTATCAGCATACATGGCAACAGATGTAGAAAAAATGGAATGTGTATATGACAAACCATACATCTTATTAACAGATAAAAAAATCACTAATATGCAAGAAATCTTACCTTTATTAACAGAATTACAACAAGCTGCAGGTAACTTACTTATCATTGCTGATGATATCGAAGGCGAAGCTCTTTCTACATTAATCGTAAATAAACTTAGAGGTGTAATTAACTGTGTAGCAGTAAAAGCTCCTGGATTTGGTGATAGAAGAAAAGCTATGCTTGATGATTTAGCAATTTTAACAGGTGGTACAGTAATAAGTGATGATTTAGGTATGGATCTTAAATCTACAACTCTTGATATGCTTGGTAGAGCAACACAAATCAGAGTTGACAAAGAAAACACAATCATCGTTGAAGGTCACGGTGATCCAGAAAAAATCGAAGACAGAAGAAACCAAATTAAAGCTCAAATTCCTGAAACAACTTCAGAATATGACAAAGAAAAATTACAAGAAAGACTTGCTAAACTTTCTGGCGGTGTAGCAGTAATTCAAGTAGGTGCTGCAACAGAAACAGAAATGAAAGAAAAGAAATACAGAATCGAAGATGCTCTTAATGCTACAAGAGCAGCTGTAGAAGAAGGTATCGTTCCTGGTGGTGGTAGTGCAATGATTTCTACAATTCCAGCATTAGACGAACTTGTAAACTCTCTAGAAGGAGATGAAAAAACAGGTGCTGCAATTATCAGAAAAGCTGTTGAAGCTCCACTTAGACAAATTGCTTACAATGCCGGTGTTGAAGGTAGCGTAGTAGTTGATAAATTATTAAATGAAGAAAAAGGTAAAGGTTACGATGCATTTAACTTTGAATACAAAGACATGGTTGAAGCAGGTATCGTAGACCCAACTAAAGTAACAAGATCAGCTATGCAAAATGCTGCAAGTGTAAGTGCTATGTTCCTTACAACAGAAGCTAGTGTTGCTGATATTAAATCAGAAGACAATGCTCCTCAAATGACACCTCCAATGATGTAATTTAAGATTAACGAAATTAAAACACCCTTTATTAAGGGTGTTTTTTTATTAAAAAAAATTAATATTATAAAACATTATAAATTTATATTTTATGATAAAATTACTATATAAAATAAAATCAGAGGGTTTTTATGAGATATATAATAAGTGATATACATGGTTGTTATGATGAGTACATGGATTTAATTAATAAAATAAACTTGAAAGACAAAGATACATTATATATTTTAGGTGATGTAGTGGACAGAGGATCAAAACCAATGTATGTATTTAAAGATATAATGAATAGGAAAAATGTTGTTTATCTTTTAGGAAATCATGATTTTCTTTTTTATGAAATGATAAAAAAATTTGACAATGATTTAAAAGATAAAGATAAGAAAAATTTATCTTCTGCCGATATTGATTTATATTTTGTATGGAGCAAAAGCGGCGGGGAAATAACAATGAATGAATTTAAAAAGATGAGTAAAGAAGAAAAGATAGCATTGGCTGATTATATAGAAAATGCAAGTTTATATGAAGAAATATATCATGACAATAAACATTATATTCTTACTCATGCCGGACTTGAAAATTTTGATAAAGATAAAGAAATCGGTGAATATGAAATATTTGATTATATAGAAGGAAGAAGTGACTATTCAAAAAGATATCTTGAAGATGAAAATACTTTTTTTATAAGCGGACATACTCCGACTATGTTAATTAATGATGACAGAAAACCTCATATATACAAACAAAATGGGCATATTGCCATAGATTGCGGTTGTGTATATGGAGGAAAGTTGGCGGCATATTGCATAGAAACACAAGAAGAATTCTACAGCGATTAATATATATTCTTTTAGCTCTTTCTTTTGTTTTTTACTGAAGTTGCAATAACACATAAATTTATATTTACACTATAAAAATAAAAAGGTATATCAGTTTGATATACCTTTTTTTATATAAAGTTTGAAAATAAATCAATTATTATTCCACAAAGTGAACCTATTAGATAGAGAAGAATAAGAATTTTAATGTTTTCTTTTCTGTCCTTGTTAACCTTAAATAAAACCAAAAGACCAACTCCTGCACTTACCAGTAGTCCTGACATCATGGCTCCAAAGCCGAGTCCTCCACTTAAATATAAATTTGTTATTATTACTGAACCTGCACAGTTAGGTATAAGTCCTACAATACCGGCAATTAATGAACCTATTATAGGTTTATTTAAAATAATGTTTGAAAGATTTTCTTCTCCAATAAATTCAATAAAAATATTTAGTACAAATGTAAATATAAATATGAAAATAAAAATATTTATAGTGTGTTTAATTGCAGAAAACAAAAAACTTTCTTCTTCTTTGCAATCATCATGCATATGGTTGTCGCTGTGTCCCATATTAACTTTATGATCTATGTCTGATTTTCTAAGTAATATATCTATTATTAAACCAAAAAATATTCCGATTACTACTTTTGAAAAAATTATCTTAAGTATTAAAGAAATAGGAGCAGCACTTGCAATCATTATAGGAAGCATTTCATCTGATGTTGATAAAAAGATTGCAATTAAGGTACCAAGAGAAATTATTCTTCCTGCATAAAAATTTGATGCAGCGGTTGAAAACCCGCATTGTGGTATTGCTCCAAGCACAGCCCCTACAATTGGACCGAATATACCAGCTTTTTCAATTATCTTATTAAATTTATCTTCTGTTTTATGTTCAATAAATTCAAGTATTATATATGTAATAAGTAAGAACGGAAATATTTTAATGCTGTCGGTAAAAGCATGTTCCAAAGAATGTAATAGCATGTAACTCTCCTTAAATTGTATTATGTTAGTTTATGGTAACATATATTAACATAAAAAGTCTACCATAATTATATAATAAAAATTGTTTTTTTCTAATAGTAATAAAGTATTTTTAATATTATTTACAACTGTCTTGTCATATGTAAAGTTTGGTGCTATAATATGTGACAAGTCAATTAAGGAGTATAAAATGGGAGATACAGTTATTAGTAAAATCGAGAAATTAAAAAAAGAAAAAAATGCAGTTATATTGGCGCATTATTATGTGGATGATGAAATACAAAAAATATCAGATTATGTTGGAGATTCATTTTATCTTGCAAAGGTAGCAACAAAAATAAAAGAAGAAATAATAGTATTCTGCGGAGTATCTTTTATGGGAGAGAGTGCAAAGATACTTAATCCAAATAAAAAAGTTTTAATGCCTGATGAAAGTGCAGATTGTCCAATGGCACATATGGCAAGTGTAGAAAAAATAGAACAAATGAAAAAGGAATACGATGATTTGGCAGTTGTATGTTATGTAAACTCAAGTGCAAAATTAAAATCACACTCTGATGTATGCGTAACATCTTCAAATGCATTAAAAATTGTTGAAAGTTTGTCAAATAAAAATATTTTCTTTATTCCTGATGAAAATCTAGGAAGATATGTATCAGAAAAAGTAAAAGATAAAAACATTATTTTAAATGACGGATATTGTCCTATACATAAAAAAATGGATAAAGAAAGTTTATTAAAGGCAAAAGAGCTTCATGAAAATGCTGAAGTTTTGGTTCATCCTGAATGTACAAAAGATGTATTAAAACTTGCTGATTACATAGGCAGTACAGCCGGTATTATTGATTATGCCACAAATTCTTCATGTAATGAATTTATTGTAGTAACAGAAACCGGTGTTTTATATGAGTTAAAAGAAAAGAATAAAGATAAAAAATTCTATACTATTTCATGTGAACAAATTTGTCCTGATATGAAAAAAATTACTCTTGATAAAATACTTAACTGTCTTGAAAATGGCAGTGGTGAAGTAGTACTAGATGAAAATTTAATGAAGGAAGCATATTTACCTTTGGAAAAAATGCTTGAACTTGGGAAATAAGGAAGAGATAATGAAAACAGATATAGTGATTGTGGGTACAGGTGCGGCAGGACTTTTTGCCGCACTTAATTTACCTAAAGAAAAAAATATAATTATAATAACTAAAGATGATGCAAAAAACAGCGATTCTTTTTTGGCACAAGGCGGAATGTGTGTTTTAAAAAGTGAAGATGATTATGATAATTATTTTGAAGATACAATGAAAGCCGGACACTATGAAAATGATAAAAAGTCCGTTGATATAATGATAAGATCTTCTATTGATATATTAAAAGATTTGGAAAAATATAATGTAGATTTTGCAAGAGAAGGTAATCATTATATATATACAAGAGAAGGTGCTCATTCTTCCAAAAGAATATTATTTCATGAAGACACAACGGGAAAAGAAATTACATCTAAGCTGCTTTTAGAAGCAGAAAAAAGAGAAAACATAACAATAATGGAACATGTTACAATGGTTGATGTTATTTCAAAAGATAATATATGTTATGGTATTGTAGCAAGAAATGAAGAAAATGAAGTTTTTCTTATAAATGCAGATTATACTGTGTTTGCTTGTGGAGGAATTGGTGGGCTTTATGATAACTCCACAAATTTTCCTCACATTACAGCTGATGCAATAGCCATTGCAATTAACAGGGGAATAGAACTTAAGAATATTGATTATATTCAAATTCATCCAACCACTCTTTATTCTAAGAAGAAAGGAAGAAGATTTTTGATTTCCGAATCAGTAAGAGGGGAAGGGGCAATTCTTTTAAATAAAAACATGGAAAGATTTGCAAATGAACTTTTACCAAGAGATCTTCTTTCAAAAGAAATTTTAAAACAAATGAAAAAGGATAATATGCCTTATGTATGGCTATCAATGAAACCGATAGATAAAGAGGTAATAAAAAAACATTTTCCTAATATATATAAACATTGCCTTGAAGAAGGTTATGACGTTACAAAAGAGCCTATTCCTGTTGTTCCGTCTCAGCATTATTTCATGGGAGGAATAAAGGTGGATTATAATTCAAAAACTTCTATGGAACATTTATATGCAGTCGGAGAAACAAGCTGTAACGGAGTTCATGGAAAGAACAGACTTGCAAGTAATTCGTTGCTTGAAAGTTTGGTTTTTGCCAAAAGAGCAGCAAAGGAAATAACTGAAAAAGATGAAAAATTAAATAAAATTGATATAAATATCAATTTAGATAATTACAAGGATTATACTTCATTAAAACAACAATATAAAGAAAAGGTGCTTAAAGAAGTCGAAAGGAACAAGAAAGAACATGAAAGAGCAAATTAGTATGAAATTAAATATGGACAATCTCATCATGCAGGCTTTAAGAGAAGATATAACAAGTGAAGATATAACTACAAATGCCGTAATGAAAGAATATAAAAAAGGTGAAGTTGAGCTTATATGTAAAGAAGACGGGATTATTGCCGGACTTGATGTTTTTAAAAGAACTTTTGAACTTTTAGATGAAGATACAAAAGTTGAATTTTATGTAAAAGACGGACAAGAAGTAAAGAATAAACAACTTATAGGTAAAATTACGGGAGATATAAGAGTTCTTCTTTCAGGGGAGAGGACAGCACTTAATTATCTTCAAAGAATGAGCGGTATTGCAACTTATACAAATAAAGTCGCATCAATGCTTAAAGGAACAAAAACAAAACTTTTAGATACGAGAAAAACAACTCCGAATATGAGAATATTTGAAAAATACTCTGTTAAAGTTGGGGGAGGATATAACCATAGATACAATCTTTCAGATGGTATACTTTTAAAAGACAATCACATTGCAGCTGCAGGCGGCGTTAAAGAAGCTGTTATTATGGCAAAAGAATATGCTCCTTTTGTAAGAAAAATTGAAGTTGAAGTTGAAAATTTGGATATGTTAAAGGAAGCCTTAGATGCTGGAGCCGATATAATAATGCTTGATAATATGGAAAAAAATGATATGATAGAAGCTGTAAAGATGTGTAAGGGAAAAGCCGAAACAGAATGTTCTGGAAATGTAACAAAAGAAAATATAAAAAATTTAACTGATATTGGTGTTGATTATATTTCAAGTGGTGCTCTTACTCATTCGGCAAAAATTCTTGATTTGTCTATGAAAAATTTGAGAGCTTTATAAAGGAAAAAACAATGGATGCAAAAACCAGAAGGAAAGAAATATTAAATATAATTAAATATAATATGGAACCTGTTTCAGGCAGTGCGTTAGCAAAAAAGCTAAATGTCAGCAGACAGGTTATAGTTCAGGATATAGCGCTCCTTAGAGCCGAAAATAACGATATTATTTCTACACACAGAGGTTATATCATAAACGGAGGAAACACTTTTAAAAGAGTTTTTAAGGTCTATCACAGCGATGATGAAATAATAGATGAACTTAATACTATTGTAGACCTTGGAGCAAGAGTTTTAGATGTGTTTGTAAATCATAAAGTTTACGGAAAGTTAACAGCAAAACTTGATGTTTCTTCCAGAAGGGATGTAATGAATTTTATTGACGGAATAAACAAAGGTAAATCTGCGCCCCTTAAAAATACTACTTCAAACTATCATTACCATACAGTGGAAAGTGACAGCGAAGAAGTATTGGATCTTGTTGAAAATGCATTAAAAGAAAAGAACTATTTAATAGAAAAAACAGCTGAATAATCAGCTGTTTTTTTATAATATATTTTAGAACATGCCTTTCATAAATCCTGACATTATGCAAGCACCTTTTGCACCCATATTAATAACTGTATCAATATTTTCCTTATTAATTCCGCCTATTGCATATACAGGAATATCGACACATTCTGTTACTCCTTTTAAAAAGTCAAGACCTCTTCCTTTAAGACCTTTTTTACAGTCCGTTTCAAAAATATGTCCTGCTGTTATATATGTTGCTCCAAACTTTTTTGCTTCTATTGCTTCTTTAGTGCTGTGTGTTGAAATTCCAATAATATCAAAATATTTAAGCTTTTCTTTTTCCTCTTTTGCTTTCCAAAGAGGAAGATGTATTTTCTTTTGATTTAAGGATATTGCTGTATCAATGAAATTATGAAGTATTATATCTGTGCTGTATTTATCACATATTTTTATTACTTCCATAGCAAGTATTTTATATTCGTCTTCTTTTAAGTCTTTTTCCCTTAAAACTATAGCTTTAGGATTTTTTTTACATATTTGTTCTATTCTTTGTAAAAAATCTATATTGCATAAATGTCTGTTTGTGATGCAGATTAAATCATGATAAGTATACATAATCATTCATTACGGGTTGAAGACCTCTATTTTTAATTGCGTCTAAAACTTCATCAAGAGTTCTAGAATCGCTGATTTCAAATTGGTCGTCTCCTTCTTCTTCTACTTCATCAGTATGACTTCCAACTCCCGTACTTACTCCTGCTGATATTTTTGTTGCACACATTCCAAGAACATTATCTCTAAAACCTGCTCTTTCTCTTGTTGAGATAGTTAGCCCTGCAAAAGGCATAAATAATCTATATGCACACATAACTTGAAGTAATTGTGGTTCGTGTACGTCTTTTGGATTTATTTTGTCGTTGTTTATTATAGGTCTAAGTCTAGGACAGGAGAAAGATATTTCTGCATGAGGATATTTTCTTTGTAGATAGTATGCATGAAGTCCTGTTGCAAGAGCGTCTTTTCTAAAATCATCAAGACCAAGCAATGCTGCAAAGGCAACTCCTCTCATTCCACCCATTAAGGCTCTTTCCTGTGCATTAAATCTATAAGGGAAAATTCTTTTATGCCCCATTAAATGAAGTGTTTCATATTTATCTGAATTGTATGTTTCTTGGAATACCGTTACAAAATCTGCACCGTGTTCGTGTAAGTATTTGTATTCATCGCTATTCATAGGATAAACTTCAATACCTACGTTTTTAAAGTATTTTTTTGCTATTTCGCAGGCTTTACCTATGTATTCAACATCAGACATTTTTCTGCTTTCGCCTGTTAGTATAAGTATTTCTTCTATACCTGTTTTACTTATTGCTTCCATTTCTTTTTCAATATCTTCATATGGAAGTTTTGCTCTCTTAATTTTATTGTAGCAGTTAAATCCACAGTATATACAATAGTTTTCACAGTAATTTGATATATAAAGAGGAGTAAAAAGATATATTGAGTTCCCAAAATGTTTTCTTGTTTCTTTTGTAGCAGCTTTTGCTATATCTTCAAGAAAAGGAAGAGCTGCTGGAGATAATAGAGCCTTAAAGTCTTCTATGGATTTTTCGTCTTTATTTAAAGCTCTTATTACGTCTTCTTTTGTATATATATCAAAATTTGTATTTTCTATTTCGTTTATTACTTTATCCATAATATCGGAAGGTATTTGTTCCATATCTTCCATATATTCCATATGACTTACTTTTCTCATTTCTTCGATGCTTTTCATTTTTGCCTCCTTAGTCTCTTAAAAATCCTGTTAGTGGAGAAGATGAAACTGCTCCGTCTTCTATAACCCTTCCAAGACCTGCAAGATAAGCATTTCTGCCGGCATTTATTGCATCTTTAAATGCTTTTGCCATTAGAGGAATATCTTTTGCTGTTGCTACCGCAGTATTTACCATTACGGCATCTGCTCCCATTTCCATTACTTCACAAGCTTCACTTGGTCTTCCAAGACCTGCATCAACTATTACCGGAACATCTATTTCGTTTATAAGTACTTTTATGAATTCTTTTGTTGAAAGTCCTTTGTTTGAACCGATAGGAGAAGCAAGAGGCATTACACAAGCTGCTCCCGCATTTACCATATCCCTTGCTGCGTTTAAGTCAGGATACATATAAGGCATTACAATAAATCCTTCTTTTGCTAATTCTTCCGTTGCTTTTATTGTTTCGTAATTATCAGGTAAAAGATATTTTGATTCATGTATAACTTCTATTTTAATAAAGTCTCCACATCCAAGTTCTCTTGCAAGCTTTGCTATTCTTACGGCTTCTTTTGCGTTTCTTGCTCCTGATGTGTTTGGTAGAAGAGTTACTCCTTTTGGAATAAAATCAAGTATATTTTCTCCTTTTACAGTGTTTGCTCTTCTTAAAGCAAGGGTTATTATTTGTGCGTCGGCGTATTTAATTGCCGCATCAATTAAGTTTAAGTCGTATTTTCCTGAACCTAGGATAAATCTTGAAGAAAATTCTTTTCCTCCGATTATAAGTTTGTCTTCTTTGTTTTGCATTGTTTTTCTCCTTTACACTTCTTTTTTTCCTAAAATAAGTCTTACTGCCATGTTTGCTTGATGTGCTGCACATATGTTTACTCTTGGTGCCATAAGTCCGATACCATTATTTATATCGCTTTTCTCATCACCGCAAATATATAAGTTTTTCATTTTTTTCGTTGTTTTTATGAGATTTGAACTGTCATATCCTGCCATACCGTTTCCTGAAATAATTTTTTTGTCTTTATATTCACTTAGAATAGCAGTTATTAGCATAGCTTTATTTTTTGCATTGTCAAAAGCTTCACATATTATATCGTCATCTTTAAATATTTCGGCTGCATTTGTTTCGTTTATCTTTATATCGTCAGCTTTAATATTTAAGTATGGATTTACTTCTTTTAATATATCTATTGTTGCTTTTGTTTTTTTCATACCAAGATGTTTTATATAATAATTTTGTCTGTTTAAATTACTTAAGTCTACTTTATCGAAATCGACTATATGAATATTTTCTATTCCGCTTCTTGCAAGCATTATTGCTATATTTGAACCAAGTCCTCCAAGTCCTGCCACTGCGACTTTTGCGTTTTTTAATTTTTCATGTATTTCATTTGAAAATCTTATGTCTATTATTTGGTTTATTTCTTCTTTTGTAGGTACTTTATTCATCAGCCTCCTCCTACAAAACTTACTACTTCTATTTTGTCATTGTCTTTTATTTTGATCTTATCAAAATCTTTTTTGCTTATTATTTCTTCATTAAGTTCCACTGCTACTTTTTCACTATCAAAATTGCACTTTTCCAGCAGTTCTTTTAAAGAAATATCAGAGAATTTTGTATCTTGACCGTTTATCTTTATCATATTTCCTCCTTTTTCGTAAAAAAAATACCACAAGAAGAATCTACACCCGTGGTGGTGTACCCCTTCTTGTGGTAATCACAATCTAAATATATTATATTAAGTTATATTTTGTTTGTCAATTAAAATTACATTAGAAATCTTTAGAATTATTGACTTTATATAAATATTAGATTAAAATGTGTAGCATGGTACATAATATAAAGAGGGAAGATTATGAAAGAAGAAAACTTAGAATTTTATTTTAAAAGAATAAATGACGCACTAATATCTTATGTAAACAATGAACTTAAAGAATTAGATTTAACTTTTTCTCAAATGGAAATTTTACAGTTTTTATGTGAAAGAAAAAATGAAGAAATATATCAAAAGGATATTGAAAAACATTTTAACCTCTCTCATCCAACAGTAATAGGTATATTAAAAAGACTACAATCAAAAGATTTAATTATAATTAAAAGAAGTGAAAAGGATAAAAGGAAAAGAAATATTATTCTTACAAAAAAAGTAACAGATTCAGAAGAAAAAATGTATGCGAAAAAAAATGCAATAGAAGAGCATATAAAAAGTTTATTATCAGATGAAGAAATATCTGAGCTAGAAAGGCTTCTTAAAATTTTATGTGAAAATATTATATATAAATTATAAATGACAGGAGAAAATTATGAAAAAAATGGATAATGGAACAAAACGTACTTTAAAAATTTATGGTGCAATACTTATCTTCATTATTTTAATGAATATGTTTGTAATTCCTTCTTTAAGTGCAAAACAGATTAAAGAAGTTGATTACAGTACATTTATTACTATGACAGAAAAAAAGCAAATTGACGAAGTAGAAATTACATCAAATAAAATATTATTTACAGATAAGTCTGAACCAAAGCATATTTATAAAACAGGTATTATAAGTACAGATACACAGCTAGTTGAGAGATTACAAGAAAGCGGTGCAAAGTTTGGTAGTGAAATTGTAGAACAAAATTCTGCTTTTTCTAACTTTTTTATCTGGTTTATATTGCCTATAATAATATTTACTATATTCTTTAACTTCTTAAATAAAAAGATGGTAAAACGTATGGGTTCCGGTGGATTTGGTCCAATGCAGTTTGGAAAAAGTAATGCAAAAGTATACGTTAAATCAACTGACGGAGTAAAATTTAAGGATGTTGCGGGAGAAGATGAAGCAAAAGAAGCTTTAACAGAGATAGTAGATTTCCTACATAATCCCGGCAGATATCAACAAATCGGAGCAAAGATTCCAAAGGGTGCATTGCTTGTAGGACCTCCAGGAACAGGTAAAACACTTCTTGCCAAAGCTGTGGCAGGTGAAGCAAACGTACCATTTTTCTCAATTTCCGGTTCAGAATTTGTGGAAATGTTTGTAGGTATGGGAGCTGCAAAAGTAAGAGATTTGTTTAAACAGGCAAATGAAAAGGCTCCTTGCATAGTGTTCATCGATGAAATAGATACTATAGGAAAGAAAAGAGGAAATGCCAATATAGGCGGTAATGATGAAAGAGAACAGACTCTTAATCAGTTGCTTACAGAAATGGACGGTTTTGATTCTTCAAAAGGTGTAATCATATTGGCAGCATCAAACAGACCTGACTCTCTTGATCCTGCACTATTAAGACCCGGAAGATTTGATAGAAGAATTCCTGTTGAGCTTCCAGATTTAAAAGGCAGGGAAGCGATACTTAAAGTTCATGCTAAAAATATCAAGATAGCAAAAAATGTTGATTTTGAAGTTATTGCAAGAACCGCTGCAGGTGCAAGCGGGGCAGAACTTGCAAACATAATAAATGAAGCTGCACTTCATGCGGTTAGAAACGGAAGAAGCGAAGTTACACAACAAGACTTGGAAGAAAGCATTGAAACTGTAATTGCAGGATATCAGAAGAAGAATAAAGTTCTTTCTGACAAAGAAAAACTTATTGTTGCTTACCATGAAGTAGGGCATGCACTTGTTGCTGCGAAACAAACAAATTCTGCTCCTGTAACAAAAATCACTATAATTCCAAGAACTTCAGGGGCTCTTGGTTATACACTTCAAGTTGATGAAGGAGAACATAACTTAATGAGCAAAGAAGAGCTTGAAAATAAAATTGCAACTTTTACAGGTGGAAGAGCCAGTGAAGAGATTATATTTAATTCAATAACAACCGGTGCTTCAAATGATATCGAACAAGCAACAAAGCTTGCAAGAGCGATGATTACAAGATTTGGTATGAGTGAAGAATTTGGTATGGTTGCATTAGAGACACAAAACAATATGTATCTTGGTGGAGATACTTCCCTTGCTTGTTCAAACGAAACAGCAAGAGAAATTGACAAAAAAGTCGTTGAAGTAATTAATAAACAATATGAAAAAGCAAAAGGAATCCTTAATGACAATATTATGAAACTTCATGAAATTGCAAAATATTTATATGAACATGAAACAATTACAGGTGAAGAATTTATGAAGATTTTAAATGATGAAAAAACTATGGAATAATCCATAGTTTTTTTATTGTATTTTTATTTTTTGTAGTAAAATAATGTATATAAAATCATAAGGATAAAGAAATGAAAATAAATAATAAAATTAAATTGTTTATGATGCTTGGCATTTTGTTTTTAATATTAATATTTCCATTTTCATGGATACCTCTTATAGTATTTCTATATTTTTAT
The DNA here is from genome assembly GCF_052119445.1 of Anaerofustis sp. LCP19S3_F7. Lineage (NCBI taxonomy): Bacteria > Bacillati > Bacillota > Clostridia > Eubacteriales > Eubacteriaceae > Anaerofustis > Anaerofustis sp. LCP19S3_F7. The sequence continues at coordinate 21,259 of NZ_JBQKFF010000003.1, read as the reverse complement.
TTAAAGAAAAGCGATGATGATAATAAATTAAAAAACAAGAGAAGTATATTGATAATTTTATGTATTTTGGTATGTTTTGTAATTAATATTTTTGTTATTTTTACTCCAAAAATTAACTCGATAAAAATGTCTTCCAATGTAAAAGAAATGAATATTAATTCTACTTATCAAATAAATGTGGATATTTCACCTGATACTTTTTTCAAAGATGATATAAAGTTTTATTCTTCAAATGAAGATGTTGCCACTATATATAAACAGGCGGGTAAATTTTATATAAAAAGTTATGAAGAAGGAAATGCAACTTTAAAAATAATTTCTAAAAATAGTAAAACACAAAGTAATGAAATAAATATAAAAGTCATTGATGAGAATAATAAAGAAAAAAGTGAAGATGTAAAAGAAGATGTTAATTATAATAATGCCGATGATTCCAGCGAAGAAAAAACATATGTTTATATTTCAAAGTCTGGAAGTAAATATCATTCTAAAGCAGATTGTTCAAATATGAAGAATGCAGAAAAAATTACTTTAAAAGAAGCAAAAGAAAAGGGACTTACTCCTTGTAAAAGATGTTATTAAAAGGAGAGAAAAATGGAAAATTTTAAACTAACAAACGGAATTACAATACCCAAAATCGGATTTGGAACCTATAAAGCAGGAAATGGAAATTGTGAAAGTGCGGTTATTGATGCAATAAATTCGGGATATACCTACTTTGATACTGCTGCTTTTTATAAAAATGAAAGTGATATTGCAAAAGCAATAAAAAACTCAAACGTAAAAAGAGAAGATTTAATAATAGCTTCAAAGGTATGGAGAGAAGATCTTGGATATGATGAAACAATGAAAGCCTTTGAGAAATCTTTAAAAGAATTAAATACCGATTATTTAGATGTTTATTTAATTCATTGGCCAAAAGAAAATCCCTTTGATGTAAGTTGGAAACAAAAGGATATAAAAACGTGGAAAGCAATGGAAGAATTATATAAAGCCGGTCGTATTAAAGTAATAGGAGTAAGTAACTTTCTTCCACACCATCTTATAAATTTAATGGAGAATTGCGAAATAAAACCTATGGTAAATCAGCTTGAGTCGCATATAGGATATTTGCAAAAAACAGCATTAGATTTTTGTGTGAAAAATGATATTTTAGTTCAGGCTTGGTCACCTCTTGGCAGAGGAAGAGTTTTAGGTGAAGAATCATTAATGAAAATGGCAGAGAAATATGGTAAAACAGTACCACAGCTTTGTATTAGATTTTTATATCAATTAGGAATAATGCCAATAATAAAATCTTCATCTACATATAGAATGAAAGAAAATTTGGATATATTTGATTTTAGTATTGAAAGAGACGATATGTATTATTTAATGTGTCTTCCGCAAATAGGATGGTCAGGAGAACATCCAGATAGAGAAAGAGTTTATTTTGATTGATTAGAGGAGTTAAAATGGAATTTCATAATATAAAACCTGTATATAATAAAGATTCAAAAATACTTATTTTAGGTTCTTTCCCTTCTGTAAAGTCAAGGGAAGAGGAATTCTTTTATGCACATCCTCAAAACAGGTTTTGGAAGGTTATAAGTACTATTATAAATTATCCACTTCCTAAAACTGTAAAAGAAAAGAAAGAAATGTTATTAGAAAGTCATATAGCTGTTTTTGATGTAATAGAATCTTGTGATATTGTAGGTTCTTCTGACAGTTCAATAAAAAATGTTAAGGCAAACGATTTAAAAGTTATTATTGATAATTCAAAAATAAAAAATATATTTTTAAATGGTGGAACAGCTTTTAATCTTTATAAAAAATATAATAAGGATATTGATATAAGCTATAAAAAATTACCTTCCACAAGCCCCGCAAATGCAAGATATTCTCTTGAGATGCTTTTGAATGAATGGATGGAGATAAAAAAATATATTTAAAAGTACAAGCAAATTTATTTTTTACCCTCATATATTTTATGGGGGTGATGTTTTATGTTAGGATTTTTAGGTATTCTTGATTTACTTCAACAAGTCCTTGTTTTTCTTGGTTACTTATCTTCAAACGAATCTTTTCCAAACCCGCTAAAAGAGGATGAAGAGCTTAAGTATTTCAAGCAGTTTAAGGAAGAGAATAATAATAATGCAAAAGAAAAACTTATTAATCATAATTTAAGGTTAGTTGCTCATGTAAGTAAAAAATATTCTTCTTCAAATATTCCCAAAGATGATCTTATTTCAATTGGGATAATAGGTCTCATTAAAGGAATAAATTCTTTCGATTATGGCAAAGGAACAAAGTTTGCAACATATGCATCAAGGTGCATAGATAATGAAATATTAATGGCACTTAGAAGTGAAAGTAAAATATCATCAAATGTTTTTTTAGAAGATTATATAAGTTTTGATGAAGAGGGAAATAACATATCCCTTATAGATATTTTATCAACTGATGAAGATGATGTTAATTCTAAAGTAAATTTAAAAGTAGAAAGTGAAAGGTTATATAATATTATAGATGAAGTTTTAACTAAAAGAGAAAAGGAAATTATATATTTAAGATATGGCTTAAAAGGAAGTAAAAATTATACGCAAAGAGAAATAGCTAAGAAGTATAATATTTCAAGGTCATATGTTTCGAGAATAGAAAAAAAGGCAATAGGGAAAATAGCAAATAAGTTTAAAGAATATTAAAACGCCTTAAGGCGTTTTTTTTATTGTATAACTTTTAGTTATAACAAGCTATGAAAAACAAGAATTATCATATAATAAAAAGATGTGTTATACTATAAGAAATTACCGATAAGGTTTTTTTATTTTTAAAATAAAATTGAAAAATTTTATGGTATAATATAGCGCGTATTTAATAAAAAAATGAGGAATTGGAAGATATGGAGTTAGAAAAAAATAATAGTCCGATTATAAAAATCGAAAACTTACATAAGACTTTTTATTCCAAAGACGGAGAAGTAAACGCCTTAAAAGATATTAACCTTGAAATAAACAAAGGTGATATTTACGGAATAATTGGTATGAGTGGTGCAGGAAAAAGTACCCTTGTAAGATGTATAAACTATCTTGAAAAACCTACAAAAGGAAGAGTTTATATTTCAGGTAAAGATTTATCAAAGTTAAGTGATAAAGAACTTAGAGAAACAAGACATCATGTTGGAATGATTTTTCAACAATTTAATCTTTTAATGCAAGAAACAGTAATAAAAAATGTTATGTTTCCTCTTGAAATTGTAGGAGTAAAAAAAGAGGATGCAAAAAAGAGAGCTTTAGAACTTCTTGAAATGGTAGGTTTAAGTGAAAAAGAAAATGCTTATCCTGCAAAATTAAGTGGTGGTCAAAAACAAAGAGTTGCAATAGCAAGAGCTCTTGCATCAAATCCGGAAGTGTTACTTTGTGACGAAGCAACATCAGCTCTTGACCCGAATACAACAAAGTCAATTTTGGATTTGCTTAAAGACATAAATAAAAAACTTGGTATAACAATAGTTATAATAACTCATGAAATGAGTGTTGTTGAAGAAATTTGTACTCATGTTGCTGTAATCGAAAATTCAATGATTACAGAAACAGGAAGTGTTGAAGAAATATTCACACATCCAAAGAGTAACTGGGCTAAAAATACAATTAATCCTGACAGTAAAAAAATGAGTCAAGATTTGAAGAATAATTCTCTTAGAATTGTATTTGACGGAAGTACAACACATGAACCGGTTATATCAAACATGATTTTAGATACAGGAGTTAAAGTTTCTATTCTTTATGCAAACGTAAAAGATATAGAAGGAAAAGCTCTTGGACAAATTGTTATAGAAATTCCAAAAGATGAAGAAGAGAAAAGAAAAGTTATGGAATATCTTGAAGGTAAAAATTTAGTAGTGGAAAGGATGGAAGATTAATATGTTAGGCAGTGCTGAATGGCAAATGATAGGTGTCGGTATTCTTCAAACACTATATATGACCATTGTTTCCACATTTTTAGGATATATTATAGGTCTTCCAATGGGAGTGTTGCTTGTAACTTCCGCAAAAGGAGGAATAAAAGAAAACAAGGTTATATTTAAGATACTTGACGTTGTTACAAATGTTTTAAGAAGTGTTCCGTTTTTGATTTTACTTGTAGTTTTAATTCCTTTTACAAGATTAATCGTTGGAACAACAATAGGTTCAACAGCAACAATCGTTCCTCTTGTTATAGGAGCGGCACCATTTATTGCAAGAATAGTTGAATCTTCACTTAAGGAGGTTGATAGAGGGGTTATAGAAGCCTCACTTTCAATGGGTGCATCAGTTTACCAAATAGTAACAAAGGTTTTAATTAAAGAAGCAATGCCTTCTTTAATGGTAGGATTTTCAATTTCTATAACAACTATACTTAGTTACTCTGCTCTTGCTGGTTTTGTAGGAGGCGGTGGACTTGGTGATATAGCAATACGTTACGGATATTACAGATATGAATCAACAATAATGATTATTACCGTTGTATTGTTAGTTTTAATAGTTCAAGTTCTTCAGGCAATGGGAACAATTATTGCAAGGAAGATTGATAAAAGAATATAAAATTTAAAAGAAAAAGGAGAAAAGATATGAAAAAATTATTTGCGGTATTATTAACCGGAGCTTTAGTATTCGGCTTATTTGCTGGATGCGGAAGTAGTTCAAGTTCAGATGACAAAGTTATTAAAGTAGGAGCAACAGCAGTTCCTCATGCAGAAATTTTAAATGCAGTTAAAGAAGATTTAGCAAAAGAAGGCTATACACTAGAAATTACAGAATTTACTGATTATGTACAACCAAACAAAGCCGTTGAAGATGGTTCTTTGGATGCAAACTTCTTCCAACACAAACCATATATGGATTCTTTCAATGAAGAACAAGGTACAAATCTTGTATCAGTAGGAACAGTTCACTATGAACCTCTTGGAATTTATCCTGGAAAATCTAAAGATTTAAAAAATATTCCTGATGGTGCAACAATAGCAGTTCCAAATGATACAACAAATGAAGCAAGAGCATTACTTCTTCTTGAAAAAAATGATGTAATCACACTTAAAGAAGATGCTGGATTAAATGCAACAGCTAAAGATATTGAAAGCAATCCTCACAATGTAAAAATTCAAGAATTAGAAGCTGCTCAAATTCCAAAGAGTTTACAAGATGTTGACTTTGCTGTAATTAACGGTAATTATGCAATGGAAGCTGGTTTAAGCGTAAATAAAGATGCTATTGCAATTGAAACAGCTGATAGTGAAGCTGCTAAAACATATGCTAACATTATTTGTGTAAAAGCCGGAAATGAAGAAACTGATAAAACAAAAGCTTTACTTAAAGCGCTTCAATCAGATACTGTTAAAAATTTCATTGATGAAAAATATGATGGTAGTGTAGTATCTATTTTTGAATAAAATTTAAATTATAAAGAGATATAAATTTTAATGTATATCTCTTTTTTTATGCTAAAAATTATCAAATAAAATTCTTTATAAAAAAATGATGAATTGTTTTAAATTTTATATAAAATCAACAAGTTAATTAATTATAAAAAATTTATAAAAAAGTTTTATATCGAAAATAAAAAAATTATTACTCTGTTATATTTATTATAATGTGTTTATTTTATTTTTCTATTTATGCGCAATAGCATGAAATAAAATAGATAATAAACGTTATAATTCATTGGATGAAGCTGTAAGCTTATATTCTGATTTTGATATAATAATATTGCTGAAAAGATATTAATAGAGAAAAGTTATGGGGTAAATTACTAAAGCTAAAATGAAGAAAATAATACAGTAAAAACTTTTTATATTTAAAATAAAAAGAAAATAATTTGATAAAATAATAATAGTTTTTTTATAGAAATTTTAAAATGTATATTTAGTTTTTATAAGTGGATTAGATATGTAAAATTTTAATGATAGACTTGAATATTTCGTAAAAATATGGGATAAACAAAATACGGCGTTGTAACTGTAAAAAATAATATATATATATTTTATTTTGCATAATAAAGATAAAAAAATAATAAGAAAATCTAATAAATATTTTTTACTAGTTACAAAAAGATACCTTTTGATATAGATAAAGGTATTAATACTGGAAGAGGTGCAGAAAGTCTTCCCGATAAATAAAAGGGAGGATGTTTAAATGTTAAAGAAAAAAATTTTTTCTGTATTTGTTGCCATTTTAATGGTAATGACAATCTTACCTTCAGGTGTTTTGCTGCTGAAGGAGATGAAGCCCAAATTGGGGAAACTACTTATGCAACTTTAGAAGATGCTGTTGCAGCTGTAAAGGCAGATGAAACAATTACATTACTTGAAAATGTAGAATTAGAATCTATGTTAACAATTAATGTAGAAGGTGTTACTCTTGATTTAGCCGGTAAAGAAATTTCTGGTTCAGATTCTTTTACAGGTAGTGGTAATTCTGCTCACTTAATAGATATAACAGCTAATAATGTAAGTGTTAAAAATGGTTCTTTAGTTGCAGGGGAAAAGAACAACCATACATTAAATGTGTGGAATGCTCAAAATGTAGCTCTTTCTGATTTAACTCTTAATGGTGCTAATGCTACTCTTGGTGGTGCACCTCTAATTGTAGGAGCTTCAAATGTAACTGTAGATGGAAGTTTTAAATTAATTACTGGTAATACTTCTTGGTATGCAGTTAATGTTGATAGCAGAAGTATAGGTGGTAGTTTTGTAGAAGGTCATCTTTCTTTTGTAGCAGGTTCTAACGTAACATTTGAAGGAACAAATCCTGCTGGAATCGTTGTTGAAAATTCAGCAAAAACAGATGTAACAGTAAGCTTTGTTGAAGATGTAACTTTACAATCTGATATTGAAGATTTTGTTCCATTGGCAATTTATCCAACTGTAGGAGAAGATGAAAAAGCAAATGTTACTTTTGAAAATCCAGAAAATGCAGGACTTGTTCAAGATTCTGATGGTAATTATGTAATTCATGAACATGAATATTCAAATGAATGGAAAAATGATGAAACAAATCACTGGAAAGAGTGTAATGGTTGTGATGAAAAAACAGAATTTGCAGCTCATACATATAAATGGGTAATTGATAAAGAAGCAACTACTACTGAAAAAGGTTCAAAACATCAAGAATGTACTGTTTGCGGATATAAATTAGCTGCAGTTGAAATCCCTGTTATCTCTGATAGCACAGGATCAGGTGATGTTGATGATAATACAAATGCAAATGAAACATTAAGCCCAAAAACATCAGATGAAAATAATATTGTATTATGGGTTGCTATCCTTTGTGTAGGCCTAGTTGGCTTCGGAGGAACAGTTATTTATAATAAAAAAAGAAGTTTATAAAAATATCAATTTTAAATAAAGTTTAAAATTTTAACAAAAAAAGCAGTTTTCTGCTTTTTTTGTTATTATTATATAATTTATAAAACATTTTTAAGGATTAATAGAAGAAATTTATGTTAAAGAAAAAACTTTTTTCAATCTTTACTGTAATATTAATGGTATTATCAATATTGCCTTGTAATGTTTTTGCTGCAACGAGTGTATCGACACAAGATGAATTGATAGATGCTGTTAAAAATGGTGGAGAAGTTGTATTAAGTAATGATATAACATTATGTAAATCTTTAAATATAGATAATAATGTTATATTAGATTTAAATGGTTATACATTAACTTATGGTGCGATTAAAGATACTAAGGATGCAGGTCTTATTGATATATCTGGTAATGCGGATGTAACAATAAAAGGTAATGGTACAATAACATATAATTCAGATGACAATAGTGGATATATGAATAGTAATTACTCTTTAGGTTATGCTATAAGAATAGATGGAAGCAGCAAAGTTATTCTTGAAGATAATGTATATCATGCAGGACTTACATGTGTACAAGCAGGTAGTGATTCTTATGTTATAATAAATGGAGGAACATTTAAAGCAGATGTAAAGTATAGTGGAACATACTGGCATCTAAACCTTATTGATAATTCAAATGCCACAATCGCAGTTAAAGGTGGAACATTTGAAAATTTTGATCCTTCAAATAGTTTAACTGAAAATCCAGCAAAAAACTTTTTAGCAGAAAATTTCTTTTAAAGATGGTAATAATTATAATGTATATGGTGTACAACAAGTTTCAGAAAAAGTTGCTAGTTGCACACAAGATGGAAATAGAGAATATTGGTATGTAGAAGCTTTAGATAAATATTTCTTAGACAAAAATTGTACAGAAGAAGTAACCAAAAGTGAAGTTATAATACCAGCTACAGGTCATTCTTATGTAGATAGAGTTTGCAGTATATGTAATGAAAAAATACAAATAGAAACTCCTTCTATAGATACTTCTAAACCATCTCAAAGTATTCAAGTTGGAATAGATAAAAGTGATGTAAATATTGTATTAGATGAAATTTCAGATATTATAAATAATATTGAAAATGGTAATTTGGATAAGATTACTTCTGTAGATAAAGATACTATTGTAAAATTAGAAAATGCAATAGCTGATGGAGCAGATATTTCTGTTGACGTAGTAATTGATAAAAAAATAATGTTTCATATGATGAAAAAGAGTTAATTAAAGGTACGTTAGAAGGAAAAGAAGTAATTGAACAATATTTTGATTTTTCAATTGTAATAAGAGCAGATGATGAAATAATTGGAAAGATTAATAGTTTAAATAAATCTACAGATTTCAATATTGTCATTCCTCAAAAATTAATTAAAGAAGGTAGAGAATTCTTTATTGTTCGTATACATGATGGGGTTGCTGAAAAGTTGGATTCTATAACAAAAGATGATGTAATTACATTTAGTACTTCTAAATTTTCAACATATGCTTTAGGGTATAATGATAAAAATGTATCATCCAATACTGGATCTGTTGATGATAATTTCAATGAAACAAATGATACAACATTAAATCCTCAAACAAGTGACAATAGTCAACTGTTCTTATGGAGTGCAATTCTTTGTTCTGCCAGCGTTTGTATTTTAGGTTTATTAGTATATGTAAAAAGAAAAGCCAAATAAAAAAAGACAGTTTTTAAACTGTCTTTTTTATTTTATTCATCAAAGATACTTACGATTTCGCCTTCCAAAATTCTGTTTGTATTTTTTACAGCACAGAAGTTACCGCACATTGAACATGTATCTTCTTTTTCCGGTTTTGATTCTTCTCTATATCTTCTTGCTTTTTCAGGATCTATACAAAGTTCAAACATTTTCTCCCAATCAAGTTTCTTTCTTGCTGTACTCATTTCGTTATCCCAGTCAGCTGCATGAGGAATTCCTTTTGCAATATCAGCAGCATGAGCTGCGATTTTTGTTGCGATTATTCCTTCTTTAACATCATCCAAGTTAGGAAGTCTTAAATGTTCTGCAGGTGTTACATAGCAAAGGAAACTTGCTCCGTATGTAGCAGCTATTGCACCACCTATAGCAGATGTTATATGGTCATATCCAGGAGCTATGTCGGTTACTATAGGTCCAAGTACATAGAAAGGTGCACCGTGACAAAGTGTTTTTTGTATCTCCATATTTGCTGCTATTTGATTTAGAGGCATATGTCCAGGACCTTCAATCATTACTTGAACATCTTTTTCCCATGCTCTTTTTGTAAGTTCTCCAAGAGTTATAAGTTCTTCGATTTGAGCTGCGTCTGTTCCATCTGCTATTGAACCTGGACGGCAAGCATCACCAAGACTCATAGTTACATCATATTCTCTACAAATATCTAAAACTTCATCATAATATTCATAGAATGGGTTTTCTTCTCCTGTCATTTCCATCCATGCAAAGATGATTGAACCACCTCTTGATACGATATTTGTAAGTCTTTTGTTTCTTTTAAATTTAGTTATTGTTTCTTTATTAATTCCGCAGTGTATTGTCATAAAGTCAACACCGTCTTCTGCATGCATTCTTACAATATCAAGCCATTCTTTTGCAGTAATTTTTATAAGAGGTTTATGATAGTATACAACCGCATCATAAATTGGAACTGTACCTATCATTGCAGGGCATTCACTTGTAAGTCTTCTTCTGAATTTTCTTGTATCTCCATAAGAAGATAAGTCCATGATTGATTCTGCACCCATTTTTACAGCATTGTTTACTTTTTCAACTTCAAGATCCATATCTTTAAAGTCTCTTGATACTCCAAGATTTACATTAATTTTTGTTGTAAGCATAGAGCCTACTCCGTTTGGATCAATGCATTTGTGGTTTTTGTTGCATGGAATTATAACTTTTCCTTCAGCAACAAGCTTAACTAATTTGTTAATATCCATATGTTCTTTTTTTGCGACGATTTCCATTTCTTTTGTTATGATACCTTTTTTTGCCGCATCCATTTGTGTTGTGTAATTCATTTGTTTTCTCCTTTTATAAAAAAGCTTATCCAAATGGATAAGCTTAAAATTAACAATATTATTAGCATACATATCATGGCATTATCCATACGAAGTTAAGGGTCAAAATTCGATCGTTTTTTTTCTCAGCCTACGCGTAAGCTCCCCTGCTATTTATTATTTTATTAAATATTATCATTATAATAAAATATTGTCAATAAACATAAAAAAATTTATTTTAGAACTGCATTTGATATTAATTTGTCAAATTTTCTTATGTCCACACCTTTTTTTAAATTAACTTTAATATGTCCGACTTTTGTCCATAATTCTACTTCAGCATTCATATCTAAAAATCCGCCTGCATTTTCTGTGCTCCACATGTCTATTGATGTATAAGGAAGAGAATATATTTCTACTTTTTTCCCTTTAAGTCCTTGAGCATCTCTTACAATAAGCCTTTTTGTTGTAAAAACAGCACTGTCTCTTATTGTTTTATATGCCGCTACAGGTTGTTCTCATTCTACAAGTAATTCTTATACATCCGCAGGAATAGGGCATTCTGCTGCAAATGTACATACTAAAATTTCGTTTACTTCTGGCATAATAATTTTCCCCTTAGTTTATTTTCTATATTATATCATATATTTATTTAAACGTTTAAATAAAATTGTTTAATTTTAAATAAAAAAATGTATAATTTTTTGTTATAATAAATTGAAATAATAGTTTATTTATATTTCTTTTTATGCCTACGCAAAGTTTTGCGGCAACTAATGATTGGAAATATGAAAATGGAACATTAATAAATAGTGAAGATTCGTCAGTAGTAATATAAAATGTAACAGAAAATGAAGGAATGCTTACAATAGGTGATAATCGTTTTAATGATAATTTAAAAACTGTTTCTAGCATTGATTTATCGGGAAAAATAACAGATGCTTCTAATCCTGAAAAAGAATATGAAATTTTAGAAATAGGAGAAAATTCTTTTTTTAATTATCGTTTATTGGAAGAGATGGTTTTACCTGAAAGTATAAATTCAATTGGTGGTAGTGCATTTTATAATTGTGAAAAGTTAAATAAAATAAATTTGCCTAATAGCTTAACATCCATTGGGGATGGAGCTTTTAAATTTTGTGCATCATTAGAAAAAATAACAATACCAGATAATATAACAATACTTAGAGAATGGACATTTTCTGGATGTAGTTCATTATCTACAGTTATTTTGTCTGATAATTTGACCACAATAGAAAAATGTGTGCTTTTACTTATTGTGATTCATTAGAAGAAATAACTATTCCTGCAAGTGTAACAAATATGGGTATAGATATCTTTTCTTCATGTGATTCTCTTAAAGCTGTTTATTTATTAAGTGAAAATCCACCTTTTATTGTAGATGAAATACTAGGTTCTTTTAATGAAGCAAAAATTTATATTCCATATAGTAATTTAGAAAAATATAAAAATGATCCTATGTGGTCTAAATACATAGATAGTGTAGATTACATAAAAACAAAATTAACAGTTCAAAATGGAACAGGTAGCGGAAATTATGGAGATGGAGAAATTGTAACAATAAAAGCAAATGAAGATAATGAAAAAGAACATTTTTCATCTTGGAGTGTATTTGCTTCTCCTAAAAGTAATAGTAAATAGTATTATTGCAAATGAAAATGCAAGAGAAACAACTATTACAATGCCTAACTATGACACGACTGTATTGGCAAATTTTGAAGCACATGATTATGTTAATGGAAAATGTAGTGTTTGCGGGTATGAAGACCCTAATTATGTTCCAACAAAAGATGATGATAAGAATAATGATATTGTAAGTTCTGATACAAGTGAAACTACACAAAATAATTCTTCTGTTAATACATCAGATCAAAATAATTTAATTTATTAAAAGGATTTATTTACAAGTAAAATTTTTAATTTTAAATATAAATAAAAAATAACTCTATAATTTTATTCTTATTTGTTGACAATAGGGCTTAATAAAACTATAATAAAAATACTTGATTATAAGTGGTAAGAAGAGTAGATTTAACATCATATCAGGGAGAAAATGCCGTGACTGGAAGCATTTTTTATGCTCTGTTACTTTGAAAAACAACTTACACATACGCTTAACAATTTAATAAAAAGCGGGTATTATACCAATAGGGGTGGCACCGCGGGAAATGAATTCTCGTCCCTGACATAATTTTTATGTCAGGGGCTTATTTTATATAGAAAGGGAAATAAAATGGGAAGTAAAATATTTGCACCTAAAGGAACAAGAGACCTTTTACCTGATGAAGTAAAAGCTTGGGAAATGGTTGAAGGTAAAATAAAAGAAATATGCAAAACATTTAACTATAAGCAAATCAGAGTGCCTGATTTTGAGCATTATGCACTTTTTGACAGAGGGGTAGGAGAAAGTACAGATATTGTAAGTAAAGAGATGTACACTCTAAATCACAGAGGTAAAGATGTATTTGCTCTTAAACCGGAAGGAACAAGCTCAGTAATAAGAGCTTATATTGAACATGGTATGTCAAGTGGAATTACACCTACTAAACTATATTATATTACATCATGTTTTAGAAGTGAAAGACCACAAAAAGGAAGACAAAGACAATTCCATCAATTTGGTATTGAAGCAATAGGTTCATATTCTGCAAGTATGGATGCAGAAGTAATAATGCTTGTAAGCACTTTATTTAAAAAACTTGGAATAAAAGGCTTACAACTTAGAATAAACAGTGTAGGCTGTCCAAAATGCAGAAGCGCATATTATGAAAAGTTAAAAGAATATGTACAACCATTTGAAAATGAACTTTGCGAAGACTGTAGAGATAGACTTAATAAAAATCCAATGAGAATTTTAGACTGTAAAAACGAACATTGTAAAACACTTCTTAAAGATGCACCTTTAATGGTTGATTATTTATGTGAAGAATGTAATGAACATTTTGAAAGTGTAAAAGATTATCTTACAAATGCTGAAATTGAGTTTGTTGTAGATCCTAAAATAGTAAGAGGACTTGATTATTATACACAAACGGCTTTTGAGTTTGTTTCTACTGACTTAGGCTCACAAGGAACAGTATGTGGCGGAGGAAGATATAACGGTCTTGTTAAGATGATAGGCGGTTCTGATACTCCTGGAGTTGGGTTTGGACTTGGACTTGAAAGATTAATGCTTATTATGGAAGAACAAGGACTTTTAAATGACTTAGAAGATGATGAGATTGATGTATATTTGGCTCCTGTTGGAAAAGAAGCTTCAAAAGTTGCTTTTAAGACATTTAAGAAACTTACAGATAGCGGTATTAAAGCAAGTATCGATGTTATGGATAGAAGCTTAAAGGCTCAAATGAAATATGCAAATAAAGTTAATACAAAATATACTGCAATTTTAGGTGAAGATGAACTTCAAAAAGGAGTTTATACTCTAAGAGATATGCGCTCGAAAGAACAAGAAGAAGTTAATATAGAAAATTTATTTGAATATATAAAAGAAAAATTAGGAGAGTAAGATGAAGAGAAAAACAAGTTATAGAACATGCATGTGTGCAGAAATAACAAAAGAAGATTTAGGAAAAACAGTTACCCTTGCAGGTTGGGTACAAAGAAGAAGAGACCTTGGCGGGGTTATTTTCATTCATTTAAGAGACAGAAGCGGTATTATGCAATTAGTTGCAAACAGTGAACTTAATAAAGAAGTATTTGAAAAAGCAGAACACATTAGAAATGAATATGTACTTAAAGTAACAGGTGAAGTTGTTTTAAGAGATGAAGAAAACTTCAACCCAAATATTGAAACAGGTGAACTTGAACTTAAACTTGATACAATGGAAGTTCTTGATACAGCAAATACACCACCTATTTATATCGATGAAACAGATAATGCAAACGAGTCAACAAGACTTGAATATAGATTCTTAGACCTTAGAAAAGAAGGTATTAAAAATAATCTTATTACAAGAGCAAAAACATGTTCTATTGTAAGAAACTTCTTAGATAGTGAAGGATTTTTAGAAATTGAAACTCCATTCCTTGGAAAACCTACACCTGAAGGTGCCAGAGACTTCCTTGTTCCAAGTAGAGTAAGAAAAGGAAAATTCTTTGGACTTCCACAATCACCACAATTATTTAAACAAATTTTAATGATTGCTGGAATGGATAGATATTATCAAATAGTAAAATGTTTCAGGGATGAAGACTTAAGACAAGACAGACAACCTGAATTTACTCAAATTGACCTTGAAATGAGTTTTGTTGATGTTGATGATGTTATTGACGTAAATGAAAGACTTGTTAAAAAGATTTTCAAAGAAATCATTGATTATGATATTGAAACTCCTATTATGAGAATGGAATATCAAGAAGCAATGGATAGATTTGGTTCTGATAAACCTGATACAAGATTTGGAATGGAACTTTTTGATTTAAGTGATATTTTAAAAGATTGTAAATTTAATGTATTTGCAGGTCCAATCAAAAACGGCGGAAGCGTAAGAGCAATAAACGCAAAAGGTCTTGCAAGTTTCTTCTCTAGAAGAGATATTGACGCATTAGTTGATTATGTTAAAACATATGGTGCAAAAGGTCTTGCTTGGATTGCTGTAAATGAAGACGGTTCAATTAAATCTCAAATTACAAAATTCTTAAGTGAAGAAGAAACAAATGGTATTTTAGAAAGAGCTAAAGCAGAAAACGGAGATATCGTATTTATCGTTGCAGATAAAAATAAGGTTGTTTACGATTCTTTAGGAAACTTAAGACTTCATATTGCTAAAAAAGCAGATATTAAAATGGATGAAGGCTTTAATTTCTTATGGGTTACAAACTTCCCAATGTTTGAATATGATGAAAATGAAAAGAGATTTAAAGCAATGCATCATCCTTTCACTGCTCCAATGGATGAAGATCTTGATAAACTTGAAAGTGATCCTGCAAGTGTAAGAGCAAAAGCTTATGATCTTGTAGTAAATGGAGTTGAAATGGGTGGAGGAAGTATCAGAATTCATTCAGGCGATGTACAACAAAGAGTATTCAATGTTCTTGGTTTCTCTGATGAAGAAGCTGAAAATAAATTCGGTTTCTTGTTAAAAGCTTTAAAATACGGAACACCTCCACATGGTGGTTTAGCATTTGGTTTAGACAGAATGATCATGCTTTTAGTTGGAACAGAAAACATAAGAGACGTTATTGCATTCCCTAAAACTCAAAACCACTCTTGTTTAATGTCAGATGCTCCAAGTATCGTAAGTGAAGAACAACTTGAAGAACTAGGCATTGAAGTTGTTGATGAGGAAGAATAATGGATAAAAAACAAATTGATAGAATAAACGAACTTGCAAAAAAGAAGAAAACTGTTGGACTTACAGATGAAGAATTAAAAGAACAACAAGAACTATATAAAATTTATCTTGGTAATATTAGAAGAAATTTCAAAAATACCGTTGATAATATTGTTGTTGAAAGAGAAGACGGAAGTACTATTCCTTTAAAAGAATTTAACAGAAGAAAAAAACAATAAAAAAGAGCTTATTATAAGCTCTTTTTTTGTAGAAATAAGTTTTGTTTTTAAACTTATTTAATAAATGAAGAAATAATAATTAAATTAAGAAAAGTTATATAGTTATTATTACCCATTTTTGGCAAAAAATGGGTAATATACAAATAAGTACTAAACATGATAAAATAATTATAACGTTAAAATTTAAGGAGAAAGCCATGAAAAAGAAAATTCTCAAATATTTATTTATGTTTGTCTTATGTTTTGCTTTTGTATTTATTCCAAGGGAGAGTTTTGCTGCTTCAGGAGACTAGATTTATGATGAACAGGCTGCAACTTTAACAAATGAAGAAGGTACAGTAATAAACAATGTAACGGCAAATGGCAACGAGCTTACAATTGGGAATAATGAAAATGGAAGTTTTACTACTATTGATTTAACAGGAGAAATAAAGGATGTTTCAGGAGAAGAATATAGGATTGTATCAATTAGCGATTGGGCGTTTTATAATTGTATCAGGCTAACAGAAGTAAGTATCCCTAGTAGTATAACATTAATTGGTGAAGGAGTTTTTCATTCTTGTACGGGGCTTAATAAAATAACTATACCTGATAATATAACGTCTATTGAGAAAAGTGCATTTCAAGGGTGTATCTTATTAAATGAAATAACAATACCTAACCTAAGGGGGTAACCTCTATTAGTAATTATGCATTTTTTGAGTGTAAAGCCTTAAGTAAAGTAAACATTTTAGGTAATGTAACGAAAATAGGCGATTATGCATTTCAATCATGCGAAGCACTAGAAGAAATAAATATACCAGATAGTGTAACATCAATAGGTACATTTGCATTTAAAAATTGCTATTCATTAACAAAGATAAACATACCGGATGGAGTTACATCAATTAGTAAATATACTTTTGATGGATGTAGTTCTTTAAGTGAAATAACAATTCCAAAGAATGTTACATCAATAGAAAGATATGCATTTGAAAATTGTACTTTGCTTAAAAAGGTTTATTTATTGAGTGAAACTCCTGTATCTATTGGAGATGATATTTTTATAATTGTAATAGTCTTTCTGTTATTTATGTTCCTTCTGCTTTGGTTGAAGAATATAAAAGCTCAAATGACTGGATCAATTATAAAGATATAATCAAAGGAATATATAAATTAACCGTTGAAAATGGAAGTGAAAGCGGTAATTTTGGAGAAGGTGAAATAGTAAGCATAAAAGCAAATGATAATAATAAGAACGGACATTTTACTTCATGGGGCATAACGAGAGGAAACGATATTGTTTTTTTAAATATAAATGCAGTAGAAACTACATTTACAATGCCAAATAGTGATGTTATAATTACTGCTGTATTTGAAGCTCATAATTATGTAAACGGAAAATGCAGTGTTTGTGGATACGAAGACCCTGATTATATTATCTCAAACGGTGATAGAAACGATAAAACAACAGCTTCTTCTGTTAATACATCAGATGAGAATAATGTTATAGCTTATGTTACTTTGTTTATAATATCTTTAATGGCAATAGAAAGTTTATATATTTATAAAAATAAAAAAGACTGTTAAGAATTCTTAACAGTCTTTTCTTATGTTTTTATGATAAATAAAAAAAGCCCTAAGGCTTATAAATTATGGCGGAGTGGGTGGGATTCGAACCCACGGTACCCCGATAAGAGTACAATTGATTTCCAATCAATCCCGTTATGACCACTTCGATACCACTCCTAATTATTTACTTATTAATAATATCTAAAAAGGTCTATAAAATCAAGTAAATTGTTTTTTATTATCTTTAAATGGTAATTTCTTTAATTAAAAAAGACCGCATATTGCGGTCTTATATTTTTTACTATTTAACTCTTTCCATGTATTCACCAGTTCTTGTATCGATTCTGATGATATCTCCTTCTTCAACGAATAAAGGAACGTTAACTTGAGCGCCTGTTTCTACAGTTGCAGGTTTTGTTGCACCTTGAGCTGTATCACCTTTAAAACCAGGTTCTGTTTGAGTTATTTCTAATTCAACAAATAATGGAGGTGCCACGCTGAAAGCTTCTCCCGCATGGAATCTGATTGTAGCATTATCATTTTCTTTTAAGTAGATAATAGCATCTGCTACTTGGTCGTAGTTAAGTGGAATTTGGTCAAAAGTTTCACCATCCATGAAATAGTATAATTCACCATCGTTGTATAAATATTGCATTTCTTTTGTTGTAATTTCTGCTTTTGGATATTTTTCGTTTGGTGAGAATGTTTTTTCTACAGTTGAACCTGTTTTAATGTTTTTTATTTTTGCTCTTACGAAAGCGCTTCCTTTTCCTGGTTTTACATGTTGAAATTGAACAATTGTAAATACGTCTCCGTCCATTTCAAATGTTACACCATTTCTAAAATCGCCTGCTGAAATCATAAATTATATACCTCCATATATTTTGTAACCTATTATTTTTCACATATTCAATTTATTATAGCATACATATTTTAGTTTGGAAATAGTATTGTATCTTTTTTTTCCAACTTTACTTTGTTTGCTTTTTCGATTTCTTCAAAGTTTTCTCTTAAAAGTTTTAATAAATCATTTGGTGATAAAATTTCATTTATTCTTAAAGAAAGAGTAGTGTTTATAATTAATACATTATTTTCTTGTTCACATGTAAAATCAAATATATTTGGTTTTATGTCTCTTGTTACTTCTCTTCCTTTTTTATTTATTTTTGTTATATTTAATTCACTGGAATTTTTTATAAAGTCATTTATTTTATCATCAAGATTATTATTTGCTTCACTTATATATATTTTTATTTGATATATGGCACTGTCAAGAACTTTCCCGAGTGTTTTTGAACCTTCTTCAAGTTTTTCTGCCTTTATTATTTGAAGATTATCAGGAAGAGCATTGTTTAATCTTTCCATTAGTTCATTAGTTTCATAATCTTCTTTAGTTTCAACATCCATATATTCTCCCTTAGAAGACGTAAATAAAGGCAGCGGTGGGGCAAAGTGTACTTTTGGATGAGGGTTAAAACCTTTTGAATGTTCAAGATCCATTCCTGCTCTTCTAAATGCTCTTTGTACTACATTTAGTATATCAAGATGAGATATAAAAACGAGATTATCTACTTTTATATATTTAAGTCTATACTTCAAATTTACACCTCCCATATGCTTTGCTTATTCCACAAGCCGAACATTGTTTATGACAAGGCGGGGTTGTGGTTTCTTTTTTTGCTTTTTCATTTTCCCTTATTAAGAATTCTTTATCTACATGATAATCGAATTTATCCCAAGGAAGTTCATCTTCATAACTAAGCTTTCTTGATGCATATTCCTGTGCATCTATTCCCATATCTTTTAAGGCTTTTATCCAGCCTTCATAGTTGAAATGATCAAACCATGAGTCAAATACACATCCGTTATTATATGCGTTTATTATGGCCTGTGACAAGCTCCTGTCTCCCTTTGCAAGCACTGCTTCAAGCATTGAAAGTTTGCTGTCATGGTAATTATATGTTACCTGCTTTGGCATTACAGATTTTAGATATTGTTGTTTTCTGTGAAATTCTTCCATTGTATTTTGAGGGAACCATTGAAATGCCGTAAAAGGTTTTGGAACAAAACACGATGTGCTTACCGTAAGTTTAAATGGTTTTGCTCTTTTCTTTTTATCTATGCTGTAATATACATCAATTATTTTTTGTGCAAGGTCTGCAATACCTTTTATATCTTCGTCTGTTTCGTATGGTAGGCCTATCATAAAATAAAGTTTTATTTTTGAGTATCCTGTTTCAAATACTTGTTTTATTGTTGATAAGATTTCTTCTTCGGTTAAGTTTTTATTTATTATATTTCTCATTCTTTGGCTGCCTGCTTCAGGGGCAAAAGTAAGAGAACCTTTCTTTTGATTTCCAAGTTCTTCAGATAATTCAAGAGAGAATTGATCCATTCTAAGAGATGGAAGAGAAATATTTACTTTCTTATCTTTATAAGTTGAAACAAGATGTTTTATTAAATCCATACAATGAAAATGGTCTGTTGTGCTAAGGCTTGAAAGAGACATTTCTTCATACCCTGTATTTTCTATTAAAGCTTTTGCTTCTTTTTGTAAGTTTTCTAGAGATTTTTGTCTTACGGGACGGTATATCATTCCTGCTTGGCAAAATCTACATCCTCTGAAACATCCACGCATTACTTCAAGTGTTATTCTGTCATGTACTGCCGGAGTGTATGGAACAACCGGCTTTTTTATTGTGTATACGTTGTTCATACTTTCAATAATAGATTTTTCTACTTTTTCTTGTTTTATTTCTTCAATGTTTGGAATATATACTCCCGTAACTTCACTGGCTTTTATAAGAAATTCTTTTTTTGAAGAAGAATTCTTATATAATTCCATTAAGTGAGGTAATACTTCTTCTCCTTCTCCAAGCATCATCAAATCAAAAAAGTCTGCAAATGGTTCTGGATTACATGTGCAGGGACCTCCGCAAACAACAAGAGGATCATCTTCAGTTCTGTCTTTTGCAAGGAATGGAATTCCTGCAAGGTCAAGCATTAAAAGAACTGTTGTAAGGCACATTTCAAATTGTATTGTAAAACCTACAAAATCACAGTCTGATACTTTTGAGAAACTTTCCAAAGTATATAATGGGAAGTTGTGTTCTCTCATAAGGTTAACCATGTCCATGTTTGGAGCAAATACTCTTTCACACATTACATCATCCATATTATTTAATACTTCATAAAGTATTTTCATTCCAAGATGTGACATTCCTATTTCATATATATCAGGGAAACAAAAAGCAAATCTAACCACAGGATTTTCCTTTGGCTTTTCGCTGTTAAATTCATCTCCGATATATCTTGATGGTTTTTCTACGTAAGGTAAAATATTTTCAAATAAATATTTTTTTAAATCTTTCATATTCTTTCCTCATATATGTTTTGATGGTTTATTATAGCATGTTTAAACGATTTTTAAAAGATATTGATATCTTACAGTAAATAAAAAAACTCCATAAGGAGTTTTTTATTCGTTTTTGTTTTCTTCATCATCGATTAACAAATCTTCAATTTTGCAGTCAAATACTTTTAACAATCTTTCAAGCATATCGAAAGTAATTTTTGTAGTCTCGTTTTCAACGAGTTTGTTTACAGTTGTATAGTTACTGTTTAACTGCTTCATTAACCAATATCTTGTTTTGTTTTCTTTTTGTAGTAAATACTTTAAATTTAGCCTAATCATGACAAACTTCCTTTTTTTTTAATTATTCATTATATTTTAAACAAATCTTATTTAAAATATAAGTAGCTTAAAAATAAGATATTCTTAAAAAAACTTATTTATAAATAATATATATACTTG